>CAZNSK010000010.1:0-66636 GCA_964575505.1 uncultured Phaeodactylibacter sp.
CTAATAGTCAATCAATTAAACCAACTAATTTTTCCCTTTAGCGGCTTCTTTATTACAAATAATGGAGAGGATAGGAGGAGCTATTTCGAGGTTTAACCTCTTGGGAAACGCTTGATCATTGACAGGGGGCTGCCCTATGCGGGGCCACGAATAAGCCCAAAAAGGCGGGGGCACGGTTGGCAAGCCTCTAATTTACCATACAAATAAGCGCCGTTCGTAGCCTCATTTAACGGAAGGTGGAACGCCTTCTGTAAAAGAAGTGGGCGTTTGCCCAAAAGACTTTTGAAAACATTTACTAAAATATCTGGGGTCTCTGAACCCAACCTGATAGGCCACTTCAGATACGCTCAGTTTCTGCTGACTCAGGAGCTGGGCGGCACGCTTCAGCCGGATATCCTTAATAAAGTTATTGGGCGTAAGATTGGTTAGCGCCTTGATTTTCACAAACAGTAAAGGGCGGCTAACATTTAGCGCCCGGGCAAAATCCTCTACTGTAAAATCAGCGTTGCCAATTTGCTCTTCCGCTATCTGAAGTGCTTGC
The DNA here is from genome assembly GCA_964575505.1 of uncultured Phaeodactylibacter sp. Lineage (GTDB taxonomy): Bacteria > Bacteroidota > Bacteroidia > Chitinophagales > Saprospiraceae > Phaeodactylibacter. The sequence continues at coordinate 542 of CAZNSK010000010.1, forward strand.
TCCAAAAACCTTTCATCCGCTGAAGTCACAGCAATTTCTTTTGGAGACAGGTTAGTGATCCGCTCAAATTTCTCTCGCAATTTCTGGCGCAAAGACAGGAGGTTACGAACCCTTAGGTTGAGCTCTTTAGGGCTAAAGGGTTTGGTCAGGTAATCATCTGCACCGGTCTCCAGGCCTTCCAGCTTGAATATCAGGCCTGTACGTGCCGTGAGGAGCAGTACAGGTATGTGGCTGGTGCTCAGGTCTGTTTTCAACTTCCGACAGAGGGTAATCCCATCCATTTTGGGCATCATCACATCACTGATCACTAAATCGGGGGCAGCTTTTATCGCCTTTTCGAGACCCTCTTCTCCATTGGCAGCAGTTATGAGACGGTATTCTGCCTTGAAAATAGCTTCAATGAAGGAGCGCACCTCCTCATTATCTTCAACGATGAGCAACAGTGGAGCGTCGCCGGAGGGCCCGGCTTCAGTGGTGGTTGGAGCCGTATCGTAAGCCTCGGCTGATGGTTTTGTTACCGAGATATACTGCCGGATATCCTCACTGTCCCGAAATTCACTTATCAGCTCTTCGTCCTTAAAATGAGCCCGCCCTAAGGGTAATTGCACCGTAAAGGTAGCGCCCTTACCTTCTTCGCTCTCAAGGCTTATTTTACCGTGATGCATTCTTACCAACTGCCTGGATACGGCAAGCCCAATGCCCGTGCCCTTAAAGGAATGCCTGAAGGTAGCCTCCTTCTCATAAAAACGCTTAAATATTTGCTCCTGCAGTTCGTCAGGTACGCCCTTTCCGCTGTCCTGTACAGTAATGCGCACGAAGTGCTCGTCCTGCTGCAGCCGCAGCGCGATCCGACCGCCGTCGGGCGTAAACTTAAACGCGTTAGATAGCAGATTGAACACGACCTTCTCCATCTTATCCCGGTCAAAATACAGATATACCGGATCCGCATCTGTATGAAAGCCATAGGTAATCTGCCTGCTCCGGGCGTGCTCCTGGAAGGACAGGTAAATCTCCTGTAAAAAACGGACGACATTGCCCTCTGCAGCCTCCATCCGCTCGTGGTCCGCCTCCAGTTTGCGGAAGTTGAGCAATTGGTTGACCAGGTATAGCAACCGCTTCGCGTTGTGCTCTACAGAGACCAGTTTACGGTGGACAGGCACAGTGAGCTGATCCCGAACCAAATCCTCGAGCGGGCCAAGGATTAAAGTAAGCGGAGTCCTGAATTCGTGAGCGATATTGGTAAAAAACCGCAATTTGGCCTGGTGCAGCTCTTCCTGTTGCCGTTTTTCCAGCGCCTCCATATCGAGTTGATGCCGTAACCGCAGGAAGCGAACCGTTCCCCAAAATACCAATGCCAGGATAAGCAAATAACTCAAATAAGCCCAGCCCGTACGCCAGGGAGGAGGGAGCACCTCTATAGAGATATTTCGTTCTACAGGATTCCACAATCCGTCGTTGTTGGCTCCACGCAGGCGAAACAGGTAAGTCCCCGGCCGCTGCAGGGTGTAGGTAGCTTCCGTTTCACCTTTGGCATAAGTCCATTCGTCATCCAACCCCTCCAGTCGGTACCGGTAATTGTTGTTGCTGGGGTTGAGGTAGTCCAGAGCCGAAAAACTCAGCGAAAAGCTGGCACGATTGTAAGAAAATGCCAGGGATGAAGTATGATTGATCGCCTCGTGCAAAAGCCCCTGATCGCCACCTACCTTCACAGGCTGATTGAAAGATTTCAGGCCTGTAAAAACCACCGGCGGCACAAAAGTATTCAGACGGATATCTTCGGGTTTGAATAGCGTTGCGCCCTTTGTACCTCCGAATAACAATTCTCCGGAACTCGTCTTATAGTAGGCATTGAAATTGAACTCTAGGTTCCGGATACCATCCGAATAATTGTAAGTGGTAAAGGTATTATCCCTGCGGTCCAATTTAGCAAGCCCGTTATTCGTGCTTAACCATATATGACCATCGCCACCCTCCAGGATACCAAAAATAGTATGCCCTGGCAAGCCGAACGCTTCTGTGAACTGCTGAATGACTTCCCCATTTTCCCGTATTTGAAAAAGCCCGTCAGAATAGGTGCCTACCCAAATGTGCCGGTTCTTGCTCTGATATAATGCATAGATCTCGCTGCCGGGCAGAAAATGCCGGAACCTTGGCCCAGGGCCCAAGGAGTCTGGCACAAAGCAATCGAGCCCATCGTCCGTCCCTACCCAGTATTGCCCGGTTCTGTCCTGAAAAAGCACTCTGGTAAGGTCAGAGCAAAGGCTTTCCGGATCCTCCGGGTCATGTTGAAAGCCCTGAAACTGCTCCGTTTCCATATTCATACAAGCCAACCCTCCACCGTAGGAGGCAATCCAAAGGTGCTTCCCCGCAGCCAAAAGCCCGTAAACATTATTATTGAGCAACCCATGGGGCTGACCGGGCTGAAAGCGGTAGTTCTTTATGCTGCCCGTTTCCAAATCCAAACGATCCAGGCCTTCCGAAAAAAAACCTATCCATAGGCTGTTCCGTGCCTCCAGCAAGGTTTTGACATTATTCCCACTCAGCTTGTTATCGGCGGTTAGATAAGTAAAATGGCCGGTTTCGCGGTCGAGTAAATTAAGCCCTCCCCCCTCGGTTCCAATCCATAAACTACCATCATCATTCTCCCAAAAAGAACTCACTACGCCATGACTCAACCCCTTGCCATCAAGCTGTTGTTCCAAATTCCGAAAACGGTTGATTTGTTGATCATAGTAATTTATCCCTCCGTAGTAAGTCCCAATCCACATACTGCCGCGGTGATCAAAGAAGACAGAGCGCACCGAACTGTTGCTCAGGCTGTTCAGGTCGCGGCTCTCACTGAGCAATACTTCAAAATCGTCAGTAGCCGGACGGTAGCGGTTAAGCCCTACGAAGGTCCCTACCCAGATATTGCCATCCGGGCTCACCTGCACAGTGCGAATATTATCGTGGCTTAAAGAATGGGGTTCTTCCTTTTGATGGTGGTAATGCCGGAGCTTATTTAGCCTGGCATCCCATCTAAAGAGCCCCTCACTGTGCGTACCGATCCAGTACACACTGTCAGGGCCTTGTGCCATCGTTTTAATGTCTTGCCCGGAAAGCTTTACCATGCCCTCATTCAGGACTTGTTCGAACGCGAATGTGCTGTCCCTGTGGTAAATGAGGCGGTTCAATCCGTTCTTTGTCCCAATCCAAATCTGCCCTTCAAGGTCTTCAAAAATGAGCTTGACGTTGTTTGAAGAAATTTCACCTGCAGCTCCTGCCTCTCTTCTGATAATTTGAAAACGCTCGCTTTTATCATCAAATAAATGAAGCCCCCGACTGGTGCCTACCCACAAGCGCCCCTGCTGATCTCTGAGTACTGACCGGATTGACCCTCCCAACAGCTGGCCGGGCTTGCTACCGGCAAAATAACTGACAAAGTCATCTTTTTCAGACCGATAGCGGCTCAGCCCATTTGAGGTGCCTACCCATAGCGACTGATACTGCTTGTCAAAGTACAGGCACCTGATATCGTTGCCGGCCACTGCGGCTGAATTGCCGTCCTCCTGTCTGTAGACCACCATTTTATAACCGTCGTAGCGATTGAGCCCATCCCGGGTACCAAACCAAATAAAGCCGGAGTTGTCTTGTTCGATACAGAATACCGAGTTCTGAGAAAGCCCGTCTCTTTTGTTGATGTGGCGAAAAGCATACTGCCCCACCACAACCGTGCTTTGCAGCAACAGGAAGAAAACCAGTATAAGTATGTATTTACCGATGCTCAAAAGTTGTTGTTTTAGCACAGATTTACCCCGGTGTGGTAAATTGCAGAAGGCATTTAACGTAGGTGGCACCTACCAGGAGCTATCCCTTAGTAAAGGAGTGAAGCTGATGCCCACAGTAACCCTATTCCCTTTTTAGGCTCCAACCGGGCAAGAGGAAAAGCTATAGCCGCTTAGACGCCTCAAGTCTGCTATCACATCCCCGTAGGTGCCCGCTTTGGAATGGCCTGCGAAGGCCGCTCCGGGGTGCAAGGGCACATGCGGCATTGCAAAGGGCAGGTATACGAAGAAGGGAGCATTGGGGCTGGCCCGGATAAACTCGATGGCAGACTGCGTGTACAAATCGGTTAGTGTAGACTGATCGGGGTTCATCAGGAGGGTGTCGTTGCCGGAAAGCAGGGCGATACCGGGCCACTTGGGCGGGATCATATCGTTGCTGTAAGGCAAGCCAATGTAGGCATCAAAGCCATTTTGCAGCGGCAGGAATTCAGGCCGGGTAGAGCCCAAATGCCACTTTCCAAAGCAGCCGGTGCGGTAACCCGCTGCCTTTAAGCCTTCTGCGAGGGTATACTCCTCAGGGTGCAACCCCCGTTTGGACTTTGGGTACAAAACCCAGTCAAAACCTGAGCGCACCGGGTAACGCCCCGTCAGCAAAGCGTAACGGCTGGCCGTGCAGGCGGGTGAGGAACTGTAAAACTGGGTGAACAGCATGCCCTCCTGCGCCATCTGATCGAGGTGGGGCGTGGCAATCGTCGGGTGGCCGTAGCTTCTGAGGTCGCCGTAGCCCAGGTCATCGCAAAAGATCAGAATGATATTTGGCAGCGGATCGGGCGCGTCCGGCCGACCGGGCGCAGCGCCATTAACCATGAGCAAAAAAGCAGCAGCGGCAAGCCAGATGTAGATTTTTCGTCTAAGCATAAGGAGTAGTTGTCGCCCAAAGCTACAGAATCTGCGGCATTCGCCTACCCCTCCTGATCCGCCCGTTCCAAGCCTGCTTTATAAGTATCCAGGCAGCGCTCCCGGGCCATTTTGTGGTCCACCATAGGTTCCGGGTAGGCATCCGTGCCAAACTCTGGCACCCACTGCTTGATGTACTTGAAGTCTTTGTCGAATTTCTTCTGCTGGCTGTAAGGGTTGAATACGCGGAAGTAGGGCGCGGCGTCGGTGCCGCTGCCCGCCGCCCACTGCCAGCCGCCGTTGTTGCTAGCCAACTCATAATCCAACAGCTTTTTGGCAAAGTAGGCCTCGCCCCAGCGCCAGTCGATCAGCAAGTGCTTGGTGAGAAAGCTGGCCGTGATCATACGCACCCGGTTGTGCATGTAGCCGGATTGGTTCAATTCCCGCATCCCGGCATCTACGATGGGGTAACCGGTCTTGCCTTCGCACCACTTTTTGAAGTCTGCTTCGTCATTGCGCCATTCGATATAGTCATACTTAGGGCGGAAAGACCGGTCGGCAACATAGGGGTGCTCATCGAGGATTTGGGCGTAAAAATCGCGCCAGATCAGTTCGTTGAGAAAAGTAGCATTAAGCTGTTGGGCGCGCCAGGCTTTTTCCCGTATGCTGATGGTGCCAAAGCGAAAGTGGATGCCCAGGCGGGAGGTGCCATTGATTGCGGGAATATCCCGGGTCTCGTCGTACCTGCGGATCAGCCCCCGTTTAACGGTTTTGGCGGGGATGGCGACTTCAGTGCGCTCAAAGCCCATCTCCTGCAGGCCAGGCATAGGCAGCGGGCTGGCATCCAAAAAATTGCCGGCGTATGCTTCTACCGGATACGGCTTCAGGTAGTAGGAAATAGCCTCTTCTGCCCCATCGGGGTTGGTAAAGGTATCCATCCGGCTCTGCAGCACGGATTTCCAGGTGCGGCTGTAGGGCGTAAAAACGGTGTAGGTGCCTCCGGCCTTTTTCTGCACCTCCCCGGCTTCAAAGATGACGTGGTCTTTAAAAGTGTGAAATGGGATACTGTGTTCGTCCAGCAAAGCCTGCACCTTGTTGTCCCGTTCCTTGGCGTAGGGCTCGTAATCGCGGTTAGCGTAGACCGCCGCGACTTCATACCTGTCCAGCAGATCCGGCCATATTTGACCCGGGAACCCATATTCGATAAGAAGCGTATGCCCATGGGATTCTAATTCAGCTTTCATCTCGCTTAGGGTGTCGTGCAGAAACTCTACCCGGGCATCTTTAGGATCTTCCAGGTCATCCAGAATTTCGCGGTCGAAAATAAACAAGGGCAGTACGGGGTGGCTGCCTTTGAGCGCGTGGTAGAGCCCGGCATTGTCCTTAAGCCGCAAATCCCGGCGGAACCAGAATATACTCACTTTTTCCATGGGTCTTTTTTATTTCCGGGTAGGAAACAGCGAAAAACCTGCTTTGTTTATCGGTTGCCAGGCAGCCGCTGCGCAGGTTAAAAATAGTTGCCCCTTCCGCGGCGGCACAGCCCGCATTTGAGCCTGTTATTTTGTACTTTTGACTGCGAAGCAACCGACCCACAAAACGAGTACCACCATGAAAAATACCGCTATTGCTTTGCTGGCCTTTGCCATGCTGGCCCTAATGCCCGCCTGTACCAACGAGCAGGACAACCGCCGCGACGCTATTGCCGGACTGGAAGCCCAGGCAGAAGGCGCTGATGACGCCACAACGGCAAAAATACTGATCGAGGCCTACCAAGACTACGCAGCGGCTTATCCGCAGGATACCGAATACACGCCCCGGTATATGTACCGGGAGGCCAGCCTTCGGTACCGGCTGGGCGATTTCCAGGCTGCGGCCGGGCAGCTGCGGCAGCTCCTTGCCAATTACCCCCAAAACCCAGCCGCCCCTCAGGCTATGCTGCTGCTGGGCGACCTTTACCTTACGGAGCTGCAGCAACCCGCGGCGGGCCGTATGGCGTTGCAGGCTTTAGTCACCACCTACCCAGACAGCCCAGCGGCCACGGAAGCCAAAGGCCGTATCGACCCTTCCACTCCGGAAATGGACACCGCCCTGGAAAAACTCCGGTTCGAGATATACAGCGACTCCCTGATGCGGCTCGACTACCGGAAAGCCAGCCAGTACATTGAGCTGGCAGAGCTTTACAGTACCCTCCTGCCAGAATCTGAAACAGCGCCCCTGCTGCTTTACCGCGCCGGCGAAGTGGCCCGGTCGACCCGGAATTTCGAAAAAGCCCTTTCCTTGTACCAGCGGCTGGGCGAGCAATTCCCAGAACACGAAAAAGCCCCCCAGGCCCTGTTTATGCAAGCCTTTACGCTGGACAATGACCTGAGGCGGTTTGAAGAGGCCGGTGCGCTCTATGAGCAATTTATTACCCAATATCCAGAGGATGACTTTGCAGAATCCGCTCAGGTGCTGCTCGACAACCTTGGCAAAGACGAAGAGGAGATTATCCGCAACCTTAATGCCGGAGCTGTGGATACAACTGAAGCTGCTGTTCAATAAATTGGCAGGCCGGGGCACTGCAATTGTGAACCCTGCGTTTTCTTGCAGTGTTTTGTTTTTGCCGCAGTGACGGGCTAGTGGAGTGTTTCAGAAATGATTAACCTTAGAAGCCCAGGAAAACCAAGGCTCCCAAGCGTGAAATACGCTGTGTTATTTCGGACTAGTCGCACTAGTGGATTGAGCCGTAGATGCTTGACAGTTAAAGACCAGGCATTACAGAAGGCTTGAGCATGAAAAGACTATCAAATTATTCGGTCTAGTCGCACTAGTGGATTGAGCCGTAGATGCTTGACAGTTAACGCCCAGCACCAGTAAGACTGTCAACTATTTCGGACTAGGCGCGCAGCGTGCCGGGCCGCGTCGGTGCTGCTTTTTTATGAATACCCTTACTGGCCTATTGCATAAGCCAGCCCTAACAACCACCTTAATCAACAACTGATATGTCCAGAAATTACGACCTCTCCGACCCTACTGATCTCGATGTGCTGAAATCTGACTTCGAGATGTACGATGCTGATGAATGGCAGGAACTGATCGATTACACCCTGCAGGAAGGCAACAAACGCCTGCTGAGCTACGATGAGCGCGGGGTGCTCATGCAAGCCCGCAAAAAGGCGCTGTACAACAACCACCCCTCTGCTAAGCAAATGGTCTGGGCATTAAAGATTGCCGATAAAATCGAGGAGCATAAAAAGACGAATAACCCTTCATGAAATTTAAAGATTACAACCTCCACCCTGAACTGCTCAAAGGCATCCAGAAAGCCGGGCTGAAGCGCCCCACGGATATCCAGTTTAAATCCATACCTCATATCCTGAAGGGGGAGGATGTGCTCGCTGTGGCCCAGACTGGCACCGGCAAGACGGCGGCGTTTGCCATTCCGATCCTCCACCAAATCCACGTGCACAAGCAGCGCGCCCGGCGGTACGATGGCGTGTACTGCCTCATTATGGTCCCTACCCACGAACTGGCCTTGCAGGTGGCTGAAGTGTTCAATACCCTTGGTGCCCATACGATGGTGCGCACCCTGCCCTTAATTGGGGGCGTGGAGCAGGAACCTCAAATTGACGCCCTGAATAAAGGGGTGGATGTTTTAGTAGCTACCCCGGGCCGTTTCTTTGACCTTATCGCCCAGGGCCATGTCCACCCGCACCGCATCCGCACCTTGGTGCTGGACGAGGCCGACCATATGCTCGACCTTGGTTTTGCCCAAGACATCAGCGACCTGCACCGCAAGCTGCCTGCCAAACGGCAAACCCTGTTTTTCTCCGCAACGATCAACCTGCGCATCAAGAAAATGGCTTATGCCCTTATCAATCAGCAAGCCATCCGCATTCAGTTTTCCCCCAAAGACCCGGTCTCCAAAAACGTAGACCACTATGTGGCTTTCGTGGAAATGGACGATAAGCGGTTCTTTCTGGAGCGCATCCTTAAGGAGCACCCGACCAGCAAAATCCTGGCTTTCGTCCGTACCAAGGTACGGGCAGAACGCGTCGCTAAAGCGATGGAGCGCGTGGGCCTGCAGGCTATGACCATCCACAGCGATAAAGAGCAGGATGAACGGAATCTGGTGCTGCGCCAGTTTAAGGAAGGGGAAACGCGCCTCTTGGTGGCCACCGACGTCAGTGCCAGGGGCATCGACATACCCGGTGTGGAATACGTCATCAATTACGACTTGCCCGAACAGGCAGAGCAGTACGTGCACCGGGTGGGGCGTACTGGCCGCGGGAAGAAACGGGGGCAGGCCCTGAGCCTTTGCAGCCCCCGGGAGGAAGAGCTGCTTCAGGAGATTGAAGCCTATCTGCACAACCCCATCCAAAAGCTGGATATCGCCCACCCGGCCTACCAAAATACCCGCTTGCTCTCGGATGATGCCGGCGTAAGCCTTGAAGATATGCTATCGGAGATAGAAACTATTGAGGAAGAAAAACGTAGAAGGAAGAAAAAACGGAAATCGTGAGCTTTGGTGGCTATTTCTTGATTTTTGTATATTTCAGGTAAACCACGTATATTTTATCAGGTAAACATGCACTTCACCTTAACCTATAGTACTGGTTTTCGCCGCCCAACTACCAATAGGAGCCAGTCGTACTGATTTAATGATATGAAAAATAGTCATTCGCATAAAACGCCGGCTAACCTGCAAATAAATAGTGAAGAGCTAGACTCTATTTTAGATAATGCTACATTTTATATTGTAGTTACGGACCTAGAAGGGCGGTTTACCTATTTCAATACCAAATTCCAGGAGGCTTTTGGCTGGTCAACAGCTGTTGACTACGGTCAGCCCTCTTTGCCAACCATACACCCAGAGGATCAAACAGCCTGTGTACAGGCCGTTGAGTTCTGCCTGGCCCACCTGGGAAAATCGGTCGAAGTAGATCTGCGAAAGCTCCGGCCGGACAAGCAATGGCAGACCAACCACTGGAATTTTGCTGCTCAAACCAACGATCAGGGCGAACCGGAAAGTATACTCTGCATTGGTTACGACATCTCTGACCGCATCGACTTACAGCAGGAGCTTTCTATGACCACGGCGCTGCTCAACGAAACGCAGACACTCGCCAAACTGGGCGGCTGGAAGTGGGAGGTGGAGACCAACCAAACCATATGGACACGGGAAGTTTACCATATTTTCGAGGTCGGGTACGAATTCGAGCACAACAAGCATAAGGGCGTTGATTTTTACGAAGAAGCAGACCGCCCTGTGTTTCTTAAAGCCCTCGAGGAAGTCATTCAGCGGCAAAAGCCCTTTGATCTGCAGCTTAGGTTGAATACCCGGAAGGGCCAAAAATGGGTGCGCGTTACCGGCCATGCCAATACCGAAAACGGCGAAACCACCGAAGTGCAGGGGTTAATTCAGGACATCACAGAGCTCAAGCAAGCCGAAGCCCGGCTCCGGGAGCAAAGCGCCATGCAAGATACCCTGATGCGCATGGCCACCCGCTACATTAACTTCCCGCTGGAGAAGATGGAGCAAATGATCAACCAGTCACTGGAAGAGATCGGCCGCTTTGTACAAGCTGACCGGGCTTACATTTTTGAATACAACCACGCTCGGCAAACCGCCACCAATACGTACGAATGGTGCCAGCCCTGGGCGTCTTCCCAAATTGACAGCCTACAGGCCGTCCCCGTATCGGGGTTCTCTATGCTGTATGCCCCTCATGCTAAAGGAGAGGCGGTTGTGGTGAATGACGTATCAGCTCTGCCGGATAGCGAGGGCAAACAAAACCTACAGGCCCAAGATGTCAAAAGCATGATCTCGGCCCCCATGATGCACGAAGGGCACTGCCTGGGTTTTGTAGGCTTTGATGCGGTGCGCGCACACTACACTTATTCGATTAAAGAGCAGCAGCTCCTGGAATTATTCGCAGAAATCCTGGTCAATGCTTTTTTGCGCTCTGCCGCTGATCAGGAGCTGCGGGAAAGCCGGGCCAGGCTGGAAAAGCTGACGGAAAATGTACCCGGAGCCATCTACCAGTTTGAAATGTCGCCCAACGGAGAGACTACTTTCTCCTTTGTGAGTAAAGGTATTTCCCGATTGCACCCAAGCCTGAACCCTGAGGAGTTAGTAGGCGCTTCGCTGGACGCCACTTTGGAGATTATCTATTCGGAAGACATTCCTAAAGTAGTTGAAAACATAAAAGAATCTGCGCAAAATATGACGCCGTTTTCCGTGGAATACAGAATCCTGGAGGGCCAAAACCCCACCAAATGGCATAAAGCCGTATCCAAACCCGAGCAAAAGGCAGACGGTACCATCGTCTGGTACGGCATATTCCAGGACATCACGGAAGCCAAAAAAATGGAGGAGGTCAAGAAATTCGCAAAGGAGCTGGAAGTCAAAAATAAGGAAATGGAGCAGTTTGCCTACGTGGCTTCCCACGACCTGCAGGAGCCCCTTCGCACTATCCGCAGCTACGCCGGGCTGCTCAACCGCCGCTTTTACGATCAGTTAGGTGCTGACGGGCAGCAATTCCTATCCTTCATCAGTGATGCCTCCTTGCGGATGAGCCAGCTGATCAGCGGGCTGCTGGAGTACAGTCAGATCGGCCGGGAACAGCAGGAGAGCGAAGTGGATTGCGAGCAGGTCGTCCGGGAAGTGCTACAGGACCTGGAACGTGTGATACAAGAAAAGAAAGCAGCGATAGAAGTAGGTAGCCTCCCAACGGTGCAAGGGCACCGTACCGAACTCCGGCAGCTTTTTCAAAACCTGATCAGCAACGCCATTAAATTCAGCAAGCCCCATACTCCGCCGGTGGTCCGTATCCGCACGGTACCTGACCGGGATTACTGGCGCTTTGCGGTCCAGGATAATGGCATCGGCATTCCTGCGGATTACAAGGATAAGGTCTTCACGATCTTCCAGCGCTTGCACAATGCCACCGAATACGAAGGCACCGGCATTGGCCTCGCCAATTGCCAAAAGATCGTCGAATTGCACCACGGCCGGATTTGGTTCGAGTCCGAAGCAGGGCAAGGCACGACCTTCTTCTTTACGATCAAACGACACTAACCACTGCCCGACCATGAAACAGCCCCTTCGAAAAGTAATGCTGGTAGACGATAACGAAGCCGACAACTACCTTCACCGCCTGATCATCCGGGAGGCAGGCGTGGCGGAAGCAATTGTGGACCAACCCGACGGGCGCGACGCCATCGACTACCTGAAAGCCCTCCACGAACAAAAAGATGCGATCTTGCCCGACTTGATTTTTTTGGATATCAATATGCCCCGCATGAATGGTTGGGAGTTTCTGGAAGCCTACGAGCGCCTTCCCGAGCCCGCCCGGCAGGCGGTTGTGGTCATTATGCTTACGACTTCCATCTTTTCGGAAGACCAAAAGCGGGCAGAAGCCATGCTCGGCTTTTCCGGTTTCCTGAACAAGCCCTTAACCGAAGAAGACCTGCTAAAGCTTTTGCGGAAGCACTTCAATGAGCGCTTCTGATCACTTTTTAGGCACCCCCACCTGTATGGCTTCTTCCAGGCTGATGTTCATGGTGGGCGTGCCGCTGAAGTTCTCTACTTCTCCCCGGAAGCACACTTCCTTATTGGCCAGCACGACCTGAGGGTCATAGGAGAAATTGCTCAAGTCTTTCTTGCGGATGAAGACCGAGAAAATCTGGTTGGGGAAGCGCTTATCAATATTAAGCCACAAATTGCCACTGCGGCTGTAGCGGGTGCTGACTACTGTGCCGCAAACATTGATTTCCGCTCCCCGGCCCATGTACTGCCGGCTTTGAACTGTATTGAAGTGGTTGGGCGGCAGGTTTGGCGGAAAAATGGGCTCCACATCGCCTCCCGCCATTTCCGGCAGCCAGGCCGTTTTGTCCAAGTTGCTTTCCAGCTCGGCTTCTTTGGTGTCCTCCAGGGCATTGAAAAAGTCCCAGCCGGTCAGTGCTTCTACTTCGTCAATGCTCAGGGCAAAACTCTCCAGGGGGTAGCTTATTTTCTCGTTCGGCATGACAAAACCAATGCCCCGCTCATTGTCCAGGTCCAGCGCGACCTTAAAGTACCGTTTGGGAATGGCCACTTTATTGACCGAGCGCTCAATGACCGGCAGCCCTTCTTCGAGGATAGGCCCGGTAACCACGTACAACTGCACGCCCGGGTTATCGTACAGGTAGCCCCGCAGCAGGGCTTCCAGCTCGGCCCAGGCTTCGCGGTTAAAGGCAGCGGCCTGAGGCGACATATTCGAATAGAAATAGCTTTCCGAGAGGGCTTTTTCCGACCACCGGAAATCAGCAGACGGGGCGAGGTGCCCCCGGTCGTAGCCAAACCCATCGTATTCGTAGGTACTGTCCGGCTGCAGGTATTTGAGGAAATAGTCCTTTTCAATTGCCGTACCCGTAGTGACCATGGAGTCAGGCCGGAAATCATTGGTGCGGCCTACACTGCCCGTCGTCACATCCGGCAGTATGATGTGGGCCACCCATGCCGCTTGCTCATGGGGCTCAGAGTACTGCAGGGCCATAGCGGAGTGCAAGATGTAATTGTCCGAGGGCAGCCCGATCGCCTGAAGGTCACGCTGAATCCGTTGCAGCTTGATGGATTCCCGTTCCTGGCGCAAGGCTTGCTTTTCTGCTTCCAGTGCGGCAAGCTGCTGCTCGACTTTCTGCAATTGCTCCTCCAGCTCCTGGGCGGGCAACAAAAGCGGCATCCCCAAGAGCAGGATCAGTAAGTAGCGGTACATAAATCCCTTTTTTTGGCAAAGGTAAGATTTTTCCAAGCCAGAAAAGTAAGCCCTAACTTTGCCACATGCGATATTTCCTTCATTTGGCCTATCAGGGGTATAATTTCCGGGGCTGGCAGCAGCAACCCGGAGCGGTACGGACCGTACAGGGGGCCATAGAGGCTGCCCTGCAGCGCATTCTTAAGCACCCAGTCAGTGCCGTAGGGTGCGGGCGGACGGATGCGCAGGTCCACGCCAGCCAGTACTTTTTGCACTTCGATACGCCGGCGGGCCTGCCGGCTCATTTCCGGTTTATCCTCAACAAAACCCTGCCCGACAGCATCTCGGTCTTTGATGTGCTGCCCGTAGCGGAAAAGAGCCACGCCCGCTACGATGCCCGCACCCGGCAGTACGACTACCTGTTTCATACCGAGAAGCAGGCCTTTTTGCCGCAGCTGAGCGCGCTCTACCAGGAAGGGCCCCTGAATGTAGCAGCTATGGAAGAAGCCGCGCAACGCCTGCTCCGCTACCAGGACTTCCGCGCCTACTGCCTGACGCCCGACCGCCATAATACAACCCTTTGCCAGTTGCAGCGGGTTGAGCTTTTTACCAACCCAAGCCGCAGCCGCTTCCGGTTTCAGATTTCGGCTAACCGCTTTCTGAGGGGGATGGTCCGCATATTGGTGTACCGGTTGCTGGAAGTGGGCTGGGGGCGCATTTCACCAGCCGAGTTTGAACGCCCGCTGAAGGAGGGCCGCTCCCCTAAGCCGATGTGGTCTGCCCATCCGCAGGGGTTGTACCTTTCGCAGGTCACTTACCCCTACCTGGAGGTGCCGCCCAGGGTCGATTTGGCATTTGAGCAAGGCTGATGCGCTCTTCGCGCCCCGGCGTTATTACCGAACCATAACCTTACGTGTAACCGAATCGCCCGCCACCTGGACCCGCAGGAAATAAACCCCACTGGGCAATTGCGCCACCGGTATAGCCCAGCGGTCGGCAGAGGCCTGCCCCCGGTATACCTCCTGGCCCGCCGTATTCAGCAGCTGGTAATCCGCAGGGATGGCTTCGCCCAATGCTACGGTGACGGTATGGGCTGCCGGATTGGGGAAGACCTGCAGGCGGCTGCGCCAGTCAGATTCCGCAACCGGGGAAGTACTGTCCAGCCACAGATTCGTCTGGAAAGCATTCAAGCCGCCCCGTTCGTTGCCGATGATCATTTCCAGTTTGTTGTCGTTGTCGATGTCCGCTATAGCCGGGTGGGTGCGGATTCCGACCCGGATGCCCCCCATCACTTCGGCATCCAAATTGAACGTGCCCGCTACATTGCCTTCTATTCCATTGTAAACTTCAATCTGGCCGGCTTGCGACCCGGTTACCAACAGGTAGGTGCCTTGCTGATCCAGCAAGACAGGGCTGGAGTAACCCGAAAAACCACCGGGCACGGCTGTATTGATATTGCCCAAAGCCAGAATGTTCGGCGCACTTTCGGGGTCGGGGTTAAACATAGGCTCAGCGGCCGTGCCTGTATTTTTGAAGAAATTGATATTGCCGGTTTTCTCCCCAATGATCAAATCCGGGAGCCCATCCCGGTCCAGGTCGGCAATAGCGGGGGTGGAGGCCGTCCCCACATCAATATCCATATAGCTGTACGCCCAGGGCCCAAATTCCATCGGGTTGCCCGGCCCAGCGGTATTCTCAGCGTAAAACAACCGCCCCAGGGTTTCGCCAACCAGCACATCCTGATCCCCGTCACCGTCCAAATCTCCGAAGGTGGGCGCAAAACCAAGGTAGGAATTGAAAACGGAAAGGGACAGGTAATCTTCGTCTACCAATTCGTAGGCCGGGCTTTCGGGGCTGCCCACATTCTCGAACAAATACAGGCGGGTATCCCGCTCTCCGAAAGGCTCAAAAGCACCCAGGGTGCCCACCACGATATCCAGCCGGCCATCGGCGTTGTAGTCGACAAAGGTGGGATAGGCGCCCGTTCCCAGATCAATCATCTCCCCAACCAGAAAATCGCGCTCCCGGAACTGAAAGTCGGGCACCTTTGCTGTGCCTGCATTGGGGTATGCCCAAAGCGTATTCCGGTCTTCGGATATGTTGACGGAATTGGGGGCAACCAGCAAATCCCGTAAGCCATCGAAATCAATATCAGCAAGAAAGGAAACCGGAAAGAGGGGCACATTGGCGGTCACGCCATTTTCCGGGAAATTCAGCTCCTGCTCCGTCATCCAGGCCTGTTCGCAGCTGCCGCCGTTGGTCAGGAAATTCAGCGTCGAGAAAGTCACATCCCCCAGAAGCAGCTCCTTATCCCCGTCGTCGTCGGCATCGTAGGTCAGCAAGGTACTGCCGGGGTGGCGCTCCGTCAGCCCGCCCTGAAAGTTGAAGCAGCCGCCTGGGTTTTCCGCCAGCCCTACGGCCTGCTCAATGCTGTTCTCAAAAATGCCGCCCCAGCAGTTCTCCACAAGTTCGTAGATCAGGCTGTCCCGGCCGTAGCCTTCCTCGATCGACCGGTTGGCGTAGAACTCGATGTACCCGCCGGCGGGGTTGAAGGTCAAAATGTCCAAATCGCCATCGCAATCGATATCGTCAATAGCCGGATAATCTACGTTGCTAACGTAGACCTGGGTTTTGGTCCCATTGGAGAGTACAAACGGCAATATGCTATTGGGGTGGTCCAATGGCAACCGCTCGAAAGTAATATGGCCGTCCTCGTGGGCCCCGGTGTATACCATCACCCCCTGCACAAACTCGGTCCGCTGAGCCTGTCCAAAGAGGTCCACCACACCATCGTCGTTGAAGTCGCGCAGTATCACCCAGTCGCCCAGCAATTCCGGAAAATACCGCGCATACTCCGGGGCATACCGGTAGCTGTTGCCTTCATTGATAAAGGTAACGGCCGTATTGCCGGTGCGGTCGAATAGAAGCAAATCCATCAGGCCATCCGCATTCAGGTCGACCTCATTGGGTTGGGGGTTATTTAATCCCCCCGCGAAGGGATAAACGAGCGCCTGCCCATCAATCGTTACAGGGAAGCTCAGGTGGTGATAGGGCTGGGCATCCGCAAAATGGGAAAGGAGCAGTAGTATCGTCAGCGGCAAGGCCAATCTTTTCATAATCCGAAATTGGTGTTTTATTGAAATCTTCGTTAATTGTGCGCTTTGCAAAACAATATTTCCCGAAATACGGTAAGCTTGCGTTTGGGCTTTGCCAAATGGCTGGGCTGGCGGCCTGGCCAAGTGGGCGTGCGTCCGCGCAGGAACCTCACATCAGCCGGCTGCCACCTTACTTAGCGGCAGTGTTCAGCCGGCCAGGCGGCTGCCCCTGCCCGGGGCGCCCTGCGGCGCATGAGCCTTTAGGCGCATCGCGGCTGAATTTATAAAAAGCAAGCATGAAAAACGCTTCCCGGTTCTTTTTTCTCCTCTTTTGCAGTACGCTTACCATATTCGCCTTTGGGCAAACCGCGCCCCTCAGTTTATCCAAGGCCTACCAGTTGAGGGCGGAGCAGGGGCAGCTGGTCTTTACGGTGCCCGGGGCGGACAGCAGCGTGAGCCTGACCCTCAATGGCGACCGGCTTGAGCTGCCCGTGGCGGGCGGGCAGGCGCGCTACGCCATCACCCCTGCCACCAAAGGGGAACTGCTCCTGATACAGGGGCAGGGCAAACGGTACCGCCTATACCACCTCTCGTCCAGAAACGACGGCACCCCGCGCCTGCGCCGCATCCCCATGTGGCTGTCGGTTGTGCCTCCGCTGATCGCCATCCTGCTTGCCCTCCTCTTTAAGGAGGTGATCATTTCATTGTTCGTTGGCGTATGGGTAGGCGCCTTCATTGCCGGGGGCATGCGCATCGAATCCCTCTACTATATCGTACTAAGCTTGTTCGATGTGGTGGAGCACTACGTTATCGAAGCGCTCGCAGATGCCGGGCATTTATCCATTATCGTCTTTTCTATGCTCATTGGGGGCATGGTGGCCATTATTTCCCGCAACGGCGGCATGGCAGGCGTAGTCCTGGCTTTCTCGCGCTACGCCCGCTCCCCCCGCAGCGCGCAATTCATCACCTGGCTGCTGGGCGTAGCCATCTTCTTCGATGATTACGCCAACACCCTGATCGTAGGCAACACCATGCGGTCGGTAACCGATAAATTCAAAGTCAGCCGGGAAAAGCTGGCCTACATCGTCGACAGTACGGCGGCCCCCGTGGCGGCAGTGGCTTTCATAACCACCTGGATCGGTGCCGAGCTGGGCTATATCGACGACGGGTTGCTGCAAATTCAGGTGCAGTCCGGTGCCGACCTGGGGCTGACGCCCTATGGCGTATTCCTGAGCTCCCTGAAATATTCTTTCTACCCCGTCATGACCCTGGCCTTCATCCTGATGCTGGTCTACACCAAGCGGGACTACGGCAGCATGTACCTTGCCGAAAAGCGGGCCCGGGAAACAGGGGAGCTCTTCACCAAGCGCAGCGCAGCCGCCGAAGAAGATATGGAAAACCTGGACCCGGTGGAGAACGCCCCCCTGAAGTGGTACAATGCCGTCATCCCGGTTGCCCTGGTCATCCTCATCACCCTCTACGGGCTGATTGATACGGGGCTGGCGAGCACCTACGGCGAATTGCTGCAGGCTGGTGCCGCGCCGGCCTCCCAAAGCTGGAGCGCCATTTGGAGCAGCATCGGCAGCCTGCCCGATGTGGGGGATTCTTTCTTCCGCAAGCTCGGCAAGCTGATCGGCAATTCGGATTCCTACGTCGCGCTGCTGTGGGCTTCCCTGAGCGGCGTTATCGCTGCCATCGCCCTGACGATCGGCGGCCGCATCATGGCGCTGGGGGATGCCATCTCCACGATGATCACGGGCTTCAAAGCGATGCTGCCCGCCATTCTCATACTGACGATGGCCTGGTCCCTGGCGGCGACCACCGAAGCGCTCCACACGGCGACCTTCCTCACTTCCGCCCTGCAGGACAGCGTCAACCCCTTTTTGATGCCGGTCATTATCTTTGTGCTGGCCGCCGTCATCAGTTTTTCAACCGGGTCGAGCTGGAGCACAATGGCGATTCTTTACCCGATTGCCATCCCGACCACCTGGGCCATCTGCCAGGTGCAGGGCGTGCCCGGGGAGATAGCTGTAGAGTTATTGTTCAATGTCATCTCCATCACCCTGGCGGCATCGGTGCTGGGCGACCACTGCTCGCCGATTTCTGATACCACCATCCTCAGCTCCCTGGCCTCCGATTGCAACCACATCGACCACGTCCGGACACAGCTGCCCTACGCGCTTACGGTAGGCAGCGTGGCCCTAGCCGCCGGCGGGTTGTCCACTTATCTGGGCGGCGGATGGGGCATTTGCCTACTGCTGCTGGGCATCGGGCTGGCCCTGCTCTTCGGTATTGTTCGTACTTTTGGAAAAGTAGTTGATCAATCATAAACCAAATTAGACTATGAAAAGCGTTTGGATCCTGCTGCTGGCTATTTGCCTCAGCACTTATACGAAAGCCACGGAAGGCATGTGGCTGCCCCTGTTGCTGGCTCAGCTCAACGAGCAAGAGATGCAGAGCATGGGCATGAAAATGACCGCCGAAGACATCTACAGTGTCAATCAGGGCAGCCTGAAGGATGCCATTGTCCACTTCGGCGGGTTTTGCACCGGAGAAGTGATCTCGAGCCAGGGCCTGGTGCTGACCAACCACCACTGCGGCTACGGACAGATACAGAGCCACTCTTCCCTGGGCAACAACTACCTGGAAGACGGCTTCTGGGCGATGAGCCAGGAGGAGGAAATCCCCAACCCGGGCCTCTTCGTCACCTTTATCGTCCGGATTGAGGATGTGACCGACCTGGTGCTCAACAACGTCACCGAGGATATGGACCCCAAAATGCGGCAGTCCTGGGTGGATAAAAACACCAGAGAGGTGACGGCCGCAGCAGAAATGGAAGACTATCAGGAAGCCAGTGTGAAGGGCTTCTTCGAGGGTACGAAGTACTATATGTTCGTCACCGAGACCTACCGCGACATCCGCCTCGTGGGCGCGCCCCCTTCCTCTATCGGCAAATTTGGGGCTGATACCGACAACTGGGTCTGGCCCCGCCACACCGGCGATTTCTCCCTCTTCCGCATCTACGCCGGCCCGGGCAACAAGCCGGCGGAATACAGCGAAAAGAACGTCCCGTTTAAGCCCCGCCACCACCTGCCCGTTTCCCTGGATGGAGTGGCTGAGGACGACTTTACCCTGGTTTTTGGCTTCCCCGGCCGCACCGAAGAGTACCTGCCCGCTACGGCGATTGAGCAGCGGGTGGAGGTGGTAAACCCTATACGAATCGGTATCCGCGACCGGGCGCTCAATGTCGTCAATGCTGCTATGCAGGCCGACCCGGAAGTCCGGATTCAGTACGCTTCCAAACAGTCCCGCATCGCGAATTACTGGAAAAAGTGGATCGGGGAAAGCAACGGCATTGAAGCCACGGACGGCATTGGCCGGAAGCAAGCCTACGAGGCCGAGTTCAAAGAGCGGGTGATGGGCAAACCGGAGTGGAGAGAAAAATACGGTAGCCTTCTCAGCGAGTTCAAGCGCCTGTACAGCGAGCTGGAGCCCTATGCGGCAACCAATACCGCAGTTGGGGAGATCGCCGGGCGCAATATAGAATTGTTCCGCTTTGCCAATACCCTGCACAGCGTCGTGAAGATGTATGAATCCAGCGGGGCGCCCATGGTGGAAAGCCGGATGGGCCGTATCCGCGACTTCGTGGAGAACTTCCATAAAGACTACGAGCCCGAGAAAGTAGACCAAGGGGTGTTTGCCACCCTAATGGACTATTACTTTACGGAAATCCCCGGCAAGCATCAAGCGCCGTTTGCCCTGGAGCGCTACGTGGAAGCCGGTAAGGATGCGGAACAACTCGCTGCCATGATTTATAAAAAGAGCCAACTAACCCAGCCGGCGCCCCTGTTGAACGCGATGGAGGAAGGGCCAGCCGCCTTGGTAAAATTGATTCAAAACGATGTGGCCTACGCCCTGGCGCGCGCCATTTCGGCCCACAACGAAGAAAATATCGCCAGCGAGTACCGCAAGATCAAGGATGACATCGACGCCCTGCAGCAGGAATATATGCGGGCGCAAATCAAGGTATTCACCGAAAGGCGCTTCTACCCCGATGCGAATGGCACCATGCGGGTCACCTATGGAAAAGTGAAAGGTTACGAGCCCCGGGATGCGGTGCAATACGAGCCGGTCACCTATCTGGAAGGCGTCATGGAGAAATACGTACCGGAAGACTACGAGTTTGATGTGCCCTACCGCCTCCGCGAGCTGTACCAGCAGAAGGACTACGGCGATTACGGGGAAGACGGCAAAATGCCGGTCTGCTTTATCGGCACCAACCACACTACGGGCGGCAACTCCGGCAGCCCCGCCATCGATGCCTACGGCAACCTGATCGGCCTCAACTTCGACCGCGCCTGGGAGGGCACGATGAGCGACCTGAACTACGATGCCTCCATCTGCCGCAATATTATGGTGGATGCGCGCTACATCCTGTTTGTGATCGATAAGTTTGCCGGTGCTGGCCATTTGGTGGAGGAGATGACTCTGGTGCACCCGAAGAAAGGGTAAGGCTGGATTCTGAAATAGTTAGTGTCCTGAAACACTAGAGGGGAGCTGCCTGGTACCGGGCAGCTCCCTTTTTTTCGTCTTAATCCAAAGGAACAGCAATGGGAAAGTCCTCCACATTGGGCGGGAAATTGGTAGTACACTTCTGCACTTCACCCTCCCTACTTCAAGCCCTTTTCCTTACCTTTGTACCCCGTAACAAAACAGACCGCCGGCTGCCGGCACCAATAAAGCACGATTCTTCATGACTAAATACATTTTTGTTACGGGCGGGGTGACGTCTTCCCTCGGCAAAGGCATCATCGCTGCTTCCCTGGCCAAACTCCTGCAGGCCCGGGGCTTTTCCGTAACCATCCAAAAGTTCGACCCGTACATCAACGTAGACCCGGGCACGCTTAACCCCTACGAGCACGGGGAGTGCTATGTGACGGACGACGGGGCGGAGACCGATCTCGACCTCGGCCACTACGAGCGCTTCCTCAATACGCCCACTTCCCAGGCCAATAACGTCACAACGGGGCGCATCTACCAGACGGTGATCGAAAAGGAACGGGCGGGCGACTACCTGGGCAAAACCGTGCAGGTCATCCCCCACATCACCGATGAGATTAAGCGGCGGGTGCAGCTCCTTGGCGTATCGAATGATTACGACATCGTCATCACCGAATTGGGGGGCACCGTGGGCGACATTGAGTCCCTCCCCTACCTGGAAGCCCTGCGGCAGCTGCGCTGGGAACTGGGCACCGACAACTGCCTGGTCATCCACCTCACCCTTATCCCCTACCTGCGGGCGGCCAAGGAGCTCAAGACCAAGCCCACGCAGCACTCCGTCAAGGAACTGCTCAATACCGGTATTCAGCCCGATGTGCTGGTGTGCCGAACCGAGCACCCCATCGGCATGGACATCCGCCGCAAGCTGGCCCTCTTCTGCAATGTGGATGTCGGCTCCGTCATCGAAGCCGTGGATGCCGAAAGCATTTACGATGTGCCCCTGCTGATGCTGCGCGAAAAGCTGGACACCGTGGCCATCACCCGCCTGCGGCTGAAGGACCGGCGGGAGCCCCGACTGGAAGCCTGGAAGGGCTTCCTGGGCAAGCTTAAAAATCCAACCTACGACATTAACATCGGCCTGGTGGGCAAGTACAACGAGCTGCAGGATGCCTATAAATCTATTCACGAATCCTTTGTGCACGCCGGCGCGGTCAATGAGTGCAAGGTAAAGGTCCACCCCATCCACTCTGAGCAGCTGGAAGGCACGCCGGCTGAGGTGGCCGAGTGGCTGCAGGATTTTGACGGCGTACTCGTCGCCCCCGGATTCGGGGAGCGGGGCATAGAGGGCAAGATCAACGCCATCAAATACATACGGGAGCAGGAGGTGCCCTTCTTTGGCATCTGCCTGGGCATGCAGTGCGCGGTGGTGGAATACGCACGCAACGTCATGGGGCTGGAAGGCGCTTCCTCCACCGAAGTCGACCCCGATACGCCCCACCCCGTCATCGACCTGATGCCGGAGCAGAAGAAAATCACCAAAAAAGGCGGCACCATGCGCCTGGGCGCCTACCCCTGCGAAATCCGGCGGCGCACCAAAGCGAGCGCTGCCTACGGCACCCTTAAGGTGAGCGAGCGCCACCGCCACCGCTACGAATTTAATAATGCATACCGCGAAGCCATGGAAAAGGCCGGCATGATCGCCTCCGGCATCAACCCGGAATCGGATTTGGTGGAAATCGTCGAAATCAAGGACCACCCCTGGTTCGTAGGCGTGCAGTTCCACCCTGAGCTCAAGAGCACAGTGGAGGTGCCCCAACCGCTGTTTGTTGCTTTCGTCAAGGCCGCGTTGGAGCGCAAGTACAACCCCAAGCCCTGATTTGGTGCCCCCCGCCCATATCGCTTACTGGCTCCGGCTGGTACTGATGGCGCTTGCCGTCGCCGCAATTGGGCTATGCAGCGGCTACCCTTTCTTTTGGGATACCATCCAACTGGGGTCCAAGCACGCGCATTGGTACTACGAGACGGGCTTCCGGGAGCTGCTGCTGCCCGAAAAGATCGACAGCGGGCACCCGCCGGCCTTCGGGCTGTACCTGGCCCTGGCCTGGACAATTTTCGGCAAGAGCCTTGCGGTGAGCCACTGGGCGATGCTGCCTTTCGTATGGGGCATCCTCTGGCTGCTCTTCCCCATCGGGCGCTACTTTGCGCCCCGCCTGGGATGGCTCTTCCCCCTGCTGGCGCTGGCCAACCCCATGCTGCTCACCCAAATGCTGCTGATCAGCCCCGACCTGGTGCTGGTATTCGGCTTTTTGCTGGGGCTCTACGGGGTGATGTACGGGCGGGCGAGCGCTAAAGCAGCCGGCGCGCTCGTACTGGCAGCCATCAGCACCCGGGGTATGATGGTGGTGGTAGCGCTGTTCTTATTCGATAGTTGGCGGGGGCTTGGCCTTACTGCTGCCCGCCTCCGTTTCCGGTACCTTTGGCAAACCGCCCTGCCCTACGTGCCCTCCGGCCTGCTGGCCCTGGCCTTCCTGGCCTACCACTACCAGGCAGCCGGCTGGATCGGGTACCACGCCGCCTCCGAGTGGGCCACCACCTTTGAGCGGGCGGATGGGGCGCGCATGCTGCGCAACGGGCTTATCCTGGGCTGGCGGTTCCTCGACTTCGGGCTGGTTTTCGTGTGGGTAGGTATGGCGATCGCCGCTGGCCGCATCTGGCGCAAGCAACGGGCGGTTAATGCCGCCCGGTTAAAAGAAGCCGGGGCACTGTTGCTCCTCACAACCTTCCTGCTCAGTATCACTTTTCTGGTCTACCAGGGGCTGCATCAGCACCGCTACCTGCTGCCCGCTATGATCGCCCTGCAGCTTTTTGCTTTCACCCTAATTGCGGGGAGCACCCTGCAACGCCTTTGGAAGGCCGGGCTGCTCGCCCTTCTGCTGCTCGGGCCCATCAGCGGCCACTTCTGGGTATACCCCGATAGCATCGCGCAGGGCTGGGACGTCACCCTGGCTCACCTGCCCTACTACGGCCTGAAGGAAGACATGATTGACTACCTGGACGAGGCGGGCATCCCGCTGCATCAAGTGGGCACCGCCTTCCCGGAAATTGGCCCGCAGTACCTCAAGGATTTATCGGGCCGGCAGAGCGGCTTTGTATCCAAAAACCTGGATGAACAGGAATACATCCTCTACTCTAATGTGATGAATGACTTTACGGATGAGGAGCTGGAGCAGCTGCAATCAGAATGGACGACCATAAGGCAGTTAGAAAGTGGCGGTATAAAGCTCATTTTGTTCGGCAAACCTTAAAATGACGCAGTGCGCAGGGCAGCAGGGTAAAGAAAGGCAAGGCTATCGTCAACCATTTCGGTAGATTATCGTCTTTATTTACCGATAAGCCATAAACCTCATGAGACCCTGGCTACTTTTCCTCATCATCGCACTTCCCACCTGGGCAGCAGCTCAGCTGTGTGAAGGAACGCCCGGTGCCGCCGCACTGTCCGAGAGCTTCGGGCAGGGCGCCAACTTCGGCCCACCTTTGCCGGCCGGAGCCACAACATACACCTACAATGATGGTTCGCCTTTGGCCGGCACCTATATGGTCACGAACCGCACCCAACTAAACGGGGCCAACTGGCACACCGGGCTGGATAATACGCCGGATGATGAGTCCGGGTATATGCTTCTCTTTGATTCAACAGACGAGCCGGGAACGCTTTTCAGTATTCTCCTTGAAGGGCTTTGCCCGGGCACTCACTATGAGTTTAGTGCCTACCTGACCAATGTGGTAAGGCCCACTGCATGCGGTGGGGAAAGCATTGAGCCCAATGTACGCTTCGAACTACGGGCACCCGGCACCAACGAGCTGCTGGGAAGCATACAAACCGGCGCCCTGCCCACTACCCCCTTTCTGCGCTGGAACCCATACGGCCTGACGTTTACACTGCCCGAAGACCAAGATGCAGTCCAATTGCTGCTTATCAACAGTGCACCGGGAGGCTGCGGCAATGATCTGGCGATTGACGACATCAGCCTGCGCATTTGCAACCCGGCCCGGAAACAAACTGCAATACTTTGCACGGCTGAGCCGCTGACTATCGACGGGCGGGTGTTTGCTGAACCGGGCATTTATCAGGATACCCTGCCCGGTGCGCAGTTTTGCAACGATAGTATTCTCATTACAGTAATACGGGATGGCTATAGAGATGTGGTGGTGCTGGATACCTTTCTTTGTCCCGGGCAGGCCTTCGAAATGGGCGGCCAATCGTACGATGAACCTGGGTTTTACACCGATACGCTGTTGACGGGCCTGGGGTGTGACAGCGTGGTTCAATTGCAGCTGTCTGCCGTTGATTTTGAGGCCAGCGTACAAGCTTCACAAGACACGATTGTAGCCGGGCAATCCGTTCAGCTACAAGGGAATGGCAATGGGGTTGGCCCGCTGATCTGGTCCTGGCAGCCCGGCGATGCTGTAGATTGCAGTGATTGCCAGGAGCCGACAGCTACCCTGCTGGAAACCACCACTTTCCTAGTTACTGTGCGCGACAGTATTACCGGCTGCACGGATACCCTTGAAAAACGCATTGTCATACCGCCCTGCGAAGCGGTATATGCCCCTACCGGTTTTTCGCCCAATGGCGATGGCCGGAATGATACCTTTCAGATTTTCTTCGGACCTTGTGTACGGGAAGTCCTGCAGTTGGAGGTTTTTGACCGATGGGGCGGCCTCGTATTCCGGTCCCGTACCCCTAATGAAACCTGGGATGGAAAACGAGCCGGAGTGCCCTTCAGTAACGGGCTTTACGTATACCAGGCGGTGCTCGCCCTGCAGGATGGGACCAATCGAATATGGAGGGGAAGCGTACAACTCTTACGATAAAAAATCAGAACAATAATATATGCGCAAACTCAAACTCCAAGAACTCAACCGCCCCGACATCCCCACCTTCAAACAGCAGCCCAAAGCGCCCGTGGTGCTTGTGCTCGACAACATCCGCTCCGGCCTGAACGTGGGCTCTGCCTTCCGCACCGCCGACGCTTTTGCACTCGAGCGTATTTACCTCTGCGGCATCACCGGCACGCCGCCCCACCGGGAAATTCTCAAAACCGCCATTGGGGCTACCGAATCGGTGGACTGGAGCTACCACAAGGCCCCTGCCGACGCAGTTGACGAACTGAAAACCGCTGGGTATACGGTGCTGGCGGTAGAACAAGCCGACGAACGCACCTGGCTGCAGGACTTCCGCTGGGAAGCCGGCCAGAAAATCGCCCTCGTTTTTGGCAATGAAGTCGAAGGGGTGAGCGATGCGGTTATGGCGCGGGTGGACGGCTGCCTGGAAGTGCCGCAATTCGGGACCAAGCATTCGCTCAACATCGCCGTTTGTGCCGGTGTGGTGTGCTGGGAACTGACCCGGCAATGGCGCTTCAAGCTGTAAATACCTCTGTATAGGGCATTTCTTTCTCCATTCTTTGCGCAAAGTTCTGTAACTTTATAAATCCCAAACCGATTGAAAGCTGCACTATAATCCCAAACGCTGACCCGTGCTGCGCGGGCTGCACTGCAACATAGCCCTATGAGAAAAATTATACTCCTCGCTTGCCTCGGTTGTGCCTGGCCGGCCTTTGGCCAAATCGCTTTTCTCGACTCCACTCAGTACCTTGACAACGTCGGGCTGCTTTCCGGCACCCCGGTCGGCATTGCGGATATGAACGGCGACGGGCTGGAAGATATCGTCATTCTGGACAACCGGCAGGAACTCTACATCGAGTACCAGCAAGCCACGACGCCTTTTTTCAATAGCCTTTTCGTGCAATCCCTGGACGGCCCTGCCAACAGCATCGCTATCGGGGATGTAGATGGGAATGGCTTCAACGACATCTTCACCGGCGGCAGCTACAACACCCTTCGCCTGCTGAAAGCCAATGCCGATGGCTCCGCTTACACCACTACGGTCATTGACCCCGGCGGCTACCTCTTGCAAGGGGCCAATATGGCCGACATCGACAACGACGGGGACCTCGACCTTTTTGCTGCCCATCAAGACGGGTTGAGCGCCCCCTTCCGCAACCTGGGCAACGACATCTTTTCGCTCGACTATACCCTGATCAACCCGGTGTCCACCGTGCCCTCCGATAATTCGGGCAATTACGGTTCGGTTTGGGCCGACTACAACAACGATGGCGCTACCGACCTCTACCTTTCCAAATACCGCCTTGGGGTGACGGACAATACCGATGGGCGCCGGCTCAACCTGCTGTTCCGCAATGATGCGCCGGATGGGTTTTCGGAACGCGCCCTGTCAGCGGGCCTGCAACCGCAGGCGCAGACCCTCGCCACCGCCTTCGGGGATATCGATAACGACGGGGATTTGGATGCCTTCCTCATCAACCACGACCTGCCCAACCTGCTGTACCGCAATAACGGCGACGGCACCTTTACCGACATTACCAACAGCAGCGGCCTCCCTACCGCCCTCAGCGGGGCGGGCCTGGGCGTACAAGCCAAATTTGCCGATTTTGACAACGACGGGCGGCTGGACCTGCTGTATACCTCGCTGGGGTCTGACCACGCTCTGCTTCACAATCAGGGCAACGCTACCTTTGTGCGGGTGGACAATGCCGTGCCCGGGCCGGGCCGCATCCATAGCGCGGCGGTGGGCGACCTCAACCATGATGGCTTCCTGGACATTTACGCGGCCTACGGCACCGGGTTCAACCAAATTGGCACGCAGGCCGATAAGCTGTTGCTAAACGCCGGCAATGCCAACCACTACATTGGGCTATCCCTGCAAGGAGCCCAATCCAACCCCAACGGCATTGGTGCCCGGGTAGAAGCCTACGGCCCGTGGGGGCAGCAGGTCCGCGAAATCCGGAGCGGCGAGAGCTATGGCATCCACTGCGGGCTGCGGGCACACTTTGGGCTGGGCCCTACGACCTCGGTAGACAGTATTGTGGTGCGCTGGCCGAGCGGTAATGTTGACCGGCTGGAGCAGCCAGCTGCCGACTCCGTCTACCAGCTTACGGAAGGGGATTTTTGCCAGCCCCAGGCCTCCTTTAGCAGCCAGGTTACCGGCCTGGTCGTCAGCCTGGAGGGGCAGGGCGATACCGGTACGGAGCAGTACTTCTGGGACTTCAGCGATGGGGCTCAGGATACCGGTGCGGCGGTCATCCATACCTTTCCTGTGACTGGTACCTTTACGGTCTGCCTGACCACGGAGGGCAGCTGCGGCAGCGCTACGGTTTGCCAGGAAGTCACCACCCAATGCACCCCGCCCGAGGTGTTCTTCAACCATGCCGCCGATGGGCTGGAAGTCAGTTTCCAGGATTTCTCCTTCGGCCAGCCCAACGAATGGATTTGGGACTTTGGCGACGGCAACACTTCCGGGCTCCAAAACCCCACACACGCCTACGACGAGCCCGGCAATTACTTTGTCTGCCTGGTGGTCCTGAATGCCTGCGGCAATGCCTCCACCTGCAATCTGATACAGGTCAGCTGCGGGGCGCCCGAAGCCGGCTTTTCAGCGCAGGCAGCAGATTTGGCCGTAGCCTTTACGGATACTTCCAGCGCCGGGGCCAACACCTGGTCCTGGGATTTCGGAGACGGTAATACCTCTACCCAGCAAAACCCCATGCACACCTACGCCGAGCCTGGCCTTTACGAGGTTTGCCTGGCCATGGATGGTGCTTGCGGCCCTGATACGGCCTGCGCTCAGGTGGGCGTTACCTGCCCGCCCCCTACTGTCGACTTCAGCCTTACGCCCTCCGAGCTTACGATATACGCAGAAACGCTCAGCCCCGATACCGCTGCGGCCTACAGCTGGGATTTTGGGGATGGCACAGCCGCCGACACCACAGCCCTCTTCCACACCTACAGCCAGCCCGGCACTTACGAAATTTGCTTGGCCGTCAGCAACCTCTGCGGAGCCGCTACACGTTGCGATACCGTCACCCTCAGCTGCCCGCCCCCTCAGCCCGATTTTGAGTATACGGCCGACAACCTCCTGGCGCAATTTCAGGAGGCCTCCACCGGCGGGGCCAGCAGCTGGGTTTGGGTGGTTGAGGGCGAGGATACCCTAAACGGGCCCACTTCGGAATACCTGTTTGCCGCCCCGGGCACCTACGAGGTCTGCCTGACGGCCAGCAGTATTTGCGGCAGCCAAACCCAGTGCCAGGATGTGGTGGTGAGCTGCAGCAGTGCGCCCCTTGGCTTTTCCGTCAATCTGGACAACCTCACCGGCACCTTTACAGATACCTCTCAGGTGCAAGCCAACAGCTGGGCCTGGCAAATCAATGGCCAGAGCATCGGCAGCGGCAACAGTTTTAGCTTTAACTTCCCGGCTACCGGGATCTACGAAGTCTGTATGCAAAGCAATGGGCCCTGCGGCCTATTGAGCACCTGCACAACGGTGGACCTCAACTGCATTACGCCTGTAGCCGCTTTTACCAGCAGCGCCAACAGTTTGTCCTACACCTTCACCGCCAACGCCCCCGGCACGGCCGAAGAATGGCGATGGAATTTCGGGGATGGCAATACCGGCACGGGCGCCAATGAAATGCATACCTACGCCAGCCCCGGCACCTACGAAATCTGCCTGACTGCGATCAATCCCTGCGGGGACAGTACCACCGTTTGCCAAAGCGAGTCCGTGGGCTGCCCGGCTCCCAATGCCGCCTTTGAGCAAGAGGTGGAATTGCTAAGCGCTGCCTTTTTCGATGCCTCTTCCAACAGCCCCGCCCAGTGGAGCTGGGAATTTGGCGATGGCAACACCTCCTCCCAGCAAAACCCGACTCATACGTACAGCAGCCCCGGCAGCTATGAGGCCTGCCTAACCGCCAGCAGCATCTGCGGCTCGGACCAGTTCTGCGCCACCGTAACCGTGACTTGCCCAGAGCCCCAGGCCAGCTTTGAGCTGGAAACCGACGGACTGTCAATTGCCCTAACCGACCTCAGCCCCAATGGACCCACCAACTGGGATTGGGATTTTGGAGATGGGAATGGCAGCAGCAGCCAAAACCCATTCCACACCTACGATGCCCCCGGCACCTACACCATCTGCCTGGTCAGCAGCAACACCTGCGGCAGCAATCAAGCCTGCCAGGCAGTGACCGTAAGCTGTGCTGCCCCGGTTGCGGGGTTCGCCTTTTCGCCCGACGAACTTACGGTCAGCTTTACCGATGCCACCGGCCTTGCCCCAACAAGCTGGGCATGGACCTTTGGGGATGGCAGCACCTCCGCCCAGCAGTCGCCCGCCCACACCTACAGCACCCCCGGCACCTATGAAGTCTGCCTGACGGCAAGCAGCATCTGCGGTTCCAGTACCTATTGCGAAAGCATAACCATCGACTGTGCGGCCCCCGGCCCTGCCTTTAGCACGCAGCCTGATGGACTGACTGTGCAGTTCTCAGACCAGAGCGCCAACGGGCCCAGTAGCTGGTTTTGGACCTTTGGGGATGGGAGCTCCGCTACCGGCCCCAACCCATCCCACACCTTCAGCCAGCCGGGCACTTATACCGTTTGCCTGCAGGCCGCCAGTGTGTGCGGCAGCAATACGGCTTGCCAGGCCGTGGAGGTCTCCTGCCCCGCCCCGCAAGCCCAGTTCTCCTTTCAGCAGGATGAACTGAGCTTTTCTTTTTTTGATGCTTCCGCCCCGGCTGCATCAGAATGGGCCTGGGACTTTGGGGACGGCGCTGCTTCCTCCCTGCCCAACCCCACCCATACTTACGACGTACCAGGCGTTTATACCGTTTGCCTGGCCGTGAGCAGTGTGTGCGGCAGCACTGAATTCTGCCAGGAAATTGATGCAGACTGCAGCGCGCCCGGAGCCAACTTCGAGGTACAGAGCGATCAGCTGGCCTACGTTTTCTTTGACCTCTCCAGCAATAACCCTACCCAATGGGCGTGGGACTTCGGCGATGGCAGTACCAGCACCAGCCAAAATCCGAGCCACGAATACGAAACGCCGGGCTTGTATACGGCCTGCCTGACCGCAAGCAGCCTCTGCGGAGCAACCGACACTTGCGTCAGCCTAAACGTGACCTGCAACGCCCCGCAATCCAATTTCACCTTCAGCCTGGACGAACTGACTGTTTTCTTTGCCGACACCTCCGCCAACAGCCCTTCCGCCTGGTTCTGGACCTTTGGAGACGGGGATACCAGCAGCGTCCAGAACCCGCAGCACACCTACAGCAGCCCCGGCAATTACCTGGTATGCCTGCAGGTTTCCAGCGTTTGCGGCTCCACCCAGCGTTGCGAACTGATCACCGTTAGCTGTACGCCGCCCCAGGCCAATTTTGGATTTTCAGCCGATGAGCTACAGGTGGCCTTTCAGGACAGTTCCACCGCAGATGCCGTAGCCTGGTTGTGGGCCTTTGGAGATGGCCAAACCAGCACGGCCCCTTCCCCGGTTCACACCTATGCGCTGCCGGGCACCTATGAAGCCTGCCTGACGGTCAGCAGTATTTGCGGCAGCACCCAATACTGCGACTCCGTTACCGTTAGCTGTACCCCACCCTGGGTCAACTTCAACTGGATTGCGGATGCGGGGCAAGTGAGCTTTTTCCAGCTGGCGGACAATACCGCCACTGAATGGGCCTGGGACTTCGGGGATGGCAATTCTTCCGCCTTGCCCAACCCTGTACATACGTACGATACGTCCGGCACCTACGCCGTTTGCCTCACGGCCACCGACCTCTGCGGCACCAATACCTTTTGCGATACGCTGGCCATCACTATTGTCAGCAGCCGCACAACCGAAGCGCCACGGCTGCAGCTCTTCCCCAATCCGGCCCGGCAGTGGGCGCGGCTACAAGCCAATATCAGCCTGCAGGGACAGGTGCAGCTATACAATATGCAGGGGCAGCCGGTCGGAAAGTGGACGATGCAGGGTAAAGAGCTGCTCATCCCACTGAAGGCTTTGCCCTCGGGTGCTTACCTCCTCCGTTTTGTTCACCCTGCTTACCGCTGGCAGCAGCGGCTACTGATTCTGAAATGAAAAAAAGCTTACGGATTGTAAAGTGGGTGACCTTGAGCTTGGCCGGGCTCACGGTGCTGCTGCTGTTGCTGATAAGCATGGCCGACCGGTACCTGAGCACAGAGCAGGGGGCACGGTGGTTGTACAGTGCTGTGGAGCAGCCCCTGAAAATCCGCTATGCGCCTAATCGGGTGCGGTATTTGCAGATTGGGGACACCACCAAAACCCCTTTATTGCTTGTTCACGGCGCGCCGGGCGGGCTTTTCGATTGGCTGGCCCTGGCCAAGCGCGACAGCCTTTACCACACATACTGCCTCCTCATACCTGAACGCCCCGGCTACGGGGGTACAGAGCCCAAAACTGCCGAACCCTCCATCATCCGGCAAGCTGAGGCATTATTGCCTTTACTCGAAGAACAACACCAACCTGCTGTGGTGATGGGGCATAGCTACGGCGCGCCGATTGCAGTTGCACTGGGTGCCCTGTCGCCCGCAGCAATAGACAAAATATACGGTATTTCCGGTGCCTATGACCCCAGCCTGGAAGTCATCTTCCGCATTTCTCACTGGATTGACTTCCCGTGGGCCCGGTACCTGCTCCCCCGCCCGCTGTGGGTGTCGAACGTCGAAAAGCTCCACCACCCGGCAGCCTTGCGGGCGGCCCAATCCCTCTTTGCAGAGTCGGCGGCGCCCCTCACCCTGGTCCATGGCACCGCAGACGAGCTGGTGCCCTTTAGCAATTCTACTTACCTGCAAGAGCTGCAACCCGCTCAGTCAGAGCTCATCCCCCTGCCCGGCCAACCTCACCCGGTGCATGTTATGCTGCCGGATTACTTTGCCCGACTGCTGCTTGGCCAAGACCCGCCCCTATCTATCCCCGAATAACTTAAATTTTTAATAGCTCAGAATTTTTTAAATGAGTAAAAGCAAATTCAGATTTAAAAACAGGGCGGCCAGAAGCTTGCCTACCTTAGCAGGTAAAAAACAGGTATGACTATTCAGCTCAGCAAAGACGGGCCCCACTGCTCGCGTATCGTATTTGGCGTTATGAAGTGGGGAGTTTGGGGCCATAACCTCAGCCCTCAGAGCATGCTCCGGTTGATTGAGGAGAGTGCAGACTACGGGGTCACGACTTTCGACCACGCCGACATCTACGGGGACTATACTACGGAAGCGGCATTCGGAGAAGCCTTGAAACAGCAACCCGGCCTACGGGAGCGCTTACAGATTGTGACTAAATGCGGCATAAAGATGAAGGTGCCCCAACGCCCCCACCACCGGATCAAGTCTTACGACACCAGCGTAGCGCATATCCGGGCTTCCGTCGACCGCTCCCTGCGCAATCTGCGTACGGATTACATTGACCTCCTGCTCCTCCACCGGCCCAGCCCCCTGCTCGATGCCGATCAGGTAGCCGGGGAATTTGAACAACTCCAAAAGGCTGGAAAAGTGAAGCACTTTGGCGTTTCTAATTTCACGCCTGCCCAGTTTGACCTGCTCAACAGCCGGTTCCCGCTAACCACCAATCAGGTAGAAGCGTCTTTGCTCCACCATCCGCCCTTTACGGATGGGACCTTCGACCAATGCCAGCAGTACCGGATCCGGCCTATGGCGTGGTCGCCCCTGGGCGGAGGCCGTATTTTCGGAGCCGAGCCTGATGCGCAAGCACAACGCATCCGGTCTGCCGCCCAAGCCATTATCAGCCGCCGGGGCCAGGCTATTGGCATCGACCAATTGCTGTTAGCCTGGCTGATGCGCCACCCAGCTGGCATCCTGCCGGTTATTGGCACCGCCCGGATCGAGCGCGTAAAAGCGGCGGCGGATGCCGTTCACCTCATGATGAGCCAGGAAGAGTGGTTCGAACTGTGGGAAGCTGCTACCGGGTCAGAAGTCCCCTAATAAGAAGCCCCGCCTCGAAAGGCAGGGCTCCATTCCATTGTAGCTCAAGAAAATACAAAACAGTTTAAAAAACTTAATGCTTAATCAGACGTACGGTCATCAGCCGGTTGCCTGCGCTGACTAGCGCTACATAAAGGCCAGGCTCCAATTGGCTGGCATCGACATTCAGCTGCTCACTGCTAGGCTGCCAGGTCTCGACTACCTGACCGGCGGTATTGTAAAGTGTAACCTGGTCCATCACCACCGGGGCCGTAATCGTAAAGTGGTCGGTACCCGGATTAGGGAATGCCTTGGCAACGCCCAGCTCCGGTTCAGTGGTGCTGCTGGGGTCTGCATCGTAGTAGTAAATGTTATCCAGGTATACTGTGGATGATCCAGTTGGCAAAGAGGAGATAATGAACTGGGAAACATCTTCCTGGTTCATGCCCTCAAAGTCTTCCAATGGAATATCGAGGCTTACCCACTCTTCCTGTGCCAATTCAAATGGAATTTCAAACTCGGTGTCGTTGCCGCCACCGAAGCCATCGCCACCAAAGTCGACCAGCTTAATGCGGAAAGTAGTGCTGTTGGGCGACCAGAAGTCAACGTGCAGGTGGGTCATTTCGGTGGAAACCAGATCAATGGCATTAGGGCCTACAGTTTCGATACCGGCAAAATCCAGCCCGGTGTACAGTTTGGTAGGGTTGCCTTCAATTTCAATATCCTCCAGCCCCGCTGCGCTCCAGGTCGTCAGCCAGGTATCTACCGGCACATCATCGTAAGCATCGCTAAACATAGAAATGACAAACGCAGGGTCGACAGTAGGGGTTGGGGCTGCCTCCATTGGCACGGGCTCCTCACCCACGGTGGTGGTACCGGTGAAGATGACGTCATCCCAATAGTAGGTTTCATCCTCAGCGGGAGAGTCTCCGAAGTTAAAGAAAATGGTCAGCTTGTTATAAGACGCATCAAAATCCAGGGCAGGTGTACCGCTTGCTTGTGTCTTGAATTCAAACTCCAGGGTCTGCCAGGCACCGGCAGCAGTAGTCAGCGTTTCTGTTTCCACGGATACATTAGCGTCCATTGAATTCTCCACCTTCAGGCGTACGGGTATATCCGCTGCCGACGACCATACACGCACGGAAATCACACTGGCATCATCCGCAAACGGGATAGGGGAAGCAAAGCCAGGGTCATTTGGGGTGCCGCCGAGGTCTTCCGACAAGGTTGTGCCGGCAAAAGTCTCGGCGCCTGTGGCCTTGACCGTTTCCACTACGGTGTTGCCCGCTTCTTCCGGGTCTTCAACAAAAGAAGAGGAAGTGCCTGCAAAGTCGATGGTGTTGTACAACACATCCGGGTCGTCAAAGGTCACAGGCAGGTCCATTTGATCTCCGGTCTGCACCACCTCCTTGTAAAAATAGAGGTTGTCCAGGTAAACCGTGCTTTGCCCGGCCGGTGCAGCAGAAAGGACCAACTGAGAAATATCCGTCTGGTTGATCCCTTGAAAATCTGTCAAAGGGATATCCAGGCTGACCCATGATCCCAGCGCCAGGTTCTCAAAGGGGATTTCGAAGTTTGTATCATTACCGCCGCCAAAGCCATCGCCGCCAAAGTCAACCATATTGATGCGGAAAATGGTGGCGTTGGGCGTCCAGATGTCAACGTGGAGGTGAGTCATTTCTGCTGCCACCAGGTCAATGGCATTATCATCCAGCATCTCAATGCCCGCAAAATCCAGGTCACTATACAGTTTAGTCGGATTGCCCTCAATTTCTATATCTTCCAGCCCTGCATTGCTCCAAACGGCAAGGAAGGTATTCACTGGCACATCCGTGTAAGCATCACTGAACAGGGAAATCACATTGGCAGGGTCCTCAGTAGGGGTTGGTGCCGCAACCATTGGCGCTGTGCCACCGGTGGTAGTACCGGTGAAGATCACATCGTCCCAGTAGTAGGTCACATCCTCCGTAGGGGAAGTACCAAAATCAAAGAAAATAGACAGCTTGTCATACATCGCCGCGTAATTGATCGCAGGCGTACCGTCTACCTGATTTTTGAACTCAAACTCCAGGGTCTGCCAGGCACCGGCAACCGTCGTCGTATCTTCGGTTTCCACAAAAATGCCGGCATCCATGGAATTCTCTACCTTCAACCGGACCGGTATACCGGCTGCGGGCGACCAAACCCGGACCGACATCACGCTCTCTGCGAAGGAAAACGGAATGGCGCTGGCAAAGCCAGGGTCATTGGGCGTACCCCCGAGGTTCTCTGATAAGGTCGTACCTGCAAAGGTCTCTGCGCCCGCCATCTTTACCGTTTGCACTACCGTATTGCCGGCTTCTTCCGGGTCTTCAACCAGCATAGATGAGGCGCCTCCAAAATCAATAGTACTGTACAGGACATTGTCTTCGTCAAAAGTTACGGGCAAATCCATTTGTGCAGGCGGCAGCACTCCTTCGTAGAAAAACAGGTTGTCCATATAGATAGTGCTTTGCCCAGCTGGCACGGCAGAAAGGACCAATTGAGATACATCCGTTTGGTTCATCCCAGCGAAATCGGTCAAAGGAATATCAAGACTGACCCATTCGCCTTGTGTGAAGTCCGGAAACTCCAGGTTAAAATTGGTATCATTGCCGCCACCAAAACCATCGCCACCAAAGTCGACCATATTGACTCGGAAGGTTGTGGCATTAGGGGTCCAAACATCTACATGCAGGTGTGTCATACCGGCGGCGACCAAGTCAAGTGCATTGTCATCCAGCATTTCAATGCCTGCAAAATCCAGCCCGGAGTAGAGCTTGGCCGCATTGCCATCAACCATGACATCTGACAAGGTTCCGGCACTCCAGGGTGCGGCGAAAGTGTTCACAGCCACATCGGTGTAAGCATCACTAAAGAGGGAAATCACATCCGCTGCATCCTGCGTGGGCGTTGGGGCAGCCACTGCCGGTTCAGATTGTGCCACCCCCCAAAGCGGGACTAAGCACAGCATTATCAGGGTAAAATTTTTCATAGTCTCATACATTTTTTTAGGTTCGATTGGAAAGTTTAGTTAAGGAAATAGCTGCGGGCTGTTCCGTTGACTGCCCGCAGCTATAGCAGATTTTATTGGTAGACCCGTACCCAGTCGATTTCCATGGTGGACTCCGTAAAGGCAGGGTCAATTGCCCCGCCAAAGGTGCCGCCCATAGCGACATTCAGAATCAGGAAGAAATCACTGTTGAAGGGCAGGTCGGGATTATTGGCGAAGGTATGGTACACCTCATCGTCAATCAGAAAGCGGATGAAGTCCGCCGTCCAGGTAACGGAATAGGTGTGGAAATCCTCCGAAGCGCCAGGCAGCTCCGTAGTCTGCGTAATGGCATCTCCGGCGAAATTGCCTGGGAAGTGCAGGGATGAGAAAATACGGTCCTGTTCGTTGCCTACGTGCTCCATGATGTCAATTTCGCCGCAGCCCGGCCAGGTATTGGTAGCATAGTCTTCTCCCAGCAGCCAAATCGCCGGCCAGGTGCCGCCACCGGTGGGCAGCTTGGCGCGCACATCCACCCGGCCGTAGGTAAACTCGAACTTGTCTTCGGAAACGATGCGGGCGGAGGTAAACTGCGACCCGCCAAATTCTTCGCGGCGGGCGGTTATTTTGAGCAAGCCATCCTCCACAACTACGTTATCGGGGCTATCCGTGTAGAACTGGGCTTCGCCATTGCCCCAGCCATTGCTGCCGGTACCGGTATTATAGCTCCAGTTGGCATCACTAGGGGCCCCGTCGGTATCAAATTCATCCGACCAGACCAGGTTCTCAAAGGTGGGTTCTTCTGTACCCGGCTTGGTAGCCGTAAAGATGTGGTACCACGCCAGCCCGGGGTCATTGCCCTGTACGGCCCGGACCACCATCCGGTTTTCTGTAATCGACAGGATCTCATAACTCGTAGCACCAATGTAGTAGCTCATAAAGCCCCCCTCGGTGAAGTTCATGACTGTACCACGGGTCAGCCCGGGGATGTCATTCGCAGCCACTACCGACTCAGAGGGGCTGAGGGTTACGATTTGCGGATCGTCGCTGACTTCAAAGTCATAGCAATAATCAAAGCCCTGGGAACCACCCGCTACGCCTTCAAAGTTGAAATTGAAGTAGGTCTGCCCTTTATTGTTCAATTGGTATAGCAAACGGCTGCCGTCCATAGAAAACGTAAGCTCATCCTGGTAAAGGCAGGTGCTTTCGGCTGCGCCGTCTTTTTCAAAAGGCACGGCTTGGTAGAAATTGGCAAAGTAATTGAGCTCCGCATTATCATCATTCTGGCCGACTCCCAGGTGGCCGGGCTCATCGGCGGCCCAGTACCAGGTCTTGGAATCGCCCCCAGTGAGCAGCGCCATGGCTTCCGCATCGTTGAAATCGCTGCGCACGGTTACCTCCAAGGTAGTGGAGGTAGATACGCCAGCCTTGCCGGAAGCGATTGCCGTAACCGTGTAGGTATTGACACCAACTTGCGTAAAGCGCTTGCCGAGTTTGCCGGAAGGCGCGATTGCCTCCGTGCCATCGCTAAAGACATACTTATAAGTAATGGCATTATCCGCAGTGGCCGTAAAGGTCACCAGGCCGCTGCCATCGCCTTCGGGGTTTTCATCATCTGCACCGGCAATATTGACGGCCACCTCCAGATTGGAAGGAGCGGTTATTTCGCCAAATTCGTAGTCCTCTTTTTCACAACCCCAGAAGACCAACGCACTGAGCAGCATTATTGGAAAGGGAAGAAATTTCATCGTTATCCTATTTTTTATTCAACGAGTTGAATATCATCAAAATAATAAGCCTCGCCGGTGCCGGCGTTGCCGAAATCAAAGAAGAGGACTACCCGCTGATACTCATTGGAGAAATCAGCATCCGTGAAGTCGAACTCCAGCTCTTCCCATTGATTGGCCACGGTATTCTGCACCGGCCGCTCAATGAAAATATCGCCATTGCCCAGGTTTTCGAACTTGAGCAGGACTTGTACCTCAGCCGTAGGCGCCCAGACCTTCATGCGGACTTTCTTCCGGGTTGAAAAGTCAATAGGGTTGCTCATGTCAAAGAAGACACCGCCCCAGGTTTCTGAGCCTTCCGCTTTGATGAACTCGACTACATTGGCACTTTCGTTGGGCGCTGTCATATCAGGGTTGTCTACAACTGAAGCCCCTGCACTCCCAAACCCTTCAAAGCTGTATTCAATATTCGGGTTCTCAAAATCCACTGGGAAGGCCAGTTCTGCACTGCCATCGCTCAGTTCGATGTCGTCGAAGTAGTAATTTTCGCCCGTGCCGGCGGTTCCGAAATTGAAAAAGATGACCACCCGGTTGTAGTCGGCAGAGAGGTCCGCTCCGCTAAAATCGAAGACCAGTTCTTCCCACTCGTTGGCTACTGTATTTTGAAGGGTGACCTCGTGGAAAATTTCCTCGGGATTCGCTGAGCTTTCTACTTTGAGCAGGATGTCAATACCTGCCTGCGGTGCCCAGGTTTTCACCTGTATAAACTGGCCA
Source organism: uncultured Phaeodactylibacter sp. (assembly GCA_964575505.1). Taxonomy (GTDB): domain Bacteria; phylum Bacteroidota; class Bacteroidia; order Chitinophagales; family Saprospiraceae; genus Phaeodactylibacter. The sequence goes on from CAZNSK010000010.1 coordinate 39,869, forward strand.
GAGTTCAAGTCAAGCGGTTCGCCCAGCTCCAGAAAGGAACCGGCCCATACTTCCGAGCCCTCCATCTTGTTGAGCTGCCCGACCCGGCTGCTGGGGTTGGCGTCCGAAATATCGGGATTGTCAATGACCGTGGAGGTTGCACCGCCAAAGTTGACGAAGTTGTAAGGCTGAGTGGGGTCCTCGAAGTCGACCGGCATCAGCAATGGATTCGAAATGGTTACGGTATCCAGGGCTTCCGTGCTTGCGGTGCCTCCGCTGCGGGCTACCACCCGGACTTCATACGTTCCGGTTTCATTGTAGGTATGCCGCACGGTTTCGCCTTCCATAAAGGCGGTGGGCTCCTCATCCGCCCCTTCACCGAAGTAGACTTCAAAGAAGGTCTCGAGTTCCGCAGTAGCGGATACATCAATGGCGAATGGGTCGCCCGGTACGGGCACGATAGACACTTCCAGGTTAATGGGTGCTACGAAAGCGACCGTCAGGTCCTGCGTGAAGGCCGTCACTTTGCCATTCACGCCCATCGCTTCGATAGACACGGTGTAGGTGCCCTCCGTATAAGTATGGGTGGCGCTTTCACCGGGCTGTAGCTCGGTACGCTCCTCGCTGCCGTCACCGAAGAAAACGGTGTATTGAGTAACCCCCTGGCCATCCGGCAGGATGGTCACATCGCCGGAGTTGTCAGAGGCAATGGTGAAGAGGGCAGAGATATTGGAAGGTGCCGGTATGCCCTCCAGCTCAGGCACCGTGTCTTCCTCGGTACAGCCCCATAAGCCGGCGAGGAGGAGCAGAAATAGCTGATATTTTAAAATACGCATGGTTGTCGTTTTTGTTAGTAGCCTGGGTTTTGTACCCAGTTTCCATTCGAAAATTGGATTTCCTGAAAGGGTACAGGGAACAATTCGTGCTTGCCCTCCTGAAAGCCTTCAATCGCTTCAGCTGCACGGCCCGTACGGACGAGGTCAAAGAAACGGTGCCCCTCGCCTACCAGTTCCAGGCGGCGTTCTGCGAGAATGAAGTCCGTCAGTGCAGCGCCGCTTGCGCTGATTTCATGGTCCATATCTCCAAAAGCACGGCGGCGTACCCGGTTGAGGTACTCCCTGGCCAGCTCATCGTCAATGCCACCCCGGTTCAGGGCCTCGGCGGCCATGAGCAGAACATCTGCGTAGCGGATCGCCCGGTAATTATTGGGGTTGGTCAGGTTCTGGTCCCCAAGGTTAGCATCTCCTTTACGGGGCAGGTATTTGCGGTTAAAAAAGCCAGTGTGCTCAAAGCCTATACCAAATGTGGCGCCGGTCTCTTCTGCCCAGGCATCGATATTCAGAATCGCATTATCCCGGCGGCTATCGCCCGGCTCGTAGGCGTCGTAGGCTTCCTGGACAGGTACGTTGAAACTAAAGCCGCTGTCAAATTCAGGGCCAACGTAGTTGCGGATGCCATTAAACCCTACGGCTACATTACCCTCACTGCACTGCAGGCAGCCAAAGCCAGCACCTTCTGCATCGGAGTACTGCACTTCAAAAACAGACCCTACGCCATTTTGGCCTTCCGGCTCAAAAATCACGCTGTAGTCCGGCTCCAGCTCATACAAGCCCGAGTTGATTACCTCCTGAAGCACGGTGGCCGCTTCCGCAAATTTCTCCTGGTAGAGATAGGCTTTTCCAAGCAGCGCCTGGGCGGCACCTTTAGTGGCACGCCCGGTCTGAGGAGCCACCTCTGCCAGGTTTTCCACCGCGTACCGCAGGTCAGCTTCAATGGAAGCGTAGACGTCTGCTACCGGAGAACGCGGGATACGGGTCTCGTCACCGATGGCGAAGCGTTCATCACCTTTCAATGGAAGCGGGCCAAACCACTTCACCAGTTCGAAGTGGAAATAAGCACGCAGGAAATGGGCTTCGGCTAAAATCTGCTCCTTACCGGGAAAGTCCGTCTTATCCTGGAATTCCAGGATATAGCTTGCCCGGCTGACACCAGCAAACATCCAGTTCCACACATCCTGCAAATTGCTGTTCACCGGTGTGTGGATCATATCGTCGATTTGCTGAAAGCCCACTACGTCAGTAGCACTCTCCCCACCGCAGAGGGTGTTGTCGGAGGCAATCTCGCCCAGCAGCACATTTACGTAAGTAGAGTGCAGCATATCGTAGGCGGCGATCAGCGCGTTATTGTAGTCGTCTTCGGAATTGAAGTAGTTTTCCGAATCAATAGAGTAAACGGGCGCCCGGTCGATGAAGTCCTTTTCACAAGCCGTACTGAGTGCCAGCACCAGCAGGACGATCCCTATTTTTTGGAGGATTAATTTCATGGTTGTCGATTTTACAGGTTAAGGTTAGCCCCGAACATGAAAATGCGGGGAATGGGGTAAAATCCGTAATCAATGCCGCCGCCGATCGGGGCTCCGGAAGAGGCTGCCGGGTCATAGCCTTGGTAAGCTGAAAAGGTCAGCAGGTTGTTGGCGCTGAAGTACAAGCGCAGGGTCGACAGGTCATTGCGCAGAAACGTAAGCGGCAGGGTGTAGCCCAATTGCACGTTTTGCAGGCGCACAAAGGAAGCATCCTCCACGTAGAAGTCGGAAAACACCAGATTGGAGGTAGCCGCAGTAGTTACGCGCGGCACCTCGGTGCTTGTCCATTGGCCGGTCCAGCGGTCAAGGTAGTAATCCAGGCGGTTGACATCAGACAGGGCGCGCTCGTAATTGCGGACCATATCGTTGCCAATCGAGGAGAAGATATACCCGCGGAAGTCAAACCTCAAATACTCAAAGCTGATATTCAACCCCATCGTAATATCAGGAATGGGGTCGCCCAGGTAGGTGCGGTCGTCGGCGTCAATAACGCCGTCGTTATTGAGGTCCCGGAAACGCAAGTCGCCGGGTTGCGCCTCAGCACCTAAGGCAATCTGGGAAGGGTGGGCTTCCACCTCAGCAGCGTTCTGGAAGATACCGTCCGTCTGGTAACCATAGAAATAGCCAATCGGCTGCCCGACTTCCATGCGGGAAGGCGGGAGCTGGCCTACGCCAAATGCGCCGCCCTCGATGAAGCCAGTGCCGTTATTGACTTCCAACACCTCGTTGCTCAATGTGGTGAAGTTATAGTTGAAGTTCACTTTAAGCTCGTTATCGAAGCGCTGCTGGTAGCCGATGGAAAATTCCAGCCCCTGATTGCGGACGGAGCCGGCATTAACCGTTGGGGAGGCAGCGCCCGGGGCGGCCGTGCCGGTGATACCGGAAACCGGAATATTGGAAATCAGCAGGTTATCGCGGGTGTTGATAAAGTAATCCGCGGTGATATTGATCTTGTAATCCAGGAGCGCCAGGTCCAAACCGGCGTTGAACTTCTCGGCTTCCTCCCACTGCAGGGCGGGGTTGGGCAGGGCGCCGATTGCAGTACCGTTCACTAAAGCCCCGTCCAGAACGTAGGTGGCTTCTCCGCTCAGGGTACCGATATAACCGTTATTGATGATTTGGTCGTTGCCCAGGATACCGTAGCTGGCCCGCAGCTTCACCAGGTCTACCCCACGGCCGGGGTTAAAGAAGGCTTCATCCGAAAGCACCCAGCCAGCAGTGAAGGAAGGGAAAATACCCACCCGGTTTTCCGGGCCAAATTTAGTGGAGGCATCCCGGCGGAGCATAGCGCTCAGCAGGTATTTACCATCAAAATCGTACTGCGCCCGGCCGAAATATGACAAGCGGCGCTCGTCGTAGGCGTAAGAGCCTACGTCCCGCCCCCCGTCGGGGCTCGTGCCCAGTGCAAGGGCGATATCGGCGAAGTTCCACTCGTTATTGGGTACGTCGAACCCGGTTGCGAACAGCCCGTTCCCGATTTCCCGGAAGATGGTAGACCCCCCGGTAAGGGTCAGGTTGTGCGCACTGCCAAACGAACGCTCGTAGGTGGCAAACAGGTCGATAGAGTAGTTATTGTCGTTTATGGCATTCTGGTTGACGCTGCTTCGCGTCACATCAAACACTTTTCCGCCATAATTAATCAGCTGGTTGAAGGTCTTGGCTTCGCTGTTGCTGGTATTGAACCCAATCCGGCCAGTCAGCTTCAGGCCTTCTAATACTGTCCAGTCGAGCGTGGCCTGTCCGTTCAGTTTATTCAGGTCATAATCGTTGAAGGTATTGGCAATCTGGGCCAGAGGGTTGATGACCTCGATACCCAGGCCCGGGGTGTTGGGCACCAGGGTGAACTCACCACCGTCGTTGAAGACGGCCTGAGTGGGCGGCGTATTCAGAGCGTTGAAAAGTACTGCGCCCAGCCCGTTCTCATTCAGGGCATCCCGGTCGATGTAAGAGTAAATCGCGTTGGTGGTCAGCTTAAGGTTGTCGGTCAGGTCAATGCCCAGCGATACCCGGGCGGTGCTCCGGCGGAAGCTGGATTTGTTGCCGCCTACAATACCTTGCTGCTCGAGGTGTGACCCGCTGAAGGAGTAGGTAACGCGGTCCGAGCCGCCGGAAACCGTGACATCATGGCTCATCATGGGCGCCCGTTCAAAGACTTCCTCCTGCCAGTTGGTCCCCAGGCCAAGCCCGTCTGCATTGGGGTAAGGCAGAGATTGACCGCCCGCTGCGTAGGCTTCGTTGAGCAGCAAGGCATATTCGGTTGCATTGAGCAATGGCAGGGTACGGGAAGTTTCCTGCACGCCCAGGTAGGTATTGTAGCTAAGCTGGGGCGGGCGGTTCTTGCGGCCCGTCTTGGTGGTGACCAAAATCACGCCGTTAGCGCCAATGGTACCGTAGACAGCCGCCTGCGCATCTTTAAGCACGGTGATCGACTCAATATCATTGGGGTTCAGGGTATTCAGGTCGCCCTGATAGCCATCAATGATGACCAACGGCGCGTTCTGCCCATTGGTGGAAACCCCGCGGATACGGATGTCCAAACCGGCACCCGGGGAGCCTGATTGCTGAGTGACATTCACGCCTGGAGTCGTCCCCTGCAGCGCTTGTTCGATCTTAATTGGCTTGAGCTCGTCAATCGTTTTAGAATCCACAATTGAAACGGCGCCGGTTACATCCCGCTTCTTTTGCGTACCGTAACCAATGACGACTACTTCTTCCAGGACTTCCGTATCGGTGCCGAGCTCTACGATCATGGGCTCCTCCCCCTCTACGGTGCGGTTGATGGATTGAAAGCCGGTATAGGAAAAGCGCAGCTCAGCGCCAATCGCAACATTCTGCAGCTCAAAATCACCGTTGAAGTCGGTGATCGTGCCCTTAGCGCCATCCGAAGCGCCCAGGACCAGCACGTTCACACCGATTAACGGCTCACCAGAAGTAGCATCTTTGACGGTGCCCTTCACAGTCACCTCCTGAGCGAGCAGCACACTACCGAACAGGAGAAGATAAAAGGTTAACCAATTTTGTTTCATATCACTGAATATTTTTCAACTCTGCCAGCATGGCAACAGAGCTAGTTTAGTTGTTCTTCAAAACTAACAGGTGTATAGGCGGCAGAAAAATAAGCGACCACAACAAAAAGCATACAACACCAAATTATTTTTCACCGAATAGTGCCTGCGGCTCTAAAAAGTTGGCAAATCATTGGTTTTTATACACTTTAGAAGGAATACGGGCAGGCCGATACAACGGGCTGATTAAGCCGAAAGATGACCTTGTATAGGTAATGTTGTGGTAAAATTCTGACTTGTTGAGGTGCGGGTCAGATGCTCAGGATATACTCTACCAGGCCTTCATCGTGCTCCAGCTCCATTTTTTTGCGCAACCGGTAGCGCTTCACTTCTACACTGCGCACCGAGATGTTGAGGAGGGGGGCCACTTCCTTGGAAGAGAGGTTCAGCCGCAGATAGGCACATAACTTAAGGTCATTATGGGTGAGCTTGGGGTGCTTTTCCTGAACTTTCTTGAAGAACTCCTGATCGGCGTTTTCGAATGCCTCTTTGAAGAAATTCCAGGTTTCAGCCTCGTCAGTGTTTTTGTCGATCGTGCGAATCACCCGGCGGATGTTTTCCTCCGGTGCCCCCTCTTGCCGCAACGCACTTTTGATCTGATGCAGGAGCTCGTTCTTTTTGACCAGGCTCATGGTCGATATGGCCAGCTCCCGGTTCTTGTTGTCAATATCCTGCTGTAGCTGTTCGTTGCGCACCCGGATGAGTTCCAGTTCGGCTTCCCGCTGTTGCGCCTCCAGGCGCAGTTGGTTTTCCGCTCTCAGTTCTTCTTTTTGCCTTTGGTAATAACGCGTATAGGCCCGGTGGGTAAAATAAGCCAGCAAGCCCCCCATTACAACGTAAATGATGATAGCCGCCACCGACCAGTACCAGGGCCGCTGTACAATGAAAGGGTACGTCAGCACATTATCGCTTTGGTGATGGCCAATGCGGGACCGGATTTCAAGTGTATAGTTGCCAAAGGGCAGGTTACGGAAAGAAAGGGCAGCCTCGTGAGACCAATTGCTCCAATTGTCGTACAGGCCCAGCAGGCGGTACTGGAATTCCGGCACGAAATAACGGCTGTAGGTTGGCACGGCAAACTCGAAAGCAAGGTTGTTGAAGGGGAAGGGCACGGCCGGAACGCCGCTTAATGGCAGGGGCCGTTCTTTATGGTCGACCTGTTCGCTCAGCACTTGGGTCAGGTAAACCCGGTGGCCCAGTTGTGGAAGGTCTTCAAAGTTGAAAACCAGGTAGCCATCCGCTGTGCCGATGAGGTAGCGCCCGGGCTGCAAGGCAGTGATGTTTTCGTAACCCGACATGGCATTAATCAGCTCCGACTGAACGGGCACAGACCTCAGCTCCCAGTCATCGGACAGTGTCCCCCGGGAATAATACTTAAGCGCATCCTTGGTGAAAAACCAAAGCCGGCCCTTCGGGTCTACAGACATTTTACCCGACTCGTAAGCCCTGCCAGCCAACTGCTGGCTCAGGGCACTGTCCCGCCTGAATCCGGAATCAAAGCCATCCAAAATATAAAGGCCGTCCCGGGAACAGTAAAACACTTTGCCCTCAAAGGCCGTTAAGCCGGCGTTTTTGCCTTTTTTAGGCTGGTCGTAGTCCCGGCGCTCCACCACCCGCTGGTAAGCTGTATCCAGGGTGAGCCCAAAGACTCCTTTGTACTCATGGCTGATGTAGGCCTCCTGCCCGGGCTGCAGCGCCAGAAAGCGCCCGGAGAGGTTGAAGCCTTCCACCTTATTTTGGAAACGCCATCCCTGCGGGCCGCGCTGCAGTAACGATAGCCCGTAGTAGTTGCCCTGCATCAACAAACCCGGCCGGCCCGGCACTTCCGCAAACTTCCAGGTGCCGCTCTGGCTGAAAATCCGGCGGGCATTCAGCCCCTCAATCAGGAAGGTCCCCTGGTCGTGCCCGCAGAATAAAGTGCCACCGTATTCAAACAACGACCATACCTGGCCAATCGTCCCCGCTACCAAGGTAAACCCTTCCGCCCCCGGCACTTGAGCAAAAAGCCCCTGATTGGTGCCAAAGTAAAGTACACCCTGATATTCTTCGGCTGCGTAGACCGTACCCAGCACGCCGGTTTGATCTGTGTATTTCCGAAAGGGCGACCCCAGGTTCACACAGCTGATGCCGTTATCCGTGCCTGCCCAAAGGTTATTAGAGCGGTCCTCGTAAAGGGCCAGTACCGTGTTGTTGGTCAACCCATCTGTCTGAATTATTTTGTACGCCACCGCCCCCCCGCTGTCCAGGATAAAGATGCCATTGGAAATGGTGCCAAGCGCCAGGCCGCCGTCGGCCAGGCGGAGCGCGCTGTAGATGCGGGTGCCCTTAAGCTCAGGGGCATCTGCCAAAGCTTCGGCTGTGCCATCCGACTGCACCAGCCAGCGGCCATCCTGGTCAGTCACCACCCCTGTGCCTTCCGCTGCATCCCAGGCGTAAATAATGCGCGACGGCATTGGCTGGCGCAAAAGGGGTATGGCTTCTCCGCCTTCCAAACGGTACAGCATAGCTGTTTGGTCGGAAAAAATCAGGCCCTGGCGCACCTCAAACAATTTATCTACCCCGTATTCAGGAGAAAAGACCTCGACCTGGCCGCTGCTGGGCTCATAGATAAACAGCTGGTCGAGGGACTGGAAGATGAGCCGCCCTTCGTGGGCAATAATATTCCAAAAATGCTCATCGGCCATCATTTTGCTTTTTACCGGCGCCGAAAGGGACTGATACGCCAGGTTGCCATATTCATTGCGGCTCCAAACCCCAAACTCCTGATAACAGCCGGTATATACTTTGCCGTCAAACACCTTTACCGCCCGAATGATGGTCTCATTGGGCGAAGGGAAAAGCGTCCATTGCATGCCGTTGTACTCCAGCAAGCCTTTGTTGTTGGCCGCATAGACGAAGCCCTGGCTGCCTTGGCTGAGCATCCAGTTCTGATTGCCGGCATCGTAGACTTCCGGCTCGAAGGCGATCACGGGAGGCTGCTCCTGCGCCAGGGCAGCGGCGCAAGCCAGCATCAATGACAATAGCAGCAGTTGGCGCACTTTTCTGTTTTTAGTCAACACCGCAAGTTAAAAACTTCGGGCCAGGTTACCCCGCCCCCGGCCCCTCCGGTTTTGTCGGTTACCGGAAAAAACCAAAAGCCGGCGGTGCCCCCGCCCGTTTTTAGCCCGGTAAGTGCGGGCTTCTGTCTTCCAATTCCCAAATTTCGGCAAATACGCGGTTCGTAAGCCCGGCTTAAGGTTTATATTTGCCCCAATTTGAAAACCGAACACCATGGCATCAACGGACACCCAAAGACAGATTATCAATTTGCCCCGCTGGCAGGAAACATTCCGCGCCGAGGCTGGCCAGTACCAGGCCGCTTCGCCCTACCCCCACGCTCAATTCGACGGCTTCCTGGAGGGCTGGGCCGCCCGCGAGGCTATGGAAGCATTCCCCCCGGTAAAAGGAGCGGGGTGGATCCACTACGTGCATGTCAACGAAAAAAAACACGGCCTGAACAAAATAGAGGCCATCCCGGATTTTTTGCAGCAGGTCATCCGGGAGCTCAACAGCGATGCCTTCGTTGCGGAGCTCAGCCAACTCACCGGCATAAAAGGGCTTAAAGCAGACCCCACCCTGGAAGGCGGCGGCTTGCACCAAAGCCAGCGGGGCGGCTACCTCAACATCCACGCCGACTTTACCGTCCACCCCCACAAACGCAACTGGCGGCGGCGGGTCAACCTGCTGATTTACCTCAATGAAGGCTGGGAAGCCCATTATAAAGGGGACCTGGAGCTCTGGGACCGGGACATGAAGGCTTGCCGGCGCAAAATAAGCCCGGTTTTCAACCGCTGCGTCATCTTCAATACCGACGAAGATTCCTACCACGGCCTGCCGGAGCCTATCCAATGCCCGGAAGATATGACCCGCAAGTCGATTGCCTTGTATTATTTTACCGAAGAGCAGGAAGCCCCCCGCCGCCGAAGCACCAACTACCGGGCCCGGCCGGGAGACGGGATTAAAAGTTTTTTCATCTACCTGGACAAGCAACTCGTCAATGTTTACAGCAACCTGAAAAGCGTACTGGGCATCAACGACGACTTTGTCAGCAAGGTGCTCAATTTCTTCAACCGAAAAAAATAGGGCGTGGAGCTATCATCCAAACGGAATTATGCCCTGGGCTACGCACTGCTCGGCGCGCTGTTCTTCCTGCCTTTCCTGGGCGGGGTGCACCTCTTCGACTGGGACGAGGTCAACTTTGCAGAAATCAGCCGGGAAATGCTGATCACTGGCGAGTACACCCGGGTGTATGTCAATTTTGAGCCGTTTTTTCAAAAGCCGCCCTTTTACCTATGGCTGCAAGCGGCCTCAATGGCGGTATTTGGCGTAGGGGAATACGCTGCCCGTTTCCCCAATGCGGTTTGTGGCATCATTACCCTGCCCCTTCTTTTCCTGATCGGGCAACGGCTCAAGGGCACCCGGTTCGGGCTGCTATGGGCAGGCGCTTACTTCGGCTCCGTACTGCCTTTCCTGTACTTTAAGTCGGGGATTATCGACCCCTGGTTCAACTTGTTCATCTTCCTGGGGCTCTACTACTTTATCCTGGCGTACTGGAAGCGCGAAGGGCTCGAAGGGATTAGCCTGAATAGCAACCGCTGGTGGTACCTCTTCCTCGGGGGGTTCTGGATCGGCATGGGCATACTGACCAAAGGGCCAGTGGCTTACCTCATAGCTGTACTGACCATGGGGGTGTACTGGGCCTACCAACGCTTCCGCTTCTACATCAATGTCCCCCAGTTTCTATTCTTCTCACTCTCCGCCACCCTCGTCAGCCTGGCGTGGTTTGGCCTGGAGACCCTTAAAAACGGGCCGGAGTTCATCATTGAGTTTAATAAGTACCAGTACCGGTTATTCAGCACCCCCGACGCCGGCCACCGGGGGTTCCCAGGCTATCACTTTGTGGTGCTGCTGGTGGGCTGCTTCCCGGCCTCGGTTTTCGCCATTCGTTCCTTTTTCAAATTGCCCGCTGAGGAGTACACCTACCAGGCCGATTTCCGGCGGTGGATGAAATTTCTGTTTTGGACTGTGCTGATCCTGTTCACGATCGTCAAGTCGAAGATCGTCCATTATTCTTCCATGTGTTATTTCCCGCTGACGTACCTGGCTGCCCTTAGCCTGGAGGCGCTGCTGCGGGGCGACATCGACTTTAAACCCTGGATGAAGGGGCTGCTCTACAGCATCGGCGGGCTGTTTGTACTGGTTACCGTAGCCCTGCCCTTTGTGGGGATGCAGGCCGAAGTCCTTGCCCCCCTGTTCAAAGACCCCTTTGCCCGGGGCAACCTGCAGGCTGAGGTCAACTGGACCGGCTGGGAGGCCCTGCCCGGGCTTTTCCTCCTAGGACTGCTCTTCTATTTTGCCCGCAGCATGCGCCGGCGGCGCTCCCGGGCCATACTGGCTTTATTTGGCGGCACCGCCGTATTCGTAATGCTGACCCTTGTTTTCTTTATCAAGCGCATTGAGGGGTATTCGCAACGGGCTGCCGTTGAGTTTTTCAAGGAGCGGGCCTCGGAGGATGCCCACTACCTGGTCGCTGGCTACAAATCCTACGTCCACCTGTTTTACGCCCAGCCGCAGGCGGAAGGGGTGGCCTGTTTTAAAGACGAAGCTTGCCGGAAGGCATTGTTGGAGGGGCCCATCGAGCGCCCCGTCTATCTTGTCGCCAAAATCCACAAAGCTGGCCCGTACTTTAGCCATCCGGGCCTGGAGCATATCGCCACAAAAAACGGTTTCGCGTTTTTCCAGCGGCAACCGCCCCAACAGTAGCTGCACAATATTTATTAACTTAGGCAGCGGCAAACACCAATTTTTGATATGCGCAAATGGATGAGCATCAGGAAGACCAAGGATAGCGACGAAAAGCTGCTGAATGCCTTTCAGCAAACCGGGCAGCAGCGCTATGCCGAAAGGCTCATTGAGCGGCACTTGCACATCGTTTACGGGCAAGCCCTGAGCTTCCTCAAAATACCGGCAGATGCAGAAGATGCAACGGTGCAGATCATGGCTGGGCTGCCGGAAAAACTCCTCAAATACCCGGTCAAAAACTTCAGGGCGTGGCTCAGCACCGTCACCCGTAACCATTGCCTGAAAATACTGAAGGAGAAGATCAAACAGCGCACTGAGGCCATTGATGAAAAAAATGAGAGCCTATTTGTGGAATTCCCCGCCTTCGAGACTCTTGAAAAAGAAGACCTTGCCTATGAGCAGCTGACCAACGCCATCCACCAGCTTAAGGATGAGCAGAGGCGATGCATCCTGGCTTTTTATTTTCAAAACCTCAGTTACCGCAAAGTCGCAGAACTGGAGTGCTTTACCGAAAAAGAAGTCAAGAGCCATATCCAAAACGGCAAGAAGAACCTCAGAAAGCTTTTAACCCAGTGAATGATGAAGCAAGACCAAAAAGAAAACTCGCGCAAACGGCTGACGCGCAAAGAAATGCTCCTTTTACAGCGGTCCGGCCGACAGGGCCAATCATCGGGCGAGTACGATGAGGCCTCCCAAAAAGCCCTCGAAGGCCTGACCTACCAAAAGGAAGACCTCCACACTGTTTTTAACCGCATGGAACAACAATTGGGCCTGCCCGGGGCCCGGCAACAACGGCTCCGTATCCGGACCCGCCTGGCTTTCGCCGCCAGCCTGCTGCTCCTGCTCAGCGTGGGCTACCTGGCGCTCTGGCCCGAGAGCGGTGCTTCCGGGCAAGAACGCTTTGCCGCCCACTTCGAGGCCATTCCCTACGCCGATGGTGACGCCAGCCGCGGTAATCGCAACAGTGGCGCTGCGGGCACCCCGGACCTGCTCAGCGAAGCCATCCTGGCTTACAACCAAAAAGACTTTAGAGCAGCCGAAGGCTTATTCAGAGTCTATCTGGAAGCGCACCCCGCTGACCAGAAGGCGCGGTTCTACTACGGCATTACTTTGTTGGAAAGGGGCGCTGCCGAGCCGGCTGCCCGCTTGTTTCGGGAAGTAAAGAACCGCCCGCCGGAGCCTGCCTTCCAGCGGCCGGCAACCTGGTACCTCGGGCTTTCCCTGCTGCAGCAAGGCCAGGAAGCGGAAGCCTTTGCAGTCCTGCAGCCCCTTACCGGCCGGCAAGACCGTTATGGCCAGAGTGCAGCCGAAATACTACAGGGCCATTAGCCAGCCGAAGCTTGCCGCTGCCTCCGCCTCAGCAATAGCAGCAGCAAACCGCCGGCGCCCAACAACAGCGCCAGGAGCATCCATCCGGAACTGGCCTTCGTTTTCGTTAGCACCTTTTCCCGGTCACCAGTATAAGTAAAGCCACTCCAATAGTAAGGGTGCGCAAATAAATCATCGTAACGGAGGCAATGCAGTTTGGCTTGGCGCAATGCTTCGGCCTTATTCAGCCCCTGCTTCAGGTTCCGGTAGAATACCCCAACGAGGTCAGGGGCGGTATTGTCTTTAATCGGCCAGAGCGTCATCACAATATTGGGGCAGCCCGCATAGGCAAAGGCGTGGCCGAGGCTGATCGCCCCTTCTCCCGGGCGCAGCCGCCCTATCCCCGTGTTGCACCCGCTGAGGAAGCCCAACTGAGCAGGCATGGCCTGGCCATAGATTTCATACACATTCAGCCGGCCATCCTCTTCTCCGGATGCTTTGAGCAGCAAGTGGGAGGCATTTGGAAACTGGTCATTGATATCCGTATGCGTGGCAAGGTGCAGGATAGCCGCCCGCGAGCAATTACCCTTAAAAGCAGATTCCGTAGCTGCTCCACCCGTAAGGAAAGCCCCGCCGAAGAGGGACTGCAAGACAGTTACCTCCTGCTGCGCGCCGGGGAGCTGCCCGTAGCGGGCAGGGGCATCAACGGATTGGCTATCCGACTGAAAAGTAGGTGCGATTGCCAAAACCCCCTCTTGGCCTTCCACCACCCGCCGCAATCCTTGGTACTGCAGCGCGGTACTTCCCGACAGCAGCCGCCGGATACTGTAATCTTCGATAAGGAACCGCCCGGTACCAGGCGCCCCCGCCTTCGTTTGCAACTGGTCAAAGGGGATGTAAGACAAAACACCATCGGGGACGACCACCAGCTTAGGGTGGTGAACCGCTGGCAGCACCGGCTGCAAAACCAGCTGAAACAGTCGGTGGCTGAGGGCAAAGGCTTCTTTCTGCTTGTTGCGTAGGGCTTTGTGCAGGGCGAGCACCGGCTCCTGCAAATCCTCAGCGGGCAGGCGCAGCAAGTGGGTCCGCGTCTTATCGGCTACCAACACGTAAAGCCAGGGCTCCGCCTGAAAGTAAACCAGCAGCGTCTCCTCCGGGTAGAGCACACGGCGGCGGACCGTTTCCAGACCCCGCACCGACAGCTCGATGCGGGTGCGGTAATACCGGGGGAAGTCCTCGCGGATCACACGCTGCAGGCTGTCCTGCTCCTCCTGAATGCGGTAGAGCTGCTTTTCCCATTGGCGCCTCAGGCTTTCCGGGCAATCCGGGCAATACTTCAGCTCCAGTTTATAGAATTCCAAATCTTCCCGCAACCGGCGCTCCCGCTCCACGATAGGCTCGGGGATATCGTGGAAGGTGGCGGCTTCCAGGGCGTTCAGGTTTTCCAGGACCGACAAAGCTTTGTTTTTCTCCATATAGTAGAACGCCTTGTTGGCATGCTCCAGGGCCCCGCTATCTGCATAGAGCCGGTAGTGCAAGTCGATCAGGCTTTGGTAGAGGGTACGGGCGTTCTCAGCCATCATATCTTTGGAAGCCTGGCTTTGGAAGGAAAGCCGGGAGGCGGTCACTGCCGAATCTGCAGCCTCCAGGACGCGCAGTGCCCCTGCTGCCCAGTCGGCCTGCTGGCAAGACTGCCCCCATTCCTCCAGCAGCGCTGCCTGCAGCGGAAATAGCGTGAGGGTATACCCAATCGACTCCAGCTCCCGCCAGTCCGGATAATCAGCCAATGCCTGCGGCCGGAAGGAAGGCACCAAAAGGGCGTAAGAAGCGTGCACCGCCCGGAGCCCCTCTTCGTAGGCGCCCAGGCGGCGGAGCACCATAGCTTTGACCAGTTGCGTGCTCGCCTCTGTTGTCCGCACACCCGAGGCAACTCTTTCTGCCGCCCGGACCGACTGGTATGCTGCGTAGAGGTCACCGACCATCAGCAAATCCCGCGCCTGGTAGTTGTAAGCAATCTGATAGTAGGAGGAGTGGTCAAAAACCGGGGACTGCGCCTTTATCTGCTGCAAAAGGCGCCGCAGCAGGGCTTCCCGCTCCGCCCGGTTGCCTTCTTCGCTGTAGGCCCATATTTGGTTGAGGCGGGTCGACAGGTATTCTTCCGTAAGGCGGCCATCTGCGGGGCGGCGCATCTGAGCAGCCTCATCCAATTGCTGCAAGCCGGCTTCAAATTCCCCGGCTTCCACGAGCAGGCTGCCCAGGTTGTTCTTGGCCTGCGCCTGCTGGGCTGGCCTTAGCGCCGCCTCCAGCGCTTGCCGCTGCTCCCAGATGGCCCGCTCCAGGTCTCCGATTTCGGCGTAAGCGTTGGCTTTATTGTTATGGGTCGCAAAAACGGACTCCTGATCCTGGATTTTTTTGGAAATGGCCAGTGCGGTGTCAATATAGGCCAGGCAAGTCTGCCAACTGCCCCGCCGCCCGAAGGCGACCCCTATGTTGTTGTAGGCATCGGAGGCGACTTTACTGTAAAAGCCATATGTTTCAATGGCGTTTTGCTGGCCGGCTCTGTAGAAAGCCATCTGCTGTTCGTACCGGCCCTGCTTGCCCGCGCATACGCCCTTATTGATGAGGGTAATGGCGTAGTGGCGTACCGTATCGGGGTCAAAATGGCGATGAATAAGCGCATAGGCCTGGTCAGCCGCCTGAATGGCGTTCTTGATGTCATTCAATTGCAGTTCGACCTCGGCAAGGTAGGCATAAAGGTGGGACAGCTCGTAGAACTGCGCAGTGCTCTCGTAGTGAGACAGCGCTTTAAGGTAGCAATCTCTGGCTGCCTCATAATGGCCGGTTTTCCGGTTTTCATCCCCCTTCTGCAGCCAATCGGCAGGTTTCTCTTCCGCGCCAGCCTGCCCATTCAACAGGAAAGGGCTCAGGCTGAGCCCTACTGCCAGGATCAGCATAAATACACGTTGCATGTATAACGAGCTTTTAGGGCACTGAAGGTATCAATTTGCCCCCGAAAAATGATGCTTTCCAACTTATTACTGCCAAAATCCTGCAACATTTCTTGCTGCGTTCGGTTAAAGCAGCGTAATAGGTTTTAGTTAAAATAGTTGAGTTGCACGCAGGGATCTTTTCTTGTGTGCAATTTTTTTGCCCATGACCCTCATCTTACTCTTGCTGAGCATCGCCCTGCTCTATCTGCTCATCCCCAAAGGCACGCTTATACACGAAGCCTCCCGCCTGCCCTTTTTCTGGCTGGAAGCGGTAAGCAGCGGCCTGCCATCGGCACAGGCAGAAAAAGTAGCCTACGGCAACCACCCCAGGCAGTACTACCTGATGGCCAAACCTGCCGGCGCAGCCCCCAAGGCACCTGCCTATTTGATCTATTTTCACGGCGGCAGCTGGCGCTGGGGGCGGCCTGATTACTTCCTTCGCCACGCCTATCAGTTCAACCAATTGGGCTATACGGTTATTTTGCCGGCCTACCGCCCTTGCCCCCGGTATAATTTCAAAACCATCCGCCAGGATATTCAGCACATGCTGCTGTCGGTATGGGAACAGCACCCGCCGGGCCTGCCCTTCCGGATGTTCACAGGCGGGATGTCAGCCGGGGGGCACCTGGCAGCAATGATTGCAGTAGACCCGGCGTTGTCTGGCATTGGAGGAAAAGCGCCTGGCAGCCTGCAGGGTTTTTTCGCCCTTGGCGCCCCGCTCGACCTCCAACGGATGCCCGATAGTTTCGCCATCAGCGACCTGGCCGGGCCCCGGGGCGGCACGCTTTTCTCCGCTGCCAACCCCGCTGCCTACCTCCCACCGTCCAAACCCGTGCCAGCCTTGCTGGTCCACGGGGAGCAAGATGGCATGGTGCCGGTGGAGAGCGCCCATTCCTTCGCTCAAGCCTACCAGACCGCCGCCGGCGAGCGCCTGCAATGGCAGCCGGTAGCCGGGGGGACTCACCTGAGCATTGCCGCCTGGCCATTCCGGCAAGGGCAACCCCGCCGACTGCTCCTTTCCTGGCTGCGCCAACAACTTCCTGAACAAGCCCAATGATACGGCCAGAAGCTTCCCGCTGTACGCCCGCAGCAGCGCCACAAAACATCCTATCCTCCCACCTGTTCTGGTAATAAGAAATCAACTGTATTGAAAATCAACTCGATAGATGGCTAATCAAAACCCTAAGAACGGGAAAGACAAAAAATCCTCCAATACCCGGAGGTCTCCTTCCTGGCTGTTATACCTGCTGCTCGCGCTCTTGCTGGGGCAGGTGCTTTTTTATTTCAACGGCAGCCAAGCCGAAGAAATATCCTGGACACGCTTCAAAACTGAAATGCTGGGCCAGGGTGATATCCGCAAAATAGAAGTTATCAACCAAAAGCAGGCGGAGGTCTACATCAAACCAGAAGCCCTGGCAACTAGCCGATACCCGGAGATCGACTCCAGCCAAACCGGGCCCCACTACGTTTTCACGATCGGCTCGCTCGAAAACTTCGAGCAGACCATTGAAGAAGCCGAACAAGAGAGCGGAAATACCATCACCCTCTCTTACGATAGCCGCACGGATTGGATTGGCAACATTATGTCCTGGGCTTTGCCTATACTGATTATTGTCGCCATTTGGATATTTATTCTGCGGCGCATGCGCCCCGGCGGCGGCATGGGCGGCGGTGCTGGTAACATCTTTGATATTGGCAAATCCAAAGCCAAGTTGTTCGAAAAAGGATCGAGCGATGTAACTTTCAAAGATGTGGCGGGGCTGGAAGAAGTCAAAGTAGAAGTCAAAGAAGTGGTCGACTTCCTTAAGAACCCTTCCCGTTACACCAAACTCGGTGCCAAAATCCCCAAGGGGGTGCTTTTGGTGGGCCCTCCGGGTACCGGAAAGACCTTGCTTGCCAGAGCCGTAGCTGGCCAGGCCAGCGTGCCTTTCTACTCGATATCGGGTTCCGAATTTGTAGAAATGTTTGTGGGCGTAGGGGCTTCCCGGGTGAGGGACCTGTTTAAAAAAGCCAAGCAGAACTCCCCGAGTATCATTTTTATTGACGAAATCGATGCCATTGGGCGGTCGCGCGGCAAAAATGCCGCCATGCAAGCCAATGATGAGCGGGAAAATACCCTCAACCAAATCCTGACTGAAATGGACGGCTTCGGCACCAACACTGGCGTCATCGTAATGGCGGCAACTAACCGCGGCGACGTACTCGACCGCGCATTGCTCCGCCCCGGGCGTTTTGACCGGCAGATTTACCTGGAATTGCCTACCCGGACCGAACGCAAAGCTATCCTGGAAGTCCATACCCAACCGCTGGCGCTTTCCGATGACATCGACCTGGAGACCCTGGCTGCTCAAACCCCTGGCTTTTCGGGTGCAGACATCGCTAATGTCTGTAACGAGGCTGCTCTGATTGCTGCCCGCCGGGGCAAAGACCAGGTTGAAATGAAAGACTTTTACGATGCGACCGACCGGGTCATCGCCGGACTGGAGAAGAAGAGCAAGATCATTAGTGAGGGAGAAAAGAAAGTCATCGCCCATCACGAGGCGGGCCACGCCACAGCCAGCTGGTTCCTCAAGCACGCCGACAATTTGCTCAAAGTCTCCATCGTGCCCCGCGGGCGGTCACTGGGAGCCGCCTGGTACATGCCGCAGGAGCACGTCATTTACAATACCGACCAATTCATGGACCGGATTTGTACTGCGCTGGGCGGCCGCGCTGCCGAAGAGGTCATCTTCGGGAAAGTCTCCTCCGGCGCCCTGGATGATCTGGAAAAGGTCACCAAGCAAGCTTACACCATGGTCGCCTACTACGGGCTGAATGACAAACTGGGCAATATCAGCTACTACGACAGCAGCGGCCGCAGCGAGCAGTCCCTGCAAAAGCCCTACAGTGAAGCTACCGCTGAGCTCATTGATGCTGAGGTCCACAAGTTAGTAGAAAGCGCTTACCAGCGGACCGTAGAGCTGCTGAAAGCCCACCGCTCCGAGCTGGAAGAGCTGGCTCAGCTGCTGCTGGACAAAGAGGTCGCCTTCAAAAAAGACCTCGTTGCCATTTTTGGGGAGCGGGCTCAGGAAGTTGAGGCGTAATTGCCTACTTTTGTGCCCTGACCAACCTTTACGCGATTGGAGCAGCATACGCTTTACGAGCTCAATGAATACATCCGCCGTATCCTGGCGCTCAATCTACCGGCGCCCGTATGGGTAAGCTGTGAAATCTATCAGCACAGCGAGTCGCGGGGGCACCACTTTTTCAGCCTGGTGGAAAAAGGCGCAACGGAGGGCACTATTATCGCGCAGTCGGATGCTGTGCTGTGGAAGCGGCCTTACCAAAAGCTGAAAAGGCGGATTGGCAAAGACCTTGACCAACTGCTGGCAGCGGGCACTCAAGTCCTCCTCAAAGCCCAAGTTGATTTTAACGAGCGCTACGGGCTAAAGCTGCTCATTGAAGATATTGATCTGAGCTACACCCTTGGCCAAATCGAACAACAGCGCCGCGCCACCCTGAAGCGGTTACAGACCGAAGGCTTGCTTGAACTCAACCCAGCCTGCCGCTTGCCGCTGGCCCCCAAGCGCCTGGCAGTGATCAGCTCCGAGACCGCCGCCGGGCTGGAGGATTTTCGGCGGCAGCTGGAAGAAAATGAATACGGTTACCAATTCCACTATCGCCTCTTTGCAGCTGCTATGCAGGGCGAACGCGCCTCTGCTGAAATTACCCGCCAAATTCAAGCCATCCAAAACCTGACACGCCCTTACGATTGTATAGTTATCATCCGGGGCGGGGGCGCCCGGCTCGACCTGGCTGCCTTCGATCAATACGAACTCTGCGCCGCCGCTGCACAGTGCCCCCTCCCCATCCTCACCGGCATCGGCCACGAGATTGACGAAGTGCTCCTCGACCGGGTAGCGCATACGGCTTTGAAAACTCCAACTGCAGTGGCCAACTTCCTCATAGACCGGGCGGCGCAACTGGAGGGCCGGCTTGCCGAATTGGGGCACCGCCTCCATCAGCTGGCGCAGCAGCGCTTTCAGGGCGAAGGGCTCCGGCTGCAAGGCTATGCCAAATCGGTAGAATTGCTATCCCGGCAGCAAATCCGGCAGGCCGGGCAGCAGCTCGGCCAACTGCAGCAACAATTGCCGGCCAGCGCCCGCCGCCACCTCCGGCTCGAAACTCAGCGCCTGGAGCAATTCAACGAAGTCATTCAATTGCTAAGCCCGGAAGCTACGCTTGCCAGGGGTTACAGCATAACCACCCAAAACGGGAAACGGGCCAGTGCCCAGGCCCTGCGCCCCGGCGATACCATCACCACCCGCCTTTCAGACGGGGACGTTAAAAGTACGGTACAATGAATATGAGCTACGAAGAAGCGGTGCGGGAAATACAGGAAACCGTTGCCCAACTACAGGAATCAGAAATCAACATCGATGAATTGTCGGATAAGGTAAAACGGGCTGCCGAACTGATTCAGTACTGCCGGGAAAAATTGCGGTCGGCCGAAGCCGAAATTGGAGGCCTGTTTGAAGGATGAAGCTTATGCACCGACCGACTAGCTCCCCTGCTGCCTTCCGGGATATAATCCGATACTACGAAAAGACGCAGTTTGACTACCGGGTGGCTTGGCTCAGCGAAGAGGATCAGGCTGTCCACTTCGGGTTTTACGACCGGCACGCCCGCACCCACCGCGCAGCACTGCTCAACACCAACCGGATTATGGCCAAGCAGGCACAGCTGCAGCCCGGTCAGTATGTTCTGGATGCCGGCTGCGGAAACGGGGGGAGCAGCCTTTGGCTGGCCGCGCACTGCGGTGTGCAGGCGGTTGGGGTTACGCCCGTGCCCCATCAGGTTGCGACGGCCCGGCAGGAAGCTGGCAAGCGCGGCCTGAGCCAGGCTTGCACCTTTATTGAGGGCGACTATTGCCAAACACCTCTGGGAGCAGAAAGCATAGATGCAGTATGGGCATGCGAAAGCCTTTGCCATGCCCTTGACAAAGCCGCCTTTTACCGGGAGGCTGCCCGAGTGCTCAAGCCGGGTGGGCGCATCGTCCTAGCGGAATACCTCCGCTACGGGCGCAATCTACCCACCCGGGAAGAGGCCCGGTTGCAGGATTGGCTGCACCGCTGGGCCATTCCGGATATCGACAGCCCGGCGGAGCACCGCCACTACCTCGCAGCAGCCGGCTTTGACCAAATCGAAGTCGGCGACTATACCCGTTATACCTTTATTTCCCTAAAAAACCTTTACGAAATATCCCGCCGCTGGCTTTGGGCCAATTACCTGCTCTACCCCCTGGGCTTGCGCAGCCGGGAACAGCACAACAATATCGTGGGCAGCATCCGCCAATTCCAGGCCTTGAAGCAGGGCTTGTGGTTCTATGGCCTGATCACAGCCCGCAAAAGCTTGGGAAATCCTTAATTTTATGGTATAATTGTTGGTGGCATCAACCTACCCACTCTATGAAAATAGAAACCTTTATTGTTTTCATAGCCCTCTCTGCACTCCTGGGCTGTACGCCCGAACCCACCGCCAGCCAACTCCCTGTAAAAGTCGAAGCCCCCGAAGCCGACAACGCTTCGCCGGTCCGCATTGGCCGCCTGGGCCGGATGATGGGCGGCCCGGTAATGCCGTCAGTCTACCAAAAGCAATCCCTCGACTCCCTGCCTTTTCCCGTCGTGGATGCCCAAGCCGTGCAAGCGCTGGAGCGCAACCTCCGCCTGCTGAAGCTCGCTCAGGGCAGGCGCAACTATCAGATCGGCGACCTCCGTATTCAGCATCAGCAACTGCAAGCTGTCTCAGAAATCCTTGCCGCCTGGCAGCACACGCCACCAGTAGGGTTGGGGAAGTACCTGGAAGCCCATCGCATCTGGGGCAGAGACCAACGCGGCAACGTACAATTCACCGGCTATTTCACCCCGGTGATTAAGGTATCGAGATCGCCAAAGGGCCGGTTTAAATACCCCATTTACAGCCGGCCGCTGGAGTGGGATGGGCCCCTGCCGACCCGGGCAGAAATCGAGGGCGAGGGCGTTTTTGAGGGGCTGGGGCTGGAACTGGCTTATGCCGCTAATAAGGTCGACCTATACTACATGCAGGTGCAAGGCTCCGGCTACGTGGAATACCCCGATGGCCAACGTGAACTCTTTGCCTACAACGGCAGCAACCGCCACCCCTACCGCAGCATTGAAAAATACCTGATCGAGCGCCCCGACCTGGACGTGCCGAAACTGTCTATTGCCGGCATCCGGTCCTTCCTGCAGCAGCAGCCTGAACTCACCGACTCCGTACTCTTCCAGAACCCTTCCTATACCTTCTTTATCCGCCAAAAGACCCTCCCTTCCGGTGCGGGCAATGTCCCGCTGACGCCCCTCTACTCCATTGCTGTAGACCGGCGCTACATCCCGCTTGGCAGTTGCCTTTTAGCGGCTTTCCCCGTATTCAACCCCAGAAAACAACGCGTCACGCACCACGAATACCGCTTGCTCGTTGCCCAAGACGTGGGCGGGGCTATCCGCGGGCCCGGCCATGTCGACTACTACACGGGGATCGGAGCAGATGCTTCGCGCATCGCTGGTAATCTCAAAGCCTACGGGCATTTGTGGCTGCTATTGCCCCGGCAACGCACCCCAAAAGTCATCGCCACCGGTCTGGAACAATAACACATTATTTTTTTGGCATATGTTTTGATACTTTGTTAATGAATCAACTACGGAGTATCAAAAATGAATATTTCTTCAAAAAATACAGGCTGGAAGCTTATATATATAATTTATTTTTATAATATTTGCATAGGCACGGTTGAACAACTGTCGCCATATAATCTCAAACTAGACATAAAAACTGATGACCTATGCAGTACCCTACGCAACGGGGCGCGTACTGCCTGCACAGCTATTGGCTGCAGGTTAACGCTGCGCCCTCTCCTCCGTAAACAGCACTGTGTAGCCTGCCTCCTGCAGGCGAAAACACTTCCACCACAGCAAACACTTTTATCGGCCAGGCACTATGAGGTGCCACGCAGGCCCTTAGCGGCTTATGTAAGATGGGCAGCCTTTGCGCTGCGGCATCAATGTACCCGGTGTACGTATACATCGCCACTGCTGCGCCCGCGTCACCCTGCATAGCTATGCCCCTTGACAGCCCGGCTTAACCGCCCTGGGCTGAAAGCCTGAGCTATGCCCTGGCTTCACAAACGGCATTGTCCCGGACATCCGCCGAACGCCCTTGCTGTGCCCATTTCAAACCTTCCGGCCCGGTAATGCGCCCCGCGCTTGCCCTGCCCCCCTTTTGCCCTGTCCGTGCCCAAAGCTGCACAGGCAGTGCCCTGCCCCCCTATTCCTCAACCACAGGCTCCGGCAGCCAGTAAAGCCCAGCCTGCAACAAACAGACTTAACCATGGCACGTAACAAATCAAACATTGAAACGATCATTATTGCCCTTCTCCTCGTCGTCGGTATCGCAGGAGCATTTTTCCTCTTTTCTGGTTCTGAAGACAACCTGGCGGAGCCCGGCCATTCCCTGGAAAACGCCGGCGCAGTGTATCAGCAGGTATCTATGAATGAACCCGGCACCGCTTACGCCGAATAATCTGCTGCGGGCCAGGAGCGCCATAATTTTTTGGGGATGCTGTGATCCATTTTTGCATTTTTTTGTTAGGATGGCACTTTAAACATAATAAGGGTGAAATCCCGCCGGCAGGCAACGGCGGGTTGCCCCGGGGCGTTATATCTGTACGAAAGGGTTGGCCGCAGCAACTGGATTTGCCGCTTTGCCCTTGGTGGCATCAGAGGGGTTTTCCGGAAAGCAAGCTGGCGAGGCAGGCTCCTTCTTCGTACGAAAGCCTCTGTGCACCTGCCCTATGACCGTTGCTGTGCCTATAATTTAATTTGCTGTCTATGCGAAAAATGAAAGACTTACTGGAACGCTCTGCCTTTGGCGTTTGCAGCTATCTGGGAGACAAAATGGGGATCGCCTCCGCCCGTGTGCGCTTGAATTTCATTTACATTTCTTTCGTGGCGCTAGGCTCCCCCGTCATCTTTTACATTTTTGTTGCCTTTTGGCTGAATGTGCGGAACTATATCCGCAGCAAACGGTCTGTAATCTGGCAGTAGCGCCTACTGCTGAAAGGCATACTGTATAATATTTGCCCCCATCTGCAGCGCCTGCAAGCGGATGGGCTCAGGGTCGTTGTGTACATCCTGATCTTCCCAGCCATCCCCCAGGTCACTTTCAAAGGTGTAGAAGCAAACGAGCCGCCCCTCGTGAAAAACCCCGTAGGCGCGCGGCGGCTTATCGTCGTGCTTATGCACTTTAGGCAGGCCATTTTTGAACTCGAACTTTTGGTGGAAAATTTCGTGCTCAAAGGGCAGTTCGATAAATGACTGTTCGGGGAAGACTTTCTTCATGGCTACCCGCACGTAGGGGTCCATACCATAGTTGTCATCAATGTGCAAAAAACCGCCCCCAATCAAATAGTTGCGCAGGTTCTCCGCTTCTGCATCAGAAAAAACTACGTTGCCATGGCCGGTCATGTGCACAAAAGCGAAGTTGTAGAGCTCAACGCTCCCTACTGCTACTTCGTCGTAATCCGTGTCAAAGTCGGTACCCAGCTGTTCATTGCAGAACGCAGCCAGGTTGGGCAGGGCGGTAGGGTTGGCGTACCAATCGCCTCCGCCGTTGTACTTCAGCAAGCCCATTTTTAAGGCCCCCTCAGTGGGGCGGAACCCGGCAGCGGCTACTGCAATTGCGATTACGGCACCTAAGAATCCCAGTTTTGCGGTCATAGTCATAATTCGTTGATGAGATGAATGGCGTGGCAGGCGGCAAGGGCAGCCGTCTCCGTTCGCAGGCGGCTGTGGCCCAGGCTTACCAGCGTAACGCCCGCCTCAGCAGCAGCGGCAGCTTCCTGCGGGCTGAACCCGCCCTCCGGGCCTACCATCAAGCAAACGTCCCGCCCCGGTTGGTAGTTGTGTTTTAAGGAGCCCTTAACGCCTTCGCCCAGGTAAGCCATCAGCACTTCTTCCTCCGGCTGCAGGCCGGCCAAAAACCCAGGGAAGCTTTGTAGCTCCCGCAATTCGGGCAGCTTTGGTTTCACCGATTGCTTGGCAGCGGCCAAAACGACCTTTTCCAGGCGTTCCGTTTTCAGGGCCCGCCGCTCCGAATGCTGGCAAAGCAAAGGGGTAAAGGTGTCGAAGCCCAGCTCGGTGGCTTTTTCCAGCAGCCACTCCATGCGGTTCATTGGCTTGGTGGGCGCTACGGCGAGGTGCAGGCGGTAAGGCCGCTCGCCCCGGCCGTAATCCCGCTGCAGGATGTGCAGGCGGCAGCGCTTTTTACCCCCTTCTACGATTTTGCCGGTGTAGAACCCGCCCCTGCCGTCGATGAAGTGGACCTCGTCGCCGGGGCGGTGGCGCAGCACCTGCATGCAGTGCCGGGCTTCCCCTTCCGGCAGCTCCGCCGTATCCCCTTCTATATGAGTGGTGTAAAAAATTTGCATATGCGGTCTAATTGAATCGCCTGCCTTGGGTTTCGTCTTCAAAACTGCGGCGCTAATATAATATTTAACTACCTTTGCCCGCTCATAAGCAACATAAGCTTTGGGAAGCTGTTCTTTTGTCGATTAAGCAACCATCCTGCAAGGAATAACAGAGCATATGGATTATCTGATTATGGGCGGGCAATTAATGCTGAGCCTATCCATTTTGATTGTACTGCACGAAATGGGGCATTTCCTCCCCGCCCGGCTGTTCGGGACACGGGTGGAGAAGTTTTATTTATTCTTCGACCCCTGGTTCGAGCTCTACAAGAAAAAAATCGGGGAAACGGAATACGGTATTGGGTGGCTGCCCCTGGGCGGCTATGTCAAAATATCGGGCATGATTGATGAGAGCTTCGATACCGAGCAGATGTCACAGGAGCCGCAGCCCTGGGAGTTCCGCTCCAAGCCGGCCTGGCAGCGGCTGATTATTATGCTGGGCGGCGTAACGGTCAATTTCCTGCTTGGCTTTTTGCTCTACGGCCTGGTGCTGTGGGTGTACGGCCAGGAATACCTGCCCAACGACAATCTCGAGTACGGCATTCAGGTTGATTCCCTGGGCCGGGAAATGGGGCTGCGCGACGGCGATCATATCCTTTCGATTGGTGGCCAGCCCTTTGAGCAGTTCAACGACCGCCTGATCGTCCGCGAAATCATTATCAATAATGCCAGCCAACTGCGGGTGCGCCGGGAAGGGGAAGAAATGACGATCCCCATTGACCCCAAGTACGTCACCCTGCTGTCGAGCCATGAATACAAAAACGAGCGGTTGTTTTACGCCCGTATGCCATTTAAGATAAAATCGACCCTGGAGAACAGCCCCGCCGACAGCGCCGGGCTAAAGCAAGGCGACCGCATTATTGGGCTGGACGGGGCTTCGACGCCTTGGTTCATCGACTTTGCCCGGGCCATCCGCGGCAAAGAGGGGCAGGCCATCCAACTGACGGTGCTCCGCAACAGCGCCGACACCCTTCAGGTAGCCCTGACGACCACAAAGAACGGCATGATTGGCGTGGAGCGCGTGGGCCCCGGCGAGCTGTTTGGCACCGAGCGGCAAGAGTATACCCTCATACAGGCATTGCCCGCCGGTGTAGCAAAGGGCTGGACTTTCCTGAGCGATCAGGTCAAAGCCTTTGGGCAAATGTTCAAAGGGCGCATCAAGCCTTCCGAGAGCCTGGGCGGTTTCGGCACCATTGGCTCTATGTTCGGAGACGAATGGCTCTGGGAGCGCTTCTGGACCATGACGGCTGTGCTGTCGCTTATCCTGGCTTTCATGAACCTCCTGCCGATCCCTGCCCTGGATGGCGGCCATGTCATGTTTTTGCTCTACGAACTCGTGAGCGGCCGCAAACCCAGTGATAAATTCCTGGAACGGGCTACTGTCATTGGGTTTGTCATCGTGTTGCTGCTGGTGCTTTACGCCAATGGCCTGGATATCATCCGCAGTTTTTTTAGCGGGTAGCCCGCTGAGGGCCAAGGTAAAGCAAAGCGGGCGGCCCTGGGAGAAACTTTTTTAGCCCGGTTTGCTTTACTATTTGCAAAGACTCTCCTATATTTGCATCCGCAATTAAAGAATTGTGGAGCCGATACATCGGCAACCTTTTGCCGAAGTGGCGGAATTGGTAGACCCTAAAGGACTCCGCTCCTACCGTCGCTTCGCCTTCAGGGCAGGCGCGCTGGATGCGCGGGTTAAAAGGTTCGGC
>CAZNSK010000011.1:0-65977 GCA_964575505.1 uncultured Phaeodactylibacter sp.
AAGAAACCCAGTAAAACCAGGGCGCCCAAGCGTGAAATACGCTGTGCTATTTCGCACTAGTCGCACTAGTGCGCCATTGATTTGCCAGGAATTACCCTAAGACACCACTTACCGATCAACCTACTGGGAGCAAAAAGTAACGCTGTTCAGGCTCATGCCCAAAATCGGCAATGCAATAGTCTTTCTGGGCAATGGCATCACAGATATTGGTGAATGGGCAGAGCTTTGGCAGGACCTGCGCGTGAAAAAACTGCTGGAAGAGGCAGGCTACTGCTGCGGGGGCCCCACCAAAAAATAAAATGCAGAAAAAAGCCCCCATAGTAGGTGGCTATGTAGTTTGACGGAAATAAATGAGGATTTCCGGAACAAAGCATGAGCAAACCCGCCTGCGTGCCAAACACTACGGCAGGCAGAAAATTGCTGTTCGCAGCCCGATTACTAAAGTCCAAACAGGCTCGCTAAATAGCGCCAAAGATTTGTGTACCTAAAACAGGAAAAAAATGCGCTTGCCCTCGCTTATTTTTCTGCTCCTTATTTGGTATGGCACTATTGCTGCTCAGCCTTGGGCTAAAATCGTCCACTACAGCACAGATGAAGGATTATCCGAGCGATGGGCCAACGCTGTGGTAGCGGATGAACTTGGCTATGTGTGGGTAGGAACAGAACAAGGGCTCTATCGGTTTGACGGCCATCGGTTTAAGGCGTACTACGCTAGCCTCCCTCAACTTGAAGCTGAGGGGCAGCAAAATATTTCGTGGCTTAAATTGGCGCCTGATGGAACTTTATTGGCCTCTACTTCCGAAGGGTTGTTGCGGTTTGACCCCTCGGAGGAAGCCTTCGAGTTTCTGGGCAAAACCGATAACCCACATTCTGTTTACCAGATAAACTTGCCGGGTATGGCCACCTTCTGGAGGCAAAAACGGCCCGGTATCGGGCATTTCCAAATAAAAGCTCCTTTCCTGAGCCTGGTTCGTATAACTGGAGCACTAGACAGCCAACAGGATACCCTCTCCCTACCGGCTGGCAATCCCAAGCTGGTTTTGATTGGCGGGCAGCCTAGCCATCTTTGGTTTTGGGCGTATGAGCAGGGGTATTTCCGGCTAGGCCTGGAGAGCCAACAGTGGGAGCATTTCCCTATTGACCTGAAGTACGGCCCTAACTTGCCCATTGATATGAAAGGGCAGTTTTGGTACCCCTCTCCTGATGGACACGGCTTGATGCCAATGAGCCTTCCTCAATTGACAAATGCCGAGGCCCCACAAACTATTCTTATCGACGACGGAGAACTCTACTTGCTGACCGAGGGGCGGCACAAAAGTATTTATCATTTGGATGCCAGCGCGGGCGTGTGGGCCTGTCTGGCTAAAGTGGAAAGCGCAGCGCCAAGTGCCTGGCCAGTACCCGCCGATTTGTTTAGGGACTCCAACGGGTATATCTGGATGGCGCATTTTCAGGGATTGACCCAAATTGTGCCGGTACAGCTTAGTTTTGAAACGTATGGCGCCTTGTCCTTTGGAGCTGATGAACTGCCCCCAGTGGGCATGAGTATGCGCGAGATTACAGCGTTAAAGGAGGGGGAGTTGCTGGTTCGTATACAGTCGGGACTGCTGAAGCGGATCGACTTGTCTACCCATACGGTTTCGGATTTTAACTTCCCTGACGTGGTGGCACTTCATGGATCGAAACCGCCGCCGAACGAAGAGGTCACTTCGCTTTTTCAGACTAACTCCGACACAATTTGGGCTATACTGGACCGCCAATACCTTATTGCTTATTCTATTCCCGATGAAACAGCTTATTCCTGGAAGCTGCCCCATTATCTAAAAAAGGTATTTTCAGATGATGAAGCGCAAACCTGGCTGGTCACTCCAGAAGACGGCCTTCTGCAATTTACGCCTCAATCGCCATTTCTTATTAATCGGGTAGTAGATATTCCCGGCCATACATTAATGAACAAACTGTACGCCCGCCAGGATACCAGCTTAGTGTATCTGGCAACTAAAAATGGCACCTTGCTAAGTGTCGACTTAACCTTGAGCAAGGCCGATACCCTGGTGTCAAACCAGGTCTCCGTGTGTTATCAATTGGAATACCGCAAGGGCATAATTTGGGCAGCTACTGACGACGGGTTGCTGGGGGTGGACCCGAGGAGCCGGCAACAG
Organism: uncultured Phaeodactylibacter sp.; assembly: GCA_964575505.1. Lineage (GTDB taxonomy): Bacteria > Bacteroidota > Bacteroidia > Chitinophagales > Saprospiraceae > Phaeodactylibacter. Next base: position 2,163 of record CAZNSK010000011.1, read on the forward strand.
CAATGGGTCAAAAAAGCCGAGGGGTTACCCGGTAGGACCATTTACAACATGGAGCCACAAGGGGATATACTATGGCTCGGCACATCAAAAGGGTTGTGCCGGTTCAATACGGCTTCGGGTACCTTGAAAAAGTATTACCTGGAAGATGGGCTGCCGCATTTCGAGTTTAACAGCCTTTCGCATTACACCTCTTCTGGCGGGGAAATTTTTCTGGGGACTTTAAATGGTATTCTGGGGTTCAATCCTCCCCCTTTAGTGGAAACCAGATCCTTGCCGAAATTGTACCTCGCTGGCGTGCAGCTTTACAACAACCGCACAGATACCATCATCAAGCGGTCTCCTGATGTTTGGCCCGCGGGCGAAGCTTTGGAAATTGCACCTTCGATCGGGCGGTTCGTCCTTCAGCTTCGGTTGGACGACCTTGAAACGCCCCGTTTGCAGCGCTTTGCCTGGAAGTTGGACCCGGTTGAGTCAAATTGGAACCTTACTGACAAGCAATCGGAAGTTGCCTTCAATCAATTGGCACCCGGCCGCTACACCTTCCGGGCCAAGGGGGCAGATGCCCGGGGCAACTGGAGCGAAAATGAATTGGTTTTACCGATTATCGTCCGGCGGCCCTGGTATTTAAGGTGGTGGGCCTTGGTAATTTTTGGCGCATTGCTCTCCGCTTTAGGGTACCGAATTTACCGCATGCAGCTTCAGCGTAGAGTGGAAGCAGAGCGCCACCGGAAGCTCCGGGAACTCAGCGAGCTCAAGGATCAGTTTTTTACCAAAATCACCCATGAGTTCCGCACCCCGCTCACCCTTATTTTGGGAATGGCCGAACGCGCTCAGCGTATGGCAGCAAATGGGGCTAACTCTAACGCCCTGCAGCAAAATCTACGCCTGATCCAGGAAGGAGGGGAGCGGTTGCTCCATATGATTAATCAGATTCTGAGTCTGACAAAGCTCGATAGGGGAAGTATCGTATTGGATTACCAAAAAGGGGACCTCAGGCTTTTGGTGCAACAATTGGCAGAACCTTGGCAGCACCAGGCGGCAGAACAAGGCGTCGAGCTCAAAATCAAGGTTCCGGGGCAACCGGTACAGATATCCTACGCCGAAAAAGCCGTCGTACATATCGTAAATAACCTGCTAAGCAATGCTGTCAAGTTTACACCCAAAGGCGGCCGGGTGGCAGTAGAGATGAGTTATTCAGAAGGTGAAGTGGGGATAAAGGTTGCAGATACAGGTGTTGGAATTGCGGCCGTAGATCAGCCCCAGGTGTTCAACCGGTATTTTCAGACGCAAACCACCGCTCAAAAGCACGAACTTGGGGTTGGAATCGGGCTTGCCATCGTCCGGGAAATGGTAGACCACTTGGGCGGGGAGGTGGCCGTAGAAAGCCCGGCCCGCCTCGAACCAGGAAAGGGCTCAGCCTTTGAAGTTAGGTGGCCTGTACCAAAAGAAGAAACAGAAGGGCCGCTGCCGGTGACCGCCCCAGTCGAGAAAGGGCTAGCAATTGCTGCGCTAGAAAGCCGGCCAGGCCATCCGGTGCTAACGGTTGAGCAGCCGCTTTCGGGCAGCGGGCGGCGCCCAACGCTCCTGCTTATTGAAGACCATCCTGAAGTCAGGGCTTACATCCGAAGCTGTTTGACGCCTCACTATCAATTGGTAACCGCTTCCGATGGCGCGCAGGGCGTTGACCTTGCCATTGCTGAAGTGCCTGATCTGATCGTAAGTGATGTGATGTTGCCTGTGCGAGATGGCTTTGAGGTGTGTGAACAGCTTAGGGCGAACCCTGTAACCAACCATATCCCTATACTGTTACTGACCGCCAAGGCAGGGCCGGACAATCGTATCGATGGCTTGAGCAGGGGCGCAGATGCTTACCTAGAGAAACCCTTTTACGAAAAAGAGTTACTTGTTACGCTAAGGCGATTGTTAGAGGCCCGTCAGCAGATGCAGAAGAAATACAGTCAGGTCATGCAGCCGGCCTTTGAGTTCTCATCGGATAGCCATGATGAAAACGAAGTTTTTTTGAGGAAATTAAGGCAGTTCTACAAAGAGGCTTTATCTGATACCTCCATCACCCTCGATGATACGGCCAAACATATGAATTTGAGCCGGTCTTCTTTAGGAAAAAAAGTAAAGGCTATCACGGGCATGACCCCGATGGCATTGCTCAAGGAAATGCGGTTGGAATTTGCCAAACAAGAGTTGTTGTCAACCGACAAACCCATTTCGGAGATCGCTTACGCCTGCGGCTTTGCCGATCCTCGTTACTTTAGCCGGGCGTTCTCTTCGGCCTACGGCTGCGCGCCGTCCCAATTCCGGGAAAAAGCATAATGTCTACATTTAATGTGCTGATTGACAATGGCTAAGAGCTGGGTAGGTGGAGTGAAGCCTCATTTTTTTACGCCCTGGTTTCGCGATTTTTTCCACCTATTTGAGCAAAAATTGAACATGAATTGCCGACCATTCCGATAGGTTTGAGACGATGTTAATCGGGTGGTTTTCCAATCCGGTACACTACAGAAAAATACGACGACCTATGAACGCTTTGCCCTCGAAGCTAGTGGCACTATTATTGTTTTGCCCGCTCCTACCTGGTTTTTTACCTGCTCAAAGCCTTATCATCGAAAGTGCCCCCAATGATGCCTATATCGACCTGAGGTGGGACATCCCTTCCGTGTGCTTTGAAGACCCCTCCAATCCGGGTACGCCATTCGGTGAAGGCGTATTTCTTGAACTGAGCGCAAATGGCGTTGTAATTTTCAGCACAACCGTTTTGGATGACCCTCCAGCTGCCGCCCAGAGTAATTTCCGCTACTTTGCCGGGCCTGGGCAAAATGTAGACTTTGAACTGAGGCTCTACGAAATCGGGCCGGGAGGAGAGATTACGGCGGGCGGTTGTTCGCCCCTTGCTGTTTCGGGGGCCACCTTGCCCTTTCAGGCACCGGAAAGCGTCACTGCCTCTGATGCTGCCAGCCCCGGAGCTGTTGCGTTATCCTGGACCAATAAATCCAAATTATCATCTGCATTTCAGGTGTTTCGGACTGCAGGGGGCAGCCAGCCCGTCCTGGTTGGGACCCTTCCCGGCTCAACGGTGATCGATTCCGTATTTGCCTTCACCGATTTGTACAGTCTTGAAGACGAAAGCAGTCTTGTGAACGGCCAGGGCTATACCTACTGCATCCGGACATTCAGTGAAGTTACCGGGCAAACCTTTGGTGAATCCTTATATGATGTATGTGACGAAGGCAGCACCGCACCCATTGATCTACAAGCTTCTGACGACCTGGGAGCAGATGCTGTCGCCCTCGCCTGGAATAATATGGGGGCTTTTGCGGATGCGTTGCGGCTACTTCGTGATGGAGTTGCCATTGCCACCCTGGAGGATGAACAAGTAACGGCCTACGTAGATTTTGACCCTACTTACGGGCAAGCTTCGGTCTATACGCTGCAAATCTTGAACGAGGCGGATGAAGCTATTGCCGCGGATGTAGATACCGGTAGGGTCGGCCCTATTGGTAAAATTACGGGGGTGGTGCGTACCCCCCTTGGGCAAGTGGGCATACCCGACGTGAAAATCACCTACACTTTCCAGCGGCAAGATACTTTATTGGTTGATTCGGCTCTTACTGACTTTACGGGCCGGTTCGAGTTTGATTCTCTTTTTTACGGGCGGCAAGGGACCTTTGAACTGACGGCCTCCAAAAACGGGCTAACCTTTGAAAATGATGCGCAGGCTGTAGAACTCAATAATCAAACCCCTGAAGCAAATGAAGTCTTTTTTGAGGCAGGCCAGGCTTTTCCTCAACTGGGTATTGAGCTGGAGCTGGATACATTTTTCAGCTTGCCCGGCATAGATACCCTGGGCTTCAATTGGAGCTTTACCGCTTCGGTGGATACCGTACACTTTCAGCTTTTCCGGGAGTCCGAATTGATTGGGGCCACGGTAACCACCGATGGGAACCTGCCACCATTACTTACCGACAAATCAGCAGCGCCAGGCTATTACGATTACCGGCTCACTGCTTATGTATTACGCAATGATTCTTTAATAACCGCAAGCCGGGAAATCAATGCCTTTTTTCCTAACGTAAGCCTGCCTACCGGCCTGACGGCAGCCCAAAGTCCAGACGTGGATACGTTTGGAATATTGGTACTGGACTGGGCGCATTCCTCACCCAATTACGCAGGCTACCGCATCTACCGCGACAATCAGCTTCTGGCTGAATTACCTGTGGGCACGGACCGGTATTTTGATTTCCGCGCTGTCCCCGGCACAGGTTATTTATACGGCTTGACCGCCTACCGGCTGGTAGATGGGCAGACTGTAGAATCCGAATTGGTAGAGGTCCAAAGCCCCCCGGCTGTTATCCCACCTGCAGTGGAAGGTATTGTACTGACAGCCCTTCCTGCAGCCAATGCTATAGAAATCGAATGGGATGAAAATTCGAATGGCAACCTTAATTTTTCAGGGTACAGGATTTACCGAGATGCAGTAGTTATCGGCGAAGTGGCGAAAGGGGGAGAAGAAACGTTTAATGATTTGCATGGAAAGCCAGGTGTGAATTATACCTACGATGTCCGCACGTTTTTGGAAATTGGGGATACCACTTACATCGGCCCACCAAGTTTAAGTACACCAGCTATTGATTTTCCCGAATTGGGAGATGCGCCATTCAGCCTGAACCCACAACCAGGCCGGTTGGGCATTACGATTGACCCTGCCGGGCCACCCGTACAGGAAAACTTTGATGGCTACTTGCTTCAAGTGGACGGGGTAATACGCGATACGCTTACCCGTGGACAAACCCGGATGGCCATATATCCGAACGTTGCGGGTACGGGTAGCCAAACAGGCACCTTTTCGGTGCTAGCGTATCGCAATATTGGAGGCGAATTCTTTACTTCTCCGCCCAACACCTTACCGTACAATATACCGCTGAATAATGCGTCGCTGGAGGCTCCCGGCAATCTGGAGGTATCAGACAAGTTCCCGATGCACATTGCGCTGACGTGGACGTACCCTTCTTTTAAGCTATCCCGGTTTGAGATTTCCCGGGATGGCAGTCCAGTAGATACCTTGCCGACTTCAGCCAGAGCTTACTACGATTATGATGTAGCGCCCGGCCTGCAGCACGAATACAGTGTGCGGGCGCTTTACGAAGGCAATGCCTCCATCCCGGTCTATGGTTTGGGGCAGCGCCGTAATCCGGGCGTAATCTATGGCCAGTTGCAATCTGCCCGCAACTCCCGCAGTACCGACAGCCTGGAGGTTAGGCTGGTGGATCAAAACCGCACTGTTGGCCGGGCTTTCACCAATTTGGCAGGATTTTACCGCTTTGAAGACTTGCCAGTAGCCGGGCTGCAGGACAACTTGGAAGTAGCATTGCAAACCAGCGGGCAGGCCGTAGATGTTGCTATTCCACAGCAGGCAGTGCCGGGTGCACCGGTGCTCAACAAAGAAGTAGTAATCAATTTCAGGGACGATTTCTCCCCCGCTGCTTACCCCCCCGCTGCAGAGCGTGACAGCATTGCGCGGCTCATTGACGTGGAAGCCGAGGCGTTTGCCCGTCAGGGCCAGATGGTTGTCAGCTGGAGCCTGAGCGATGGGCGGTACGATGGGTTTGAAGTATTCCGGGAGTTGACCGAACTTGCCGTAGTGCGCCGCGGGGAACCCTTCTTTATAATTGATTCAAGTGGTACTGGCGGAATCAATTATGATTATACCGTTACGCCCTTTATCCTGGTGAACGGGCAACGGCAATTTGGGGAATCGGTGGCAGTGGAGGGCGCTTATCCAGCCTTTGCACCCGTCGAAAATTTGACGGCCACGGTAGCCTACAGCAGGATAGCCAACACGCTTACCCTCAATTGGAGCCATTGCACCGGGGAAGTCGGCTTCTATCAGGTTAGCCGAAATGATGAAGTGCTTGCCCTGGTTGAAAGCGGGGCACAGTTGGCTTTTATAGATTCTACGGGCTTGCCCAACAAGCAGTACGTATACACGGTGCAACCCGTACGGCAGCAGGGGACGAGCCTGGAGTCGGCCCCTGCCCGGACAGTAGCAGCTACTTTTCCCGAAGTGGCAGCTCCTGGCTTGTCGCTTACGGCTTTGCCCGACAGCAATGCAGTACAAGTTCGGTGGGCTTATGAGGGAGAGGAGGTTTCGGCATTCCGCATTTTTCGGGATGGAGCGTTGATTGCTACGCTGCCGGATACCGTGCAGCAGTACCTGGACTTCGATGGGCTGCCACAAACAACTCACGAATACAAAATCGTGGCGCTGCTCCGCCGGGATGGGATGGATTATCAGTCGAGAGGGCGAAAGAGCAGCATTGCTTTTCCGATACTTCAAACACCAGTCAGTTTATCTCAATTTCCCAATGGCACACTCGGGCAGTTTGATTTTACCTGGGACTATTACGCCCGCGGCATAGATGGGTTTATATTGGATTTCTCGTTCAATTATCCGGACCAAAATGGGAATGCCATTGATTTCGATACGATCTACACGGTCCCGTTAAATGGAAACGACTACCAATTTAGCCTGTTAGATATTTTCAATCCAGGCGACCCTAGTAGCGCTTCAGCAGTAGTACTTGTCAGTGCTTATTCAGACCGGGAAGGAACCCGCTACTTTTCCGCGCCTGTTGGGAATTCCTTATTCTTTGACACTGGCTACGAACAGCCCGTTCCCCAGAGCTTCACGGCAACCGATGGTACTTTCGAAAACCGGGTAGAGCTCTCTTGGGAACTGCCCCTCGGCGCTAATATCGACAGCTTTGATATCCTCCGGGATGGGCAGCTTATTGCTACAATTCCCGCCGGGCGGCGAAGCTATACTGATGTGTACAATGGGATTGGGGAGGAACCTTTTGGTAGTTTTGACTACCAAATCCGTTCAGTCAGATACTCCTTTGGGCAGCGATATATTTCCGGCGCTGCACAGGATGCAGGCTGGCCAGGCTTGCTTAGAGAAGAGTATCCAATCTTTAATGCGTCATTGGAGGGTTCAGACTTGGGCTATTCAGTTAGTATGTTTGATGATAAGGCAATTGTGGGCAGCCCGGGTTTTTTAGGACGAGGGTTTTGTCAGTTGTGTATAAAGAGGAATGGAGTATGGGAAGGACTGCCAGACTTAAATGCAAATACTGGTACCACAGGGCGTTTCGGTTATTCAGTGGATATCTTCCGGGAAAGGACTGTAACAGGGAGCCCCTTCAATAGTGCTAATAACGGCAGCAATAGCGGTAGAGCAGACTTTTTCTTAGGAGGGTTCGAGGGCAATAGTTTGCCTGTTTACGTGGGCGGAAATCAAGCTATAGCTGCAAATAGGCTAAAGGGTACAGACGTGGCATTGAATGGTGACTACGGCTTCATCAACCTAAAAGCAATGAAGCAAATTGCTACATATAAATGGAACCCTACTGCTACCCAGTATGATTTAATTGGATATGTATTCCAGCCAAATCCTGCGCTCACAGTTCCATATCCTTTTGCTCCCCTGGGTTTAACTAATCTTGAAAACGATAGAATCATTCATAGTACAATTCCTGGTCTTGTTGAGTACGCCGCTATGGATAGCGATGATAATCATTTGATGATAGGAGCAGGTTCAGAGTTTAGTGCGCTTTTCGACGGATTTGTGGACGTTTTTAATATTCAGGACAATGGTGAATTGATGACTTTTGTCCAAAGGATTCAACCAGAAGAGGAGGGAGAAAACTTTGGGGTTTCTATATCAACCGAGGGAAATGTTGCCGCAATCGGTGCGGATGGAAAAGGTCCCGGTGCAGTCTATATATTTACCTTAGGCGACTTTTTTTGGAATAAAGCGCAAACGATACCCGAGCCCTTATTGCCAAATAATTCGGATACCGATCAGTTTGGTTATGCGGTAGCACTGAGTGGAGATTGGCTTATTGTCGGTGCTCCGGAACACAATGATGTAGGGGAGGAAAACAAAATAAACGGGTTGGTCTTCTTCTTTAAGAAAGACGGGGGCGGCAACTTTAACTTTGCTGACTTTACTGGGATGCCAGAGGATATGGCTGGTGTTGGGGATCAATTTGGTTTTTCGGTCGGGGCATCCTCTGAAGGGTTTTTAATAGGGGCTCCAATTCACGATAATAGAGGGGCGGCAATTTTTATCTCCCCCGACCTCCTCGAAGTCTGGAACCAAAAGCTCCACTCCGCCTCTGCTACCGATAGCGAATTTACCGGCCGTACCCGCGTTGCATGGGATTTCTCCGGCAACCGGGACTATATAAATGGCTTCAACGTCTACCGCGATGACGAATTGATTCATACGGCCAGCCCGTCGGAGTCTTTCTACAATGATACAGAGGGCCTGCCCGGTAAAGCCTATACTTATGCTGTACGGGTTCTGACCATGGATGACCGGGAATCTATTCCGGTATCGGACCAGGGTACGCGCCGCGGCATTGGTGTTTTTGAAGGCGATGTGGTGACCCTCATGGGATCTGCTCCCGTACCGGGCGTGCAAGTGGAAGCCAGCGCCATTATAGAAGGGGAGCGGTATAGCTACAGCGCTCAGACCGATGTGAATGGCCGCTTTTTTATCGATGGAGTGTACTTTGCTGACACCACTGTCACCTATCAGCTAACGGCTGCTTTCCGCGACCATGAGTTTGTGACCAATCCTATACCTGCTGCCATTTCTCCGCAGAACAGCACCAAGTCCAATATTTTCTTCTTCGACCGCACCGCCTTTGTCGTACAGGGCTTGGTAAACTACGAGGGCGTAAACTGTGGCCTGGATAGCATCGAAGTAATGCTCATTAACCATTTTGACGATGGCACTCCCCCGCAGGAAGAAGCCGTTATGACCGATGCGGATGGCCGCTACAGCCTGGTTGTAAACCCCAGTCTTGCCAACCTGGCAGAAGTCGAAATCGCTATAGCTGAATTCAGCAGCAGCATCGACAATATGGGGGCGGAGACAAACGTCATCCGGCACGCTTTCCGTGCAGATGCGCCAACTACCATCACTGATTTTGACAACCTGCCTCGTATTACTACAGTCAACTTTGAAGATACGCTGACTTATGATGTTGAGCTTTTTTTGACTACAGTTTGTGGAGGCCCAGCGTCCTCCAACGGGCAATTCACTATCGAAATCAGTACACCTGATGGTTGTTTCCAAACAACGGCAATCACTGGAGCGAACGGCCGGGTAACTCAAGCCCTGCCTCCACTGGAGGAGCTAGTCTTTACGGTGACGGAAGCCGCCCCACTTACGGCGGAAAATGCCTTGATATTAAACTACCTGCGTTACCGGCCTTCCGCTTTGGCGCTCAAAGAAATCCATGTTCAGAATACAGAAGAAGCTTTGGGGGCTATCGTGTTGGATTCTTTGACTTTCCAACGGCTGGTCTACCACCGCCCAGCCACAATTACTACGCGCAACCAAATCGGAAGTGCCTTCTGCGGAGACGAGTCGGAACCCCGGGTCATCGACCAGGACAGTCCCTACCGCCTCTATTTTGATGTGACCGAGTTTATCCAAGGGCAAGTTTGCGAAGTAGAAGAAGGCGTATTGGTAGTCAATAATGCCGCTGCCAGTGCGAATGGCAGCAGGGATAGCCTGTTCTATCAGCCTGAGCGTGGGGCATTTGAACCACATGACTTTATTGCAGGGGAGCCTAATCTGGTAGCACCGTTCCGCAAAGGGATCAACATCAAATATTTCTCGGATATTGGCGATTTGCTGGCGGAGGTCAATATTCCGGTCATTGTCACCGGCCTGGCAGCGCTCCCGGGCAGCGACATCATAGTAGATCCCAATCAGGACGAATCCGGGCAGGTGAAGCTGCCTATATACGTGCTGCGGGATCCACCTGGGGATGGCAGCTTTAGTTCAATAGCTGAGAATGAAACCATCACCAAGTCGCTATCTGTTACTAATGAGACCAAAACGGGGATAGGTGTCGCGTTTGACCTAACTTTTGCATTATTCAGCGCGGGAGCTTTCTCCGAGTTAGATTCTCAGGTGGGCGGCGGAAGAGGAACTGAAAAGACCTCAGAACTCACCTTTGAGACTCAACAAGAGATAAGTACCTCCTCCGATGGAAGTTTCGTAGGCCCTGATGCAGATGTCTTGGTTGGTTTTGGGGCATCGACACAGTACGGCATTACCGAAAGGTTGGATTATGATGAATCGACCTGCGAATTGAATAAAGTTCAGAATATTGAGATTACCCTCAATGAAATTGAGACCGACTGGTTTTATACGGTAGGTCAAATTAAGCAGTTGGTTGCCGAAAACAGAGCAAATGCACAAGCCGCTCTTGAAGGCGACATCCAGCTTTCTGTTGGTGGAGAGCCTTTACTCCCCGAATTTGCAGAAGCTGAATTTTTAAAGAGGGCAGCCAACTGGGAGCAAATGCTTGAATACCACGCTTTTGATACTGTGCCTTTCTACCAATTTTGCAACCAAAGCATGGAGCAGAATAGATTATGGCAGGACGTGGTTTTTTATGGCCAGGAGGATGAATACCTGCAGAGCATAGGTACAGCTGGTGAAGAGGCTATCCTCGTTGACCCACAGGATCCGCCGGGCACATTTCAGGAGCGCGTGGAAAACGCAATAGAAGCTCGCAATGGGTTTTGTTTAGAGATTGGCAGTTATGATGAGAACGGCAAATTTTTACTCACCAATGCTGAAAAGCCTGCGGACGTGCTATTTACGTCCGATTTGGCGCTTCTTTATGAAGAGGCGGTATTCGGAGTTAACCTTTGGCTGGATTCACTTTACTTGGATACGGATCAAGTCAACGATAGAATTGAGTCCTTTGGAAGTGATACTCAGGAGGGGCTGTTTCCGGAAATTGAAAACTCCACCTTTTCAGCAGGGGTTGATATTACCAAAACTACAACTCAACAGCAAGTCACAAGTAGTACCATTTCACAGTTTGCATTCCTGGAAGTCGACTTTAAAATAGGCAACATAGTAGGTACGAACGCTAATGTAGGTGTTGGGTTGGTGGTAGAGTCCGTGGATGTGGAGAACAAGATAGGTGTAAGGTATACCCTTGATTATCAGTTCAACAGATCTCGTTACGAGTCTACTACAACCTCAACCGAAGTCAGCTATACCCTCTCCGATGATGACCCCGGCGACCAGTTCAGCGTCACCGCCATCAAGGGCAGAGACCCCGGCCATTCCCCATATTTCCAATTGCTCGGCGGGCGTAGCTCCTGCCCACCCGAACCGGGGAGCATTTTCCGGGACCGCTTCGACTTGTCTTTATACGACCAGGAAACCAATTCCGCTTTTGACTTTCAGGAATTGCAGGAGGTAGACCCGGATGAAAACGCCACTTTCTACCTCCAGTTGACCAACCTCAACCCATTTGGTGAGCAACGTGACCTGTACCTCTACCACGAAGCGGAGAGCAACGAAAACGGGGCTGTCCTGATTACCGGCGGCCAGTACCTGGGAGGGGGCAATGAAGATGGCTTGGCCTATACTTTTATCAACCCCAACCAGCCCTTTATTATACCGCTGGAGCTGGAACGCCCGGTCAACAGTTATCAATTCGATAGCATCTTCGTCGTTATGCGCCCAAGCTGTACAGATGGCGATCTTTATTTGGGCTTCGAGCGGGACACGGTGACGATCAGCGCCTTCTTTGACCACCCCTGCAGCGATATTAGCGTGACCGCTCCGGAAGATGGCTGGATTATCCGCCGCCGTAACCCCTTCCTCCCGAATAGCCAGGAAGCCATAGCGGTCGAAATACGCGATTACGACCCGGAAAACCCACTGCTGGAAGAAGTCTACCTGCAGTACCGCCGCGTAGGTGACGGCTCGGGCTGGCAGGATATTCCGCCCATTGAGCTGGATGGCATTGACCGTAATCCTACCGCTGCGGACTTGTTGGGTTGGAATGAAGCTAACTTTGGCCCCGGGCAAGCTCCTTTCTACCCTTTTATCTGGGATATTACCGAAAACTATAGCAAATATCCGGATGGAGAATACGAGATCCGGGCTATTTCCGCCTGTGGTGCGGGCGGCATCGTGCAATCTAATGTTACGCGCGGCCAAATCAGGCGGCAAACCGAAGCGTCCTTCGCCCAGTTTGAACCCGCTGACCGCATCTGGCAGCAGGGAGACGAAGTGAGCATACGGGTTAGCAGGGAACTTGATTTCGGCCGCCTGGCAGAGATGAACTTCCTGGTCGTCAACGAAGCAACCCAGGATACCGTGCCCGGGCAGGTAGCGCCATTCCCAGCCGATAATAAAATTGTATTTATACCTGATCAGCCCAGCCTGACCGACTACGATGATCAGGAGTTGACCATCAAAGTGTGGAATTTAATCGATGAGGTGGGCAATCGTTTCCCGGTTCAGCGCGATGCTGCGGGCAATCCTATTGCCGGCCCTTCAGCTCAAAACCAGGCGCAACTCGATACGTTCCAGTGGGAATTCCTCGTTATCGCCCGGGATATTTACGCCCAGGATACCCTTTTAGAAACGGTCATTTACCAGGATCGTGAAGGAAGCCTCAGCACCGTTTTATTCAACACCAATACCAATGGGCTGATTGATTATACCATTCAAGGACTGGCGGACTTTCCATGGTTGGAAGCAGAGCCGGCAGCAGGTTCCATATTCACCGCGACGGGATTGCCAATACGGTTTGCGATCGATGGCAGTATGCTGCCGGTAGGAGATACCTCAGCAGTTCTGGAGGTCGTTTCGAGTTCTACTATGCCGAATCAGGGCAGTGACCAAATCCGAATTAATGTGAAAGTGCTGGCACGCCCGCCTTTCTGGGGTGTTGACCCGTCGCAGTACACCACAAGCAATACCGTTATTGCGAATTATCGATTTAGTGATGCGCCAGTAGCCGAGACTTCACGGGACTCCATGGATATTGTCAGTGCATGGATCGGGAACGAAATCCGTGGCGTGGCTAATATTTCCAGCACTACTGCCGGCCAGTACGCTTCCTTTATGCTGGTGTACGGCGATCCGGATGACTTTGGGCAACCGCTGGAATTCCGGGTTTGGGATGCCTCCGCTGGTATTGAGTACAACGCCTATCCCGCAGACACCCTCTTTTTCGGTGATGGCTTCTCCGCCGGGACTTTCGCTGAACCTGAAGTCCTCGTGGTTGATAAAGCCCGCGACCGCGCCCGCTACATCCCTGTCAATGGACAAGGCGACGGAGGGGGGGGCATCACTTGGCTGTCCTTCAATAATGAAGAAGCCAATATGAGCGTCGATGCCCAGCTTCGCGAGCTTAAACACCTCCAAAACGGTGACATCCTAAAGACCGAAAACACTTCGGCTGGCTACGTAGAGGGCATTGGTTGGGTAAGCACCAATGGGTTGGACACCATCCGCCCGGAAGAAGGCTATATCCTCTTCCTCGGCGGAATAGACGATACCATCCGCGTGACTGGCCGGGATGCAACTTACGGGCCTATTCCCCTCGCAGATGGCTGGAACCTGATCGGGTACCCACTGCCGGATACAGTAGGCATCAATGATGCCCTTAGCGGGCTGTTAAATGTTTCCAACCTGGATCTGATCCGTACCGTTGCCCAGGACCCAACCCTGCCTGGGTTGTCGGCTAATATGGTCGCCCAATTTGATACAGGCACCAGTGAATGGCTATTTGGCAATTTAAGCGGCATGGAGGTTCTTCGCCCGAATTTTGCTTATCAGATCGAAGTAGGTGAGGAGGGGCCCCTGCTTTACCCGGGGTCAAGTACCCCGCTTTCTGCAGCTTCCGTAACCGATGGGCAGCCTCAGCCAGTTATGGTTGCCTTCGACCCGTCTGATCCGGATACCTGGTCGGTTGATCCGTCAGCGTATCCGTCTAGTATGGTGGTGACTTCGGCTCTGTACTTTGAGGAGGCAATGAGCTTTGACGAAGGCGATAAAGTGGCCGCTTACGTCAACGGGGAATGCCGTGGCGTAGCTCCAGTTAGCTATGTGCAAGCCCTGGAAAGCTATCGGGCCCCGCTATTCGTCTACGGTGCTCAGGCTGGGGAGGACGTACAATTCCTGCTCTACGATGCCAGCGGAAACCAGGTGTACCTGGCCAAGGAACAACTGGAGTTTGAGCCCAATGGTATCTTCGGAAGTTTCACAGGCCCCTTCTCCTTGAATGCCCAGCTGATGAGCGCCGTTTATGAACAAAACCCTGTCTACTGTGCTGCCGATACGATGGGCGCTGTGAGCGTTGCGATGGTCAGTGGCTTGGAACCGCCCTACAGCTATCTATGGAGTACCGGAGCGGAGGCTTCTGGAATTGAAGGCATTGGGGCCGGAGATTATGGGTTGACGATCACAGGTGCGAATGGCTTGTCGTATGCCGATACGATTTCGCTTGAGAACCTTGAGGTTGAGATCCCCGCACCAACGGTAGAGCTTTCTGCCGAGAGCCCCGCCTGTAGGGGCACCGATGTTGTACTGTATGCCCATGCGCCTAATCAGGAGTCAAGTATCATATGGGCTACAGCTGAAGGGGAACCCATTCAGGATAATCCTGCCTTGCTTGTTGAGAATATCCAATCGGCTTACACGGCTCTAGCGAAAACCATATACCGGGGCTGCGAATCGCCACCTTCGGCTGTGGCCGTGGAGGTCTACGAACCAGATGCCTCTTTCACCGTGTCTCCAACTGAAGAGCTGACTACAGCCACAGCCATACAATTTCTGCCTTCGGTTACCCAGGGCGCTTTTGTTTGGGCGTTCGGGGACGGGCAATCCAGCACTTCAACCTCACCGGCCCACCACTACGAATTGCCGGGGCATTACCAAGCCGTATTGTCAAGGACAGACCTGGCGGGTTGTACCGGGCAGGGGCTTTTCGATATCTGGGTTAGCGCTGCCACTCAGGTGCTGGAGCTTCCAGAGGGGGAGTTGCGCCTTCAGGCCAGCCCCAATCCTTTCCAGCAGCATATTGACGTGAACCTTCAATTGCCCTACGGCGGTGCCTATACCCTGGAATTGTTGTCGCTTTCTGGCCAAAGAATTGAACACCAGAAAAGGGTCTGGGAAGCGGGGCCAACATCGGTGCGCCTGTTGCCAGAGGTGCCAGATGGTACCTACCTGCTTCGGCTGGAAAGCGGCCGTGGCCATCAGTTAGCTTTGCCGATTGTCAAACAAACACCGCGCCCGTAGTGGCCGCTAAACTTCAACACAACGTATAATGCAAATCCTTATGGGAAATAGAATATATAGCTGCCTCTTCGCCTTTGCAATACTGGCTTCGGCCCCGGCCTGGGCTCAGGATACCGCCGACCGGCTTGATGAATCTACCTGGTCGGTAGACCCCGCCAATTACCCGAACAGCATGGTCATTACAGCGGTAATTGACATAGAAGGAGAGGAGTCGGGAGATCCCGATGACAGGGTGGCGGCCTTTGTGGGGAGTTCCAGCAGTATCCGCGGAGTATCCAGCCCGGCCTATGTGGCAGCGCTTGACCGGTACATCGTGAGCCTGTTTGTGTATTCTGTTAATGGGGCTCAGGATGACATTACCTTTCAAGTGTATGACGCCAGTGCTGATGTAGTGCTCCCCTGCACCACAACCGAGTCCTTCAACACCAATAAAACGGTGGGCAGTTTTGCAGAACCCGACACTATTTTTACTGTGCGCATCCAGGCGAATTTTACCAAAGATGATGTGTTATGCGCTGCGGATACCTTCGGGTTTGCCCAGGCAAACGTAACTGGCGGGTTGCCTCCTTACCAGTACGAATGGAGCAACGGGGCTAGCGGTAACCGGATTGATAATATTGGGCAAGGCAGGTATTTTCTGACCATTACCGATAATAACGGTTTTGCCAAAGTCGACAGCATAGATATTCTAAACCTCAACCGTGAGATCTTACCGCCTGTATTAGCGGTGGCTCCGGAGGATACGCTTTGTGCAGGCACCGATGTATATTTATTCAGTTTTAGTGCAGAGGCAGAAATGCCCACCTACGAGTGGTATGATAACTTTGGCAACTTCTTGCAAGAGGGCGAATCCTTGTATCTTCCCGAGATTGGCTTTTCCAGAGAATTGGAAGTCTTTACGAATGTCCGGAATTGCCTGTCTAGCCCCACCAGTATTGATGTGGAGGTTTTGCCGGTGCCTACTGCAGCTTTTACCCTGAATAATACGGCCCCCTCTGTGCAGGATACGGTGCTGTTTATCCCTGAGGTCAACGATCCACAGTTCGCTTACGCCTGGGATTTTGGAGATGGCAGCGCCAGTACCGCCCAAATGCCGAGCCATGCTTATTCCATTGCGGGCAACTACGTTGTGGCGCTGGAAATAACTACCGCTGATGGTTGTATCAACCGCAGTGAGCAATACCTCAGTGTAGGGGCAACGGGCATTGATGTGATATTTAGCCAGCAGCCCCCTGCCTGCACCGATGACCCCTCGGGGCGTATTACCGCCCAGGCCATCAACGGGGCAGCGCCCTACACCTATACCTGGGGCACCGGTGCAACAGGATCAACCGTTTCGGGTTTGCTGCCAGGTACGTACAGCCTGACGGTCACGGATGCCCAGGGCAACGAGCGGGTAGCGGAATTTACACTGGCCGCTGCTGGCTCTTTGATGGCTCCCGCTATTGTGGCCAATGGAAATGGCCAGGCCTGCGTGGGAGCTAACATTACTCTTGCTGCATTTTCGGAGCGCCCCGCTGCTGAAATCCGCTGGTACGGAGATCCGGCAGGAGCACAACTTTTATACACTGGCAGTCAAATAACGCTGTTTGGAATAAACGGCGACCAAGAGCTTTGGGCGGAAGCCCGAATCGGGGGCTGTACGTCCCCACTTGCTCAAGTCGCTGTTGAGGTACCTGTGGTTGAGGCTGAATTTACGACTACTGCCCAGGCATTGCCCCTTGGCGGTATAACAGCCGTTGAGGCAGTGGCGCCCCAGCCAGGCTATACCTATACCTGGTCGTTTGGGGATGGGGCAACAGCCACGGGGCCTGGGCCTCATGAGCATTCCTTTTCGCTGGCGGGCACCTACGAAGTGCGTTTGCAGGTGGAAAGCCCGGAAGGGTGCACTGCGTCTGCCACCCGATTCATTAATGTCTGGGGAGGGGCCTTGCAACTAGCCCCCTCGGTTACTGATGCAGCATGCCCGGGCGACCCAAGTGGGCGTATCACGCTCCAGGTTCAGGGCGGGCAGCCTCCGTTTGCTTACCTTTGGAGCAATGGAAGTACCCAACCTTCCCTTAGCGGCTTGTTGCCTGGCACCTACCAAGCTACTGTCACGGATGCGAATGGGCTTACCGCCAATCTTCAGGCATCCGTAGGTGCTGCTAGCAACGGCCCAGTTGCCCCCGCTGTAATTGTCAACGGCGGCAATGCTATTTGTGCAGGGGGTGATGCCTGGGCAACGGCCTATTCAGACGAGGAAGACGCGGTATTCTATTGGTATCCTTCAGTTTTAGGCAATGAACCGGTTTTTGTAGGTGAAACCTTGTTATTGTTTGGGGCCCAGCAGAGCGATACCTACTACGTGGAAGCCCGCCGGGATGGCTGTATCTCGGGCCGTACTCCCGTTAATATCCAGGTTAATCGACCGGATGCCCGCTTTACCACCAGTCTGGAGGTAGTTTATCCAGGCACCCCTATTCAGTTTTCAGCATTGAACACCAGCCTTGGCACAACACTTGCCTGGGACTGGGGAGATAATACCCCCAACGGGCAATTCCCGGATATGCAGCATACTTATACAGAGCCAGGCATTTATGAAGTCACCCTCACAGCGGTTGCGGTGCAATCGGGTTGTACCGCCCAAGAAGCCATTCGCATTCAAGTAGTGGATGCCCCCGTTGGCGGGGGTGGGCCCGGAGGTGGAGGAGCCGAAACCCTGCTGGCGTTGCCTTTGTCAGAACCTGCCCGTTGCACAGGCAGCCCTTCTGGCACGCTGGCTGCCCATGCCATAGGCGGAGAACCGCCCTACACCTACGCCTGGAGCAATGGCAGCACTGCCGCTTTTCAGAGCAGTGTAGAAACGGGTGCCTATTTCCTTACCGTCACTGATAGTAATGGCAATACGGCGGTTGGCAGCGCTACGGTAGGCGCATTAGATGAATTGAGTCTTCCCCAGGCCATTGTGAACGGGGGGCAACCCGCTTGCCCCGGAGCGCCACTTTGGTTGGCCGCTGCTGGCCAGCAGGCAGGGCTTTCGTACCATTGGTATGCAGATTCACTGGGGCTGGAATTGCTATACGCAGGGGCTTCTGTGCAAGTCCAGCAAGCTGACCTCCTGGATACGTTATACTTGCAGTCGAGTGCCGCCGGCTGCGTATCCGCGCTCGCCCCGGTAACCGTGCAGTACGAAACTCTATCGGCTGATTTCAGTGTGAGCGTTGCTACTGCGTCTATTGGCCAGGAAGTTACCTTTGCAGCCCAGACTACCGCCCCCGGCGCAACCTATCAGTGGTCATTTGGCGACGGAGCTGCCGACACCGGGGCTTTGGCTATGCACACTTTTGCCCAGGCCGGGCTATACGAAGTACATTTAGAAGTGGTTTCTGCCTCAGGTTGCAGTGCGCAGCAGCGGCGTTTTATCAATGTGTACGAAGCTGCTGCGGGCCAGCTCTCAGCCGCATTTGACCTGGAGTACCCCTACTGTCCCGAAGACGAAACTGGCGCCATTAATACACTGGTATTTGGGGGGGCGCCGCCGTATAGTTTTGAATGGGCGGATGGCGCTGCCGGCAATATCCGCACCGGATTAGCTACAGGGGCGTATGAGGTAACGGTGACGGATGCGGATGGCAATACTGCCGTTGCAGCGGCAACATTATCTGCATTAGTGCCAGATTTGCCAGCACCAGATGTAGGGCAAGCCCAGGCAGAGCCGGTATGCTTGGGCGGTACGGCCTGGTTAGCGGCCACTTCCGATGTTGCCGGTGCCCAGTATTGTTGGTATGCTGCTCAAACGGGGAATTCGCCCGTGTTTATTGGGCATTACCTGGAACTGAGTGGGGTAAACCAGGCTCAGGCCTATTTCGTAGAAACACAATACCAAGGGTGCATCTCTGCCGACCGGACCCCGGTTTTTGTAGAAGTAGAGAGTGCCGATGCTACTTTTTCTGCCTCCCCGGTAGTGGCTACCGCCGGCGTTCCTATTGCCTTTGAAGCCCAGGGAGGGGTAGGGGCGCAATCTTACCATTGGGCTTTTGGCGATGGCAACAGCACTACAGGGGCCATGGCTTCTTATGCGTACAATAGCCCAGGCTTTTTTATAGCAATGTTGGAAGCAACATCTGAGCACGGGTGTACCGCCATTGATGAACAGGTAGTACAAATTCTGCCAGGTGGCGGGCTACAGCTTTCTATTGAGGCGGTAGAGCCAAGTTGCCCCGGTGCTTCAGATGGTGCCCTGGTGCTGAACATTGAGGGCGGTGCATGGCCCTATACCATTGAATGGGCAGACGGCTCGGCAGCCGCTGCACGCAGTGGGCTAACAGCTGGCAGCTACGAAGTGTCGGTAACAGATGGTTTGGGCAATGCTGCGTCTACCCTTGTTGCACTGGAAAGTCAGGCTGCTAGCCTTGAGGTGCCTGCCATTTCTATAAATGGAGCGCTTTGCCCGGGCAGCACCGTTGCCCTCACCGCTTCCGGGAATCCCAGCCCGGCCACTTACCTATGGTATGATGCTTCCACAGGAGGGCAGCCAATTTACGCCGGGGCTACTTTCCCTTTTGGGCCAATAACTCAGGCGGATACGCTTTATGCCGAGGCGAAGCTCGGTAATTGCACGAGCAGCCGAGCCATGGTAACTGTGCCCGTTGCCGGAGCAGATGCCAGTTTCTCCTACAGCCCAGCCGATATTCTTACCGGAGACCCGGTTGTTTTTTCTCCGGCTGAGCTGAATCCTGATTATACATACGCCTGGGCATTTGGCGATGGCACTACCTCTGCCGATGCTGAGCCCACGCATACCTATACTGTAGAAAACACCTATCTGGCTACGCTGACGGTGACGGATACGGCAGGCTGCAGTGTGTCTTCCACACAGCCGGTTCCGGTAGGCTTTGGGCAATCGCTCGGGGTACTCCTGGAAGCCGTTAATACACAGTGTAGCGGCAGCAGCGATGGAGCCGTAGCGGCTCAGGTCTACAACGGTGCTGCACCCTACACCTTTCAATGGAGCAATGGCGCTTCAAGCCCTGCTTTGCAAAATGTAGGCGAAGGCCTCTACAGCGTCACGGTAACGGATGCAGAAGGGGCAGTGACGATTGCAGAAGCTATGGTCGAAAGCAATGTGCCGCCTTTGCCTGCCCCCCAGGCTGCTTCTAATGCTGATGTGATTTGCGGGGATGGCTTTTTGTTGCTTTACGCCTATGACAACACCGGGGCGGCCAACACTTTCTATTGGTACAACAGCGCAACGGGCAATGATCTCCTCGGCAGTGGCCCTACTTACAGCCAACAAGGGCTAGCCAGTGAAGCGCAAACCTTCTTTGTGGAGGCGGCTGCAGGCATCTGCCGCAGCGATACCCGTAGCCCGATTTTGATTGAAGCGGAAGTGCCCAATGAAGGCTTCACAGTTTCTGAAAACACCATTACCGCTGGAAGCACCGTAAGCTTTTCTCCACTAAATGGCGATGCCTCCTATAGCTATTTCTGGTCGTTTGGCGATGGAGCCGTATCCACTCAAATGAGCCCGGTGCACACCTATAGCTCACCGGGGCAATATACAGTGGCCTTAGAGGTGGAAAGCCCCTCCGGTTGCAGCCAAACGGTGGAAGAACCGGCCCTTGTAGAAGTCATTGCCCAAGGCGCACTTTCCGTGAGCCTGGAGCTGACTCAGCCTGCCTGCGCCGGGGAAGCCACCGGAGCAGTACAGGCTACCTTGCTCAATGGGGCTCCGCCGTTTGAGTATACTTGGAGTACCGGGAGCACGGCTGCCGTTTTGGAGGCGCTGCCGGCGGGGCAATACGCCGTGACCATTACCGATAGTGACGGTCAGATGGCGCAAAAAACGTTCGAATTAAGTGCACTTTTCCCAACCCCTAATGCCCCTGCCATTGAACTCAGTACCAACCCGCCCCTTTGCGATGGAGAAAATGTACTTCTGACGGCATTCTCCGGCCAGGCGGTCGATCAATACTATTGGTACGATGAAAACGGGGCGTTGCTAAGCTCAGGCAATAGCTATTTGGCTATTGCCGAGGGTGATTCATTAAAGGTGGAGGTTCAAGCGCAGCGAGGCAGTTGCTTCTCCGCGTTGACTGCTGCTGCTTTCCCGGTAGCGGTGGCCGATGCTTCCTTTACGGTAGACGGGGATACCCTGGCTGGAGAGAGCATGGGCTTTCAGGCTAACACTCTAGGTTACGCGAGCTACAGCTGGGACTTTGGAGATGGCAACACCGCTGCAGGTGCTTCGGTAGCGCATACGTACAGCAATGAAGGAGCCTATGAAGTCACCCTGGAGGCAGAAAGTCAGGCTGGGTGCGTAGCAACAGCTGTTCGAAACTTGAGCATAGCTGCGGAAAACCAGTTGTCACTGGCTGTGGATACGGAAGGCGTTATTTGCGAGCAAAGCACAGCCGGGGCAGCTACCGTCACGGCCTTAGGCGGTACGCCCCCATACGAATACGTTTGGGGCAACGGAGAAACTGGCGCCACCATCACTAACCTGGGAGCAGGAGCCTATACGGTAACGGTAACCGATGCGACAGGCCTTACTGCACAAGGCACCGCGATTGTCGAAAACCTGGATTTGGTAATACCTACTCCCGAAGTGGCCGCTAACGGCGGTGCAGTAATCTGCAAAAGTGAACCCGCTTTCTTTTCGGCTTTTGCCCCTGGCTACCCGGAAGCTGTCATCCAGTGGTACGAGCGCCTGTCGCAACCGGCCCCTTCAGCTACCGGGCCGGTATTTGTCAGCCCTGGCTACGAAGACGATGCGGTGCTTTACGCGCAGGCCGAAGTGGAGGGGTGCACCTCTTCCTATTTGCAGTACCCCATAACGGTACAAGCACCGGAAGCTGGCTTTGCCGTTGCCCCTGAAGGCACGCTGGAAGAAGGAGACCTGGTGCAATTCGTACCGGCAACCCCCGCAGCGGGTAACGTTTATTACTGGCAATTTGGCGATGGCGGCTGGAGCACAGCTGCAGAGCCTTTTTATTTTTACAATTTGCCCGGCCAGTTTGATGTTTCCCTGGAGGTCACCGATACAGATGGATGTAGCAACAACGAAATGGTGCCCGGTCTGATTGAAGTTTTGCCTTACGAAGGGTTTCGCCCTGGCCTAGACGAACGCTCCAGCCAATTGAAGGGAAGCAACAGTATGGCCGGTACTGTTTTCCCAGTGCCCTTCCGTTCCGCTCTGACCGCAGTGCTGTCAACTGACCGAAAAGGGATTTACCAAATTAGCCTGGCTGATGCGCTTGGGCGCCGATTGCTTACCGAACCGGTAGAAATCGGCCCAGAACCGCGCAGCTGGAACCTCACTGCACTGGATGCATTGCCAGCCGGCCTGTACTACCTGCGCGTAGAGGGGCAGGGCCAATACGCTATTTCTAAAATCGTAAAACAATAACAGATGCCTAGATACTTCAATAAAAATGCCCTTTGCTTTTGCGGTATCCTGTTGATCGCCATAGGTGGTTGCAAAAAAGAGGACGGGCAGAACGGCGATGGTAGGCCGCCCGTTTTGCTGGTCAATGGAACAGATGTGCACGAGGATACCTTAAAATTAAGTGCGGGGCAAGTGTTGGAACTGGCCTACGCTATTGACGATGACCAGAATAGCCATTCGTTGTCCATGTCAAAACTACAGGGTGCCATAGTTAAAGCCGGCGATTTTGTGCTTAATAACGCCCGCCTGGAAAATCCGCCTAAATCCGGCTCACTAACCTTACAAGCGCTTGAAGTAGGCACCCATTCTTTTATGCTCACGGTTGAAAACCCCTTTGGAGCATCCGGCACGGCATTAGTGGAAGTGCTTGCTATTGACAACTACGAGCCAGTGGCGGCTCTTGGTGCCGAACAATTGGACGAAGCAGCCCCCTATCATGTCCGTTTTAATGCCGCTGAGAGTTTCGACCGTGATGCAGCCTGGGGCGGTGGTATTATAGCCTACGAATTTAACCTGGAGGGCTTCTACACCGTAGAAACTGAGCGGGCGGAATTGGATTATATCTATCCAGGGCCTGGTAACTATGCGGTGCAGTTGCGAGCTGAAGATACCGATGGGGCTTGGTCTGAAGCGGTGCGTATTCAGATAGAAGTAGAGTAGGCTAACTGACCGTTGAGAGCAGCTTGTGCCGGACCAGCAAGCAGGCGCCCAGCACGCCAGCTCGGTTGCCCAGGCTTGATACCTTGAGGGCGGTGTCGTTGCTGACCAGGCTTAGGGAGTATTTATTCAGGGCACTGCGGATGGGCAGCCGTATGTAATCTTCGGTCGCTGCAAGGCTGCCGCCAAGGACGACAAGCTCGGGGTTGAACAGGTTGATTAGGGCGGCGATGCCCCGGCCCAGGTTTTCCCCAACCTCCGCGATAAGTTCAATAGCGAGTACATCGTCCGCATGCGCCGCCTTGATAATAGCCTCAAGGTCAATGCGGTCTATATCTTCCGGGCTCTTTACCAATACGGTGGTGGCTCCCCTGCGAACCCGGTCCTTAAACCGTTCTACCAACGCCCAACCCGAGGCTTCCGTTTCCAGGCAGCCCTTTTTGCCGCACTGGCAGATGATATTGTTGTCAAATACTGGCATATGGCCCGCCTCTCCCGAATAGCCCGATTTGCCATAGTATAAGTGGCCATCGAGCACCATGCCCATTCCGATACCATAATCTAAATTCAGGAAAAGGACGTTGCGCTCCTGCTGGACGATGCCCGCTGCGTATTCTCCGTAGGCCATTGCCCGGGAATCGTTTTCCAAAACAACTTGTATGCCAAGCCTGGAGGCCATGACCTGGCTGAGCGGCTGCTCCTGAAAGTGGAAAAAGCTATAACTGTAGCCCGTTGCTGAATTCACCCGGCCGGTCAGGTTGACGCCAATGCCCAGTATTTTTTGCCTGGTTACAGGAGCTGCTTCAATGAAGTCTTGAATGATGGCACAAAGCTGCTCGAGGCTTT
Source organism: uncultured Phaeodactylibacter sp. (assembly GCA_964575505.1). GTDB lineage: Bacteria > Bacteroidota > Bacteroidia > Chitinophagales > Saprospiraceae > Phaeodactylibacter. The sequence goes on from CAZNSK010000011.1 coordinate 26,252, forward strand.
CTTCTGTATTGGCCAGCGCGTAGGGCGCATGCTCTTCCAGGTGAACAATATTCTTGCGGAAGTCAGTAACGGCCAGGTGTACAAAGGTGCGGTGCACATCCACCCCGATGAAAAAGGCCGAGTCGGGGATAAGCCCGTACAGGCTGGGGGGGCGCCCCCCGCTGGACGAATCCTTGCCGTAATCTTGCACCCATTGCTCCGCCATGAGTTCATTTAGCAATCCGGTGACTTTAGGCACAGAAAGGCGCAAGGCCCGGCAAAGCACCGCAATCGAGGTGGGGCCGTGTTCTGCAAAATAGGACAACAGCTGTTTTTTTAGCGTGATGTTTTTATAAGCTACGCCGCTAATTGTGGTGGTTGGACGTTGATTACTAAATAACTGATTCATAAGAGGGGCTGCCGGTTGGTTCTAAATAAAGCAGAAGCGACTTGATGCTTCAAATGGGCTGGCACTTAGGCTGAACGGAAGTTGGCACCTGCCCTTTGGCGGAAGCTTTGTTCGGCAATCAGGGCGAAATATACGCATTGTAGCCCGTTTCCCAAGTAAGGGGGCTGCCGGCTAAAGCTTTTCCGGCCAATTCCTGCCACCCTGGCTAATAGAGTAATGCGCACAAGCGCCATCATTCTGCATAAACAAGCCCTGCTTGTGATGTAAGTTAAAAAGTTTGCACCAATAATTAAAAAAAATTAAAAAGACTGGTTTTCTTTCTGTTGCTTTTTGTTTAAGTTTGAATTATGAAAGCAGTAAACCTATTTACCATCCAACGCCTCCGGGTTTGTTTTTTTGTGATCAGCTGCAGCCTCGTGCAAGTAGCCTGGGCGCAAGACCGGGCGGTATCCGGCGTGGTCTCTGATGCAGAGGGGGAGCCGCTCATCGGCGTAAGCGTTGTAAAGGAAGGGACGGCAGAGGGGACCATAACTGATTTTAACGGGGCCTATCAGGTACAAGTGCCCTCGGACACGACCGTTTTGGTTTATTCTTACGTCGGCTTCGAAGATCAGCGGATAACTGTAGGCAGCCGGACGACCATCGATGTGACGATGCGCCCCGCAGCTGAAGTGCTGGAAGAAGTGGTGGTAACGGCCTTGGCACTGGAAAAAGACAAACGTTCCCTGGGCTACGCTACCCAAAGCGTAGATGGGGATGAGCTGACGCAGGCGCGGGAGGTCAACGTGGTCAATTCCCTGGCCGGCCGGGTTGCGGGTGCTCAAATCAACCAATCGGGCACGGGCGCAGGCGGTACCTCCAAAGTCGTTATCCGGGGCTACTCTTCCATTGCAGGCAACAACTCGCCCCTGTATGTCGTCGATGGGGTGCCCATGACCAACCCGCAGGGCGGGGGCGGCCAATTTGGGGGTATCGACTTCGGTGACGGCATCTCGAACATCAACCCGGACGACATCAAGTCCATCAACGTACTGAAGGGGGCCAGCGCCACTGCGCTGTACGGGTCACGCGGCCAGAACGGTGTTATTATGATCACCACCAAGAAAGGGGCCGCCCGCAAGGGGATCGGCGTAGCGTTCAATTCCAATGCGACTTTTGATACACCTTTGGTGCTGCCCGAATTTCAGAACCGATTCGGCCGGGGCTCGGGGGGCAACTTCCCTTTGGATGAGAATGGCAACTTTTCGGATGCCACCCGGGTGAGCTGGGGCGCCCGCACACTAGGCCAAACCGAGGTGAACGGGCAGCCGCTTGTCAATTGGACCGGGGAGCCAACGGCCTACACCCCGCAGCCCGATAACATACGCGACTTTTTCCGCACTGGCCAGACTTATACCAACTCCCTGGCGTTTTCCGGAGGGAATGAACAAACGCAAGCCCGGCTTTCCCTTAGCCACCTGTGGCGGGAAAATATCATGCCCAACAGCAACCTGGAACGCATCAATGTCAACCTCAATATCAGCTCCAAACTTACCGACAAATTGGAGGTAGAAGGCAAGGTCAACTACATCAACCAAAATGCCTTCAACCGCCCTAACCTTACCCTGAGCCCGGACAACCCCATGTCGAGCCTGGTCCAAATGCCGCGCAACATCCGCCTGGAGGATTTGCAGCCCTTCCGCCGCCCTGATGGCACGCCCGTGCTCTACACCAATGCTACCGGCACCGACCAATGGCAAAATCCTTACTGGGCCGTTAACCTCAATACGAATAATGACGAGCGCGACCGCGTGCTGGGTTACGCCCTGCTGCGCTACCGGTTCAATGACTATTTTAAAGTGCAGCTGCGGACCGGTACGGATTTTTACAACGACTTCCGGCAGAACCGCAATGCCACCAATACCATATACCGGGTCACGCCCGGCAAAAGCTTCTACAGTGAATTCTACGGGCGGGTGGAGGAGCGCAACTCCGACATCCTGTTTTCCTACATCCGCGATCTTAGCCCAAAGGTGTTCTTTACTGCCAACGTAGGGGGCAACCTACTGCAGCAGACAAGCCGGGGTATGTCAAACACGGCGCAGGGGCTCAATGTGCCCAACTTCTTTGTGTTGCAAAATGCGCTTAGCGTCTTGTCTTCTGAGAGCGAATCTCAAAAGGAAATCCATTCGGTTTACGGCACGGTTTCGGTGGATTATGATAATTTCCTGTTTGTGGAGGCTTCAGCTCGCAACGATTGGTCTTCTGCCCTGCCGGCAGCTTCCCGTTCTTATTTTTACCCCTCCGTATCGGCCAGCCTGGTACTGACCGATATGCTGGAGGAAGTCAACTGGGGTGCGCTTTCCTTTGCGAAGCTGCGGGCCTCCGTGGCCCAGGTCGGTAACGACTTCGGGCCCCATCAGCTCGACCTCAACTACGTAGTCAATACCCTTTCCCACGGCGGCCAGACCTTCGGCCAAATCATCAATACCCAGCCCCCGGTCAACATCCAACCGGAAGAAACCACTTCAATAGAAGGCGGTTTTGAAGCCCAGTTTTGGGACAACCGCTTGTCGGTCGACTTCACCTACTACAACGCCGGCACGCGCAATCAAATTTTGAGCGTGCCGGTCTCCAGCGGGTCTGGTTTTCGGCGCAGCGTCATCAACGCCGGGCTCATCGTCAACGAAGGCGTGGAAATTGCCCTGCGCGCCACCCCCATTCAGGCCCGTGGTTTCACCTACCGGACTTATCTGAACTTTGCCCGCAACCGCTCCCGCGTGGAAGAACTGGCCGAGAACGTAGAAGTCTTCCAGCTTGGCAGCCAGTACGATCAGTTTGGCGTCCGTATACAGGCAGAGGTTGGCGGGGAATTTGGGGATATCTATGCCGACCGGGCTTATTTGCGCGACCCGGAAACCGGCCAACGCATTATCGGTGAGAATGGCCTGCCCCTGCAAGACCCGGAGGGCATCCGGAAAATCGGCAATTACCAGCCTGACTTCCTGATCGGCTTCGGGCACAACTTCAGCTATAAAGGCTGGAACCTGGGCGCCCTGATCGATATGCGGCAGGGGGGAGATATTTTCTCCTTCACCAATGCCGTAGCTGCGGCCCGGGGCAATGCCATTTACACGCAGTACGACCGCCTGGAGTGGTACGCCGGCGCCGGGGGCTACGTAGCCGAGGGGGTCACGCAGGAGGGCGAGCCCAATACCTTCGAAGTGGACCCACAGGTGTACTGGCAAAATGTCGGGGGGCGGGCCTCCACCTTTGCCGAAGAATTCCTCTACGACGGCAGTTTTATCAAGCTCCGGGAGCTGACCCTGGGGTATCAGGTGCCTGGCCGGGTGCTCGAATCGGGCCCGTTTACCAATATCAGTATTGCCCTTGTGGGGCGCAACCTGTTCTTCCTGCACAAAAACACGGTAGGGTTTGACCCCGAGGCTACCTTCAACGCTGGCAACGACCAGGGTATTGAAGCCTTTGCCTTCCCTTCCACCCGCAGCATGGGGATTAACTTAAAGCTTACGCTCTGATGAAATACCGCACTTTTTTGATTTGCCGCCCCTGGGTCTGGCTCACCGCCCTGCTGGTGGTTGGGGCTGGGGCTTGTACAGAAGATTTTGATGAAATCAATGTCAGCCCGACAGCTGTTCAGGAAGACCGCATCGATGAAGACCTGCTCTTTACCCGTGCGCTGGTGTACGGGGCCCTGCGCTATACCGAATTTCAAAGAGCGCAGCACCTCTACGCCAACCATTACATTCAGTACTACGCCATGGCGGTAGACCGTTTTGAAACGGGCCGTTACATTACCCGCAACGATTGGCTGACCGATTACTGGCGGGCGGCTTATGCCGACTTTGGCATGCAAAACCAGCAGGTAATTAACATTGCCCAAAAGGAAGCGCGTAAAGCCAATAAAGTAGCTATAGCACGTATCTGGAAGGTGTTTATTATGCACCGGATTACTGACTTTTGGGGAGATGTGCCCTACTTTGAAGCTTTTTCCGGTGATATCACGCCTGCTTACGACGCTCAGGCAGACATTTACGCCGATATGCTGGATGAGCTGCGGGATGCGGTTGCGAGTTTTTCTCCTGAGGCGGATGCGGCTTTTGGCCCTGCCGATGTCCTCTATCAGGGGGATGTCGGTGCCTGGACCCGATTTGCCAATTCACTGCGGCTCCGCCTGGCTATGCGCATAAGCAATGCTGACCCTGCCCTGGCTGAACAACATGTGCGCGAAGTATTAGAAGACGGCCGGTTGATCAGCAGCAATGCCGAAAACGCTCTGATGCCCTACGGCCGGGATTTCGGCAATGCCGACGAGAACATTCAGCCCATGAGCCTGATCCGGAGCTTTAACGAGTACCGGGCCAGCACCACCCTTGCCGAATATTTGAAGGAAAACAACGACCCCAGGCTGGAACTCTACCTGGCACCCAATGAAGCAGGGGAGTACGTCGGCTTGCGCAATGGCCTCAACCCCTCGGAAATTAACGCTCTCAACCCCAATAACTTTTCCAGAGAAAGCCAGCTTATTTCCAACCCCTATGCCCCCAGCGTGCTGCTGTCCTATTCGGAGGTACAGTTCCTCAGGGCAGAGGCTGCCCTTAAGGGCTGGGGCAGTGGGCCGGTTCAGAGTTATTACGAAGCGGGGGTTAGGGCTTCTATTCAGTTTTGGCTTGAAGTAAGGGATGATCTCTACAGCCGGGTGCCCGCTGATGAAGCCGGGGCAATCCCTGACGTGGAGGTCACTGAAGCCGATATTGACGCTTATTTGGGGGAACCCGCTATTGCTTTTGACCCCAGCCGCGCCCTGCAGCAGATCATCACTCAGAAGTGGCTGGCCAACATCAATCAAGGGTTTGAGGCTTACGCCGATTACCGGCGGACCGGTTTCCCGGAGCTGAACCCAATACCAAATACCGATGGCGCCAGCGAAACGGGCGGCAGTGAACTGCCCCGCCGGGTGCGCTACCCCGCCGAAGAGCAAGCTTTGAACCGCGAAAACTACCAGGCAGCGGTGGCCCGTCAGGGGCCCGACCTGCCGACCACCCGCATGTGGTGGGATCAATAACGCAAAACCAGCCCCAGCTTTTACACAACAACATTTACCCCGTCTCCGAAAAAACGGTGGCGGGTATTACTCAAATCACTTAATGACAGTAAGTTATGAAACATTTATTTAGTAAGTCTTTCCTGTTGCTGCTTGCGCTGTCCACAGCTTTGGCCTGGACCGGCTGTGACGACGACGGAGACGACGAGCCTATGCTGAGCAGCGATACTTCCATTACTTCCTTTGCTTTTGAAGGCCTCAGCCCAAGGGTAGAAGGGGTCATCACGGGTACCGCTATTACAGCGGAAGTGCCCAATGGGACCGACCTGACTGCCTTGGTGCCGACCATTGAGGTAGCTATGGGGGCTACTGTTGACCCGGCCTCCGGGGTGGCGCAGGATTTTTCCACAGAAGTGACGTATACCGTTACCGCAGAGGACGGCACCGTGCAGGATTACACAGCGACGGTGACCGAAGCTGCGCCTCCTACCGCAGTAGCCGAAACCCTCTGGGAACGCACGCTCCGCAGCGGTGGCCTGCCACCTTGGTTTACGGCCAATAACGACCGTGATATCGCCGTAGCTGGCCAGTACGTTTACGTTCACAATAACAACGACAAAATACGTGTGGTCTCTGCCGATGATGGCACGGATGTAAACGCTGGCGCCATGGGCTTCATTGACGGCAAAGAGAATTTTGCATCCGGCAATTTATTCCTGCTCGGTACCGCTACAGACTCAGAAGGCCGGATCGTCGCTTCCAACTTGCGCACGGGCTCTGCGGATGAGTTCCCCTGGAATGTATACGTTTGGGAAGACAAGGACGCCAGCCAGGAGTTGCTATTTAGCTACCCGACACCAGCCGGCCGGCAGCTGGGCGAGAACCTGGCGGTAGTTGGTGATGTGCGCGGCGACGGCATTGTCTATACCCCGGGCAGTGGTTTCGGCACAGAAAATAACGAAGTGCTGAAGTTCATCATCAGCGGCGGGGAAGTTAATACCACACCGGAAGTCGTTACGCTGGATGGCGTAGCCAACATGGGCAATGCACCGGACGTATATCCGGTATCCGACGCTATGGATGCCAATATGATCGTGGCCGGTACCGGTATCGGTGGTATTGCAGAGTTTGATGCCAACGGTAATCTGGTCGCCCGCCTGCCCGATAACCTGAACGAAGGGGAGACAGCCCTGCTGTTTACCTTTGCGCTGGACGTCCGCCCATTCGAACTCGATGGCCGCAAGCTCATCGCGACGACCGCGACGGACTTTACCAATAACGAAGCCACCTCTGGCTTCCTGTATATCATCGACTACACAAGTGGGCTGGATAAAGTCACTGCGGAGAACATCATCCGCGTGCCCTTTACGCCAGAAGGCAACATTGATACCAATTTCAATGGCACCGGTGGTGTAGACGTACAGGTAGATGAGAATAGCGCGACGGTTTACGCTATCATTACCAACTTTGGTATTGGTGCGTACCGCGTATTCTTTGAGCAATAGATTTTAGGCAGTTGTGGGAGTGCCCCGCCCCGGCGGGGCACCCCGCTTCTATTCCGCCGTGAAGTGGTTAAAAACATATTTCATGATACGCCAGAACTGGATATACTTGCTGGGCATTGCATTGCTGGGCGCTGTGCTTGTCTTTAGTGGATGCGAAGAAGAGGAAGCGTTTAACGAAGGCCCGTTTGTCAGCAAACGGCGCAAAATCCTTCGTTTTGATTTCCAGGAATTAGACCCGCCTGTGGTCGGGCAAATCAATACGAAGGATTCTACTGTCCTCCTGCGGATCCCATTTGGGACAGACCTGACGAACCTGGTGCCCACCATCGAGGTGTCCCCGAAAGCCACGGTTGCGCCCCCTTCCGGCGTGCCCAATGATTTTACCGAGCCGGTAACGTATTTGGTGAACGCTGAGAATGGCACGGTGCAGGATTGGGCCGTCACGGTAGAAGTCGGCGAGCCTGATGCCCGGAAAGTGCTGAAGCTAAGTGGCCCGGTATGGAACCGGTCCCCCTCCGGCTCTGGCATTCCGGACTTCTTCACCACAGATGGTGAGCGGGGGCTGGGATACGGCAACGGGCACCTCTACATCACCAACAATAATGATAAAGTGCTGATCCTGAGCCCCAACGACGGCAGTCAGCTGGGCCAGTTGGATATGACTGGCGTGGAGGGCGGCGGCCCGAAAATATCGGATGTAGCCGTTAGCGCCGATGGCCAAATCCTGGCTTGCAATACGGTGGAATGGACGAGCGACGCCGGGGGCGAGCCTACGGAATTCAAAATCTACAAGTGGGCGGATGAAAATAGCGAACCAGAGGTGTTTTTGTCCTATACCAATACCATGTACCGGATGGGCGATAGCTTTTCGGTCATCGGGGATGTGAGCAGCGATGCCGTCATTCTCACTTGCTTTGGGCGGAAGTTTCTCAACCCTACCACCCGCGGCGACCTGGTCTTCCTTTGGCGGGTAACCGGAGGTGTTCTTGACCCGGAGCCGCAAATCATACAGGTGGAGGGCGTGCCCACTCTTTCCAAATTTGGCTCCCGGCCGCATGCCCAGATGCTGGATGTCGACAGCGATCAGCTTTACGTCAACGGCAATGATATCGACTTCACCTTATCTGATCTGCAGGGCAATTTCATCACCCGCATCCCCAATGCCGGGCGGGACCTTTACGATGGCTTTACCAGCTACTTTGATGTTTTTGAATTTTCTGAAAAGCGCGTGCTCATCGGCTGTTTCCCGCGCAGCAATATTGAAAGCCGGCTGCTGGTTATCGACATCACAGATGGCCTGGGGGAAGTGGAGCCCGAGGATGTCATTCTCAGCCAGGACTTTGTGGAAAATACCGGAGAAATTGCCAATATCAATGCTTCCGGGGCCGTCGCTTATAATCAGGTAGACGAGAACACCGTAGAGGTGTACTGCCTGATCACCAACCAAGCCCTCGCCAAATTTACCCTTATCACCGAAATCGAGTAAACTATGAAATATTTGCCCCTGATCTTAGGTATGTTCTCCTTGACGTTGCTGTGCTTCAGCTGCGAGGAGGAAAATGGGGCGCCCGCCCTTTCGGAAGCCCGGACGGTCCAAAGCTTCACCTTCGATAGCTTTGACCCAGCTGTTGAAGCCACCATCAATGATTCCCTCGGCATTATCCGGGCGGAGCTGCCATTCGGGGAAACCGCAGAGAACCTGGCCCCGACGATTGTCATCCCGGAAGGCGCTACGATTGACCCGGCTTCGGGGGCCGCCCAGGATTTCTCTGACTTCGTGCTTTACACCGTTACTGCTGAGAATGGCGCGCAGAAGATATACACCGCGCTCGTGGATGAAGGCCGGAGCAGCAATACGACTTTGGTCAATTTCCGGCTGCCGGAGCTGTACGTCAGCGCTAATGTAGACCCGGTGAATGCAGCAGCTGAGTTTGAGGTGCCCTTTGGTACCGACCTGTCTGCCGTCGTAATCGAGGTAGAAACCAGCGACCCGGAGGCGGTTACGGTACCGGCCTCTGGTGAAACGGTAAACCTCACAGCCCCTCTGGAATTGGTGGTGACGGCAGCGGATGGAGTAACCACCCGCTCCTATCAGATAGAAGGCAGGGTGCGCCCCCAGGCCACTGCGGTGCGGGGCGTTTGGCTGACTAATGTAGACAGCGATGTCTTGACGTCTGAAGCCAAAATTGAGGCGGCTGTGCAGCGCTGCAAAGATCTAAATATCAATACCATCTTTGTCGTCACTTACAATAAAGCTGCTACCACCTACCCCAGTCAGGTGATGGACGAATTGATAGGCGTGCCCATTGACCCGCTCTACGCTGGCCGGGACCCGTTACGGGAAGTCATCGACGCCGCCCACGCTGAAGGGATCAAGGTATTCGCCTGGTTTGAATACGGTTTTGCGGCTTTTAACGGCAGCCCGGGCCCCATACTCGATACCTACCCAGAGTGGGCGGCCATTAATGTTGATGGCGAGCCGGTGGTCAAAAATGGCTTCCACTGGATGAACGCTATGCTGCCGGAAGTCCAGGATTTTATGTCGGATTTGGTGTTGGAGGTTGTTGAAGAATATCCGGATATCGACGGCGTGCAGGGAGACGACCGCCTGCCCGCTATGCCCTCCGAAGGGGGCTACGATGACTACACCGTAAGCTTGTACCAGGATGAGCATGGTGGGGAAAGCCCGCCTGCTAACCGCACTGACCAGGCCTGGCTGCAATGGCGGGCGGATATCCTCAACGAATGGGCAGAGCAGCTGTACAACGATGTCAAGGCAGCCAACCCCAACTGTATTGTGGCGATGTCCCCAAGCCCGCTCAACTTTGGGTTCCGGGAGTACCTGCAGGACTATACCGCCTGGATCGATGGCGGCTACTGCGACCTCGTCAGCCCGCAGCTGTACCGCCGGGACAACCAGGGGATAGGCGTGTACCGGGGGCTGCTGCAGGACCAGTTGTTCAGGGTAGGCGAGCCCAACAAAGGCATTTTCTACCCCGGTACCCTTAGCTACTTAGGCAGCTATGTGCCGCAGCCGCAGTTTTTTGTAGATATGATCAACGCCAACCGAGAACAGGGCGTGATGGGAGAGGTGCACTTTTTCTACAATGCGCTGATTGCTAATGAAGACGTATTTCGCGTCATATACCCGGGGCCTGCCACGTTCCCTGATTTATGACATTGATTCCCCTAATGCTAAAAATTCGGGCGCTACAGCTTGCGTGGATAAGGCTGTAGCGCTTTTTCGTTTATCCTGCCTGGCCCCGAAGGCGCCGGGCCTGGGTTTGCAGCCAGCTTTTTTCGGTTAGCGTGGGTTCCTGCCCGACTTCCGAGAGGAAGGCTTGCACGGCGCTCCGTTCAAAGGGGTTGACGCTTAGCAGCTTGCGGGTGTAGCGTACGATATTCAGGTAGTTGGTGCGGTGGTAGCCGATGACTTGCTTCCGGCGGATGTAGTGCTCCATGGCATCCAGGAAGGGGAGGAGGGCATCAATGGCTTCCGCCTCGTAATAAATTTTCAGCTGAAGGGTTTTGGCTGTCAGGTTGAGCAGTGGGTCGCGGTAGTTCACTTCCCGGAGCCACTGCATGGCTTCGTCGTATGCCTGGCGGTGGTAGCACCAATGCGCCATGCAAAAATTATAGGAAGAAGCCCGGTAGGGGCGCTCTAGCCGGCCTCGGTAGTCGTGGATGAAGCGGTGGACCCAATCGAGTTCTCCAATGCGCAGCCCCGTCGTTACAATATTGTGGTAGGTAAAGCGCGACAGCACCTTGTTTTCCAGCAGGGCTTCCGTTTCCAGGCCCGCCTGGTAGAGGGAGTAGAGCTCTTTGTAGAATACAGCGTGCCCGTTATTGACTTGCCGGACGCAGTAATTGATCGCCAGGAGGTAAAGGTCTCTCAGCTCGGAGGGGGCTACGGTGCCCCCGTGTTGAAAGAGCACTTGCTTGAAGCGCCGGAAATTGCCCGTGGGCTCCGGGTGGCGTAGCATCAGGTAGCAGTGATAATAAAGCGCCACCCCGGGTTCTTGCTGCAGCAAACCTGCCTTCAAATGGGGCAATAGGGCTTCCAGGAGCCCTTCTTCAGGACTCGACCGGTAGACAGAGCCGTGCGCCAGCAGGCGGCAGCTTTGCCGGAGCCGTTGCAGGAGGTAAGCCTGGTCTATTGCCTCCGCCATTTGCTGCAGGTGGGTGGCATCCGTAGGGTCCTGGGTGCTTTTTAGCTGGTGCTCTTCCTCTTGCAGCTGAATTAAGGCCTGAAAGTAGCCTTTGTCCCGGGTGCTCCGCTTGGCAAGGGCTTTTTTCAGCTGGCCCAGCACCCGGTTGAAGTGCCCCCACAGCTGCCGCTTTTTCAGGCCCCGGGCGAGGTGCTGCTGAACGAGCAGGGGCGACTTCGCCATTTCTTCGTAAGCCAGGTATTGCTCCAGCTGCTTGTAGAGGCGGCTCATCAGCAAGCGCATCCTCTGGGCATCAAAGGGCTGCCGGGGATAAGCCGCCTGGTAGCCTTTCTCGGCCTCGGCGGGCAAGTGGAGGTAAAGCCGGCACTCGGTAATGTAGGCCCAAAGGCGGGGCAAGGCTTCATCCCGGTTGAAGAAGGGCGACTGCAGCCACTTTTCGAACTGCCGGCAATCCCGGCGGCTCAGCTGATTCGCGGCTTCCATTAGTCGGCTGCCTTCCATTGAAGCGGTCTTTTTAAATTATTAAAAATTATATATTTTGTATGGATTGTAGCTAAATATGCTTTAATATAAAGGTTTTTTGCTGTTTAGAGGTTATTATCTGCTCAAAATGTCTTTGGTTGGAGCTCATTCAGGCTGCATCTTTACTACAAATGGAAAAGACGATGCAGCAACTCAGACTTATTTTTTGGACGTGTTTCTTTTTGATGGCTGGATTTCCGATTGCGGCCCAGGACTGTGTGGTGGATACCATACCGCCTGACCCCATCATCAGAGGCCCACTTTTTGTGGATAGGGTGCCGGGTGAGCCATTGGTCGTTCAGGCAGAAGCATTTGACGCGGGCAGCCAGGATAATTGCGCTGCCTCCCTGGATTTCAAGATACAAATTACCGAACCGGGTTTTGAGACTCCCTTGTTAGATTCTGTCACTGTCGACCCCGCCATGATCGGTAATTCATGGGTAGCGATTTGGGTGGGTGATGAGGCTGGCAATTGGAGTTCCGTGTTTAGTTTTCTCTACCCACTCCCATGTGCTGAGGGCGGCTCCGCCCATTTTAATGGGGACCGGGCAGTTGACGTGGTCATCAATTCCCCATCGGCAATAGCCACACTAACCGCCGAGGATTTTAATCCGCAGATTCCCGGGCCCTGCACCCCCCTTGAGCTGTTGGGCACGCTGACTGAAGGCAGCCTGAGCCATCAGGAGATCATAGATACTGGCCCACAGTTGTACACAATGACTTTTGAGGCAGCGGATATCGGGACGCACCATTTGACGCTCTCCAATTTTAGTGGGAACATCGGCAATCTGGTCTTTAATGCCTACGTCAATGTAGTAGATCAAAATGGAGTGGGCGAACCCTGTTCGGCGGATAATACCTCCCCGCTCATCGATAAGAATTTTGATTTCAGGTACTTAGTTATTAATCCGGTAACGCAATCCTGTGGGCTGCGGGCGGAGGATGCGGTCTCTTTTGCCATGGACAATTGCACCGCAGCGGAAAACCTGGAGTACCGCATCGTGCGGCTTTCCGAATCCACGGGCACTGTACCGGTTAATGATACCTTGTTTTTTGAAGCAGCTAACTTTTCGGCAGGGTCTACGGTGGTTGATATAGAAGCGTGGGTAGGCGACCAGGCCGGCAACTGGAACCAGTTTGAAACTCAAGTGGTGGTAGTTAATGGTGAGGACTCCGGCCTGTCCCTTGGCGGCAAGGCCTACTTCGACGAAGACAGCGACTGCACGCTGGGTGGAGCCGATGGGACTATTGAGGGGCTTCCGGTGCAGGCTTATTTGTATCAAAATGGCCAAATCCTGGGAGGCGGTACTCCCTTTACTGCAACCACAAACAGCAGCGGCGACTACAACTTCCTGCTTTCCTACAGCAACGATACGCTGGCCGAGGTAAACGGGCAGCCCGTTATGATAGCTGATACCGCTGGCCTTGAGTTATTTGTGGATGCGGCGCCCACGCTCAACACCGGCAGTTGTACCGGCAGCTACTTAGTACCGCTCAGTACCGCTTCGGCGGCTGGCGTAGGCGACCTGGACTTCGCGCTCAGCCTGACCCCCGGCTGCCCGTCTCTGTTTGCTGATATTGGCGCTCCCTTCCTGCGGCGCTGCATCGATAGCAGCAACTATGTAGTTCAATATGCCAATTACGGGGCAGAAGTGGCCTACGTTGAAGTAGATTTTGACAGCTTCCTAACCGTACAGAGCAGCAGTATACCCTGGTCTGCTGTGGATGGCCAACGCTACACTTTTCCGGTTGGCGACCTGGGGCCCGGGGAGGAAGGTGACTTCACAGTGACCGTCGCCGTCAGCTGTGATGCTGTACTGGGGCAGACGCATTGCACTTCCGCCCACATTTTCCCGGATACCCTCTGCGGGGTGCTTCCCTATTCCGGCCCCAGCATAGAGGTGCGTGGCTCCTGCAATCCGGGTGCGCAGCTCGTAGAATTCCAGATTGAGAACACTGGTACCCAGAATATGATGATGCCCCGGAATTATATTGTCGTCGAGGATGTCATCATGCTGGAGGGGAATACCTTTGAACTGGAAGCCGGGGAAACGCTGGCGTTGAGCTACCCCGCCAATGGGTCGACCTACCGGCTGGAGGCAGAGCAGGCCGCCGGGCACCCCGGGCTGAGCATGCCCAGTGCATCGGTCGAAGGCTGCGGCACGGACGGATCGGGGGGCTTTAGCCTCGGCTTTGTCACTCAGTTTTCTGAGAACGACTTCGACCCTTTCGTCGCTATCGACTGCCAGCCTAACATCGGGGCCTACGACCCCAACGACAAGCTGGGCTACCCCACCGGTATTGGATCGGAGCACTTGATCCGTAAGGCCGATCAGTTGGACTACCGCATCCGGTTTCAAAACACGGGGACTGATACAGCCTTTACTGTTGTTATTTTGGACACCCTTTCGGAGCACCTTGACCTGTCTTCCGTGCGGCCCGGTGCCAGCAGCCACGATTACAGTTTCAGCATTTTGGAAGGCCGGGTCCTGGAGTTCCGCTTCGACAATATTCTGCTGCCCGACAGCACCACTAACCTGGCTGCATCTCAGGGCTTTGTGAAGTTTACCGTGCAGCAGGCCCCCGGCAATCCCGTGGGCACAGTGATTGAGAACCGCGCGGGCATCTACTTTGACCTCAATGCGCCGAATATCACCAATACCACGGTGCACCGGATTGGTGAAATATTTGTGGAAGTGGAGGAGGCGGCTACGCCCGGAACCGGGGTCAAAGCCTTCCCAAACCCAGCAGCTGATTGGGTCCGGTTTGAGCTCTCACAGGGTGGCGGTGGCGAAGTCCAGGTGTTCGATGCTGCCGGGCGCCCGGTCATTCAGCAGGCTTTCCGGCAGCCCGCCTTTACTTTGCGGACTGCCGGATTGCAGGCGGGCTGGTATACCTTCCTGATAGTGGATGACGAAGGAAGGGGCCACCGGGGCCGGCTGATTATTGCCCGGTAGAGCAGCACAAAAAATTCGAGCGAGATTACAGAACGCCATGGCTGATGGTTCAGCTATGGCGTTCCTTTAAAATCCAGTACAACCCGGGTTGTCTATACGGCCGGTGCTGCCACAAAACCCTTTGGATGGGCGTAGCCCCGGAACCCATAGAATGCGACAAACAAGAAAGACACCACCGGTATCCAAAAGCTGGATTGTATGCTGTAGGTTTCAGACAGCAGGCCCATGATCGGTGGGAATACTGCACCGCCCACGATTGCCATGATGATAAAGGAAGAGCCCAACTTGGTATGCTTGCCCAAGTCGCGCACCCCCAGCCCAAAGATGGTCGGGAACATGATGGACATAAAGAAGTTGACCCCGAGAATAGCGTAAACCGCAGCGGCCCCGCCTGCCTGTATGCCCGTCAGGCAAAGCCCGGCGGCAATCAGCCCGTAGATGCCCAGCAGGGTATTATCCCG
The DNA here is from genome assembly GCA_964575505.1 of uncultured Phaeodactylibacter sp. GTDB lineage: Bacteria > Bacteroidota > Bacteroidia > Chitinophagales > Saprospiraceae > Phaeodactylibacter. Next base: position 41,298 of record CAZNSK010000011.1, read on the forward strand.
GATGTAGGACATGAGGAAAGTGCCCAGGAAGCGCCCGATGACAAATAGCAGGGTGCCGGCAGCAAGGTAGGCGCCGGATGCCAGCTCTTTGCTTACCCCTGGCATCATTACGGTTACAAAGTCGATGGTGATGCCCCACAGGCCGGCCTGCGCGCCCACGTATAGCAATTGGGCCAGGACCGCCAGCATGAGGTGGCGGAATTTGAAAATAGCCGGGTCAAACTTGAGCTTGTCCCCTTTGTCGGGCTCCGGCATCTGGGTGCGCCAAATCAGGAAAGCTACGATCAACACCGCCACAGCGATGCCAACGTAGGGCACCACCACAGCATTGGCGGCCTGCACCTTGGCTTCCTGCGTTACCATCTCCCCTTCATTGCCAGAGAATATCAGGAGCCCGGCCAGGTAAGGCCCTACAACCAGGGCAACGCCATTGAAGGACTGTGCGAAGTTGAGGCGCTGGGTAGCATTTTCCCGGGGCCCCAGGATGGTCACGTAGGGGTTGGCAGCCGTTTCCAAAAAGGCCAGCCCGCTGGCGATGACGTACAGCGCCAGCAGGAAAAAGGTAAAGGTGAGCATCTTAGCCGCCGGTATAAAGAGCAGGGCACCGATGGCGTAGAGCAGCAACCCTAAAATAATGCCTTTTTTGTAGGTGTATTTTTCCATGTAGAGCCCGGCCGGGACTGCAATGGTAAAGTAGCCGAGGTAAAAGGCGGTTTCCACCAAAAGCGCCTGCGCCCGGCTGATGTCGAATACCGGCTGGAAGTGGGAAATCAGGGCCGAGTTGAGGATGTTGGCCAGCCCCCACAGGAAGAACAGGCTGGTGACCAGGATAAAGGGGATTAAGTGTGGGTTCTTTTTCATCTACGCTTGGTTTTTTCGTTTTGCTAGTTTGATGACTGGCCGCTGCGGCATTTTGTAATGCGATGATAGGGGAAATTTTGCATTTAGGCGCAAGAAAATTGGTGTCTGGCTAGCGAAAAGCAAGAAGAACGGCCGTTATCCGAACCCAGGAATGTCTATCCGATACCCTATATTTGGTTTTACTATGGCAAATTTTATGCACTTTATTAATCAGATACTCGGGAGGTCTACTGGGGGCAGCCCTGTACCGAATTGTTATATTCTTACAGGGATTCCGAGAGCCGGGACCACTCTGACCTGCAAGTTGCTGTCGGAACAAGAGCAGGTAGCCGGATTGAACGAGCCCATTCCATTTAGAAATCTACAGTCCAGGAAAGATGGGCTTGCCCGGACCCGGAAGAGCTTTGCCAGTTTCAGAAAAAGCCTGATCCAAAACGGCACTGCCCCGGTTCGGGGCCGTAACGGGCAGATCACAGACAATCATTTCGGGCAGGCGGCGGGGGGCAACCGGAAAAAGGTAATTAAACGGTCTGTAGTTCATTTTGAGCAATCCTTTCAACCGGGCTTCAAGCTTTTTGTCAAGCACAATGCTGTATTTACCCTCCTGTTGCAGGATCTCAAAGCGGATTACCCCTGTTATGCAATGGTGCGCAATCCACTTGCGCTGTTAGGCTCCTGGTCAACGGTAAGCGTGCCAGTTTCCCGGGGCAAAATGAGGTACTTATCTTTGCTGGACCCCGAGGGGCACAGGGCATTAGAACAGAAAAAAGGCTTATTGGGCCGGCAATTGTTCTTACTCGATTATTATTTCAAAGCCTACAGTGCGCTGCCCGGGCAGCAAGTGCTGCAGTACGAGGATTTAATCGGCACAAATGGCAGCCTGTTAGCAAATATGATCGGGCAGCCTTATCACCCTAAAACAGCTCTATCCAGTAAAAATAAGAGTGAAGTGTACCCACGCGATCGGATGCTGCAATTAGGCAATGCTTTGCTTGAAGAAGAGGCCCATCACTGCTGGGCTTTCTACGAACGTTCGGAAGTGGAGGCGCTGTACACTTATTACGAAAGGCAAGGATAGCGTATGTTTTCTTTTATAGTCTGACAACATGAGATTTGTGAAAATATGACGCCGCTATTTTTTTGGCTAGCAAGGCAAGAAACGTAGGCATCCGTACGGACGGCGAGGCTTCTTAACGCAGCTAGCCGGAAAAAGAGCAAGTCAGAATTCACAAATCTTGCGTTGTCAGACTATATAGCGCGCATTTCAGATGGGCAAGGATAAACAGATTCTTACAGAAAGGCAGGAAAATATTGGAGGGTATTCGGTGACTGCGTTTTCAGCGCATGGAAGAGACACCTTATTTTTCGGGCTATACATTTGAAGACTAGCAACAGATATCCATGAAAACAGCAGCTCGGAGGGTATTATTTCATCGCTCCTGGACAAAATACAACGGGGGTACCAGTGGTGGGCAGCTCAAGGTGCGTGATGCGTTTGAGCATTTTGCCTCATCGCCGCTTTTTGAGTCTAAGGTCTACTTTGGTCCGGAAACAGTCTGGTACGATAACCCCGGCAATGTTTGGCATCCCTATCGAAAAGAGGCATTGCAGAGCTGGGATATTCAGCCTGCTGACTTATTATTCTTCGCGGGCTGGGACTGGAAGGTACTGCCGGCAGCGCAGCGGGTAAAGCCGCCGGTGCCAGTATTGAACATCGCACAGCCCCGGCAAATGATGCTGCCGGATGCCCGCCGTGATTATTTGATGCACCCAGCTATTCGCATTGCAAAAAGCACGGTGGGAAAAAAGCTGTTGGAAGACTATGGTGTCAATGGGCCGGTGTTTTTTATTCCGGACGCCATTGATTTTAGCCTAATCCCTGCGCCCAACCCTCGGCCGGAGCTGGATGTGCTCATCGTAGGGCTGAAAAACCCTAAAGTGGCTAAAGCTTTAGGGCGAAGACTTCGTTGGTACAATTTTTTAAGTAAGGGCACCATTAAATTCAAAGTGCAACTGCCCCCAAAACTACCTACACGGCGAGACTTTTTGGACCTGGCCAATTCAGCCAGGATTATTGCCTACTTGCCACTCACACAGTCTCAGGGGGCTGAAGGGTTTTATCTGCCGCCACTGGAAGGCATGGTTATGGAGAAATTCGTGATCTGTCCCTATGCGGTAGGTAACGCTGACTTTTGTGTGCCGAACAAGACTTGCCTGCAGCCTGCGTATGACACTGCTTCCATTTTCTCTGCCATTCTTGAGGCATTGAAAATGGATGAAAAAAGATTTCACCAAATAGTAGAGGCGGGCCGTACCATCGCTAGCCAGCATACCCTGCAAGAGGAACGGAAAAGCATTTTGAAGCTGGCTGAGGAAGCTGATGACTTGTGGCAGGATGCTAGCCTTTACCACAATAAAGGATAATCGAAGACTATGATTATAAGCCATGTTCATCAATATTGTTTTTTCAGCGTCCCTCGTACGGCTTCTACGGCTGTCTCCCGTTATCTCATAGCCAACCTGGAGGGCTTCCAGAGGGGAAAAAAACATAGTTCTTATCAGCAGTTTTTGGAATCCGCTACACCGGAAGAACGTCAATATTTCGCTTTTGCAGGCGTACGGCACCCTATGGACTCTGCCGTCAGTGAATATTTAAAAAAGAAGCATGACCACAACGGGAAGTTTTCTCGTGGGTAACTAAAGAATGGTCGGCCAGTAAATCCGAAAGCAATGGAGCGGTAACGGTATTTGCAGGAAACCCATGCGTCTTTTTCGGATTACTTCCTCAAGTTTTACACCGAGCCTTATGGATTGGGGTTTCACGAGCAAACCCTGCGCTACATGGACTATATTATCAGGTTTGAGGACCTCAATGCCGATTTTCGGCACGTGCTTTCCACTTTAGGGGTAGCATCAAAGCAGCACCCTTTACGACGGGTGAATCCTACCCGGAAAAATGCAGAGGGATACCACACCTTTTACACGCCTGAAGCTATTGAAAGAGCCCGTAAGGTTTTTGGGTTCTTTATGAGAACGTACGGTTATGAGATATCAGGAGTAGAGGGCTTATGAGGTACGCTATTCAAATGCCGTCAGCGTGGAGCACCCTGTGAGCCGGGCCGCTCCTGCCCAAATGGATATAGGGAAAGGAATAAAGATATACTATCTTTGTCTCGTCAGTTTATCAGATATTAGAGTGGAAAGGAAAACACCATGTGGCAGTATATAACTAAAGTAAGATCCTGGTGGTACCTGGTCAAGCAGCTCACCCGGGTAGAAATTGTAGGCTTGTACAAAAAGTCCTTTTTAGGAATGGCTTGGATGTTTATACTGCCTATCCTGGCTGTTGTTATCTGGGTAGTGCTCAACGGGGCGGGGGTGGTCAATCCTGGTGAAACGGATATTCCTTACCCGGCGTATGTGCTGCTGAGCACTTCAATTTGGGGTTTTTTCCTGGAAGCTTATAAATCCTCGAGCAATTTGCTGACTAATAACGGCCGGATGCTCATTATGTCTGAGGTGCCCTTCGAACCCCTGCTCATGCAAAAGGTAGTGGTGCATCTGATCAACTTTGTTATCCCCTTCCTGGTCAACATAATTGTACTGTTGGCATTTGGAGTGCGGTTCTCGGCCCTGTCCCTGCTCTTTCCGGTTTCTCTTATCCCCCTATTGCTACTGGGTATGGCCATTGGAATGGTGGTGGCGATTTTCCGGGTGATTATGGTAGATGTTGCCAGCCTCGTTGACGAAGGGATGAAACTGCTGATGTTCCTGACGCCCATTGTTTACACGCCCAAAATCAACTCCAGCCAGCTGGCAGTGATTGTCGATTATAACCCGTTGACCTATTTGATTGGATTTAGCCGTGACCTGCTTACGATGGGTGCTTTTTTCAGGCCAGTGGAATACCTTGTTTTTGGGTTAGTCAGTTTGTTGTTGTTTATTTTATCATTCCGTTTTCTTTTGAAGTCCAGCACTTACGTACTGGAGCGCCTCATTAACAACTAGGAATTTTTAGTTTAATCGAAGCTCATGGCTGACCATTTATTAGAAGTCGACCACTTATCCAAAAAGTTTTGCCGCCGGTTAAAACGCAGCTTGTATTACGGTATTACAGATATTACCCGGCAAGCTATTGGAAAACAGGTAAGCACGGAGCTTCGCCCCGAAGAATTCTGGGCGGTCAATGACGTGTCCTTTAAGGTTAGCCCGGGCGAGATTATCGCTGTGGTAGGTGCCAATGGTTCGGGAAAGACGACAATGATGCGTATAATTTCCGGAATTTATAGACCCACGAAAGGGGCCATCAGCTATCCCAAACCCCTGAAAGTGACGCCCATCTTTGCGCTCAATGTAGGGCTCCGTAACGAATTTACCGGGCTGGAGAATATCAAGCTGAAAGCGGCTATATTTGGAATGTCCGAGGCAGAGCTGAAACGCAAACTGGACTTCATTATCGACTTTTCAGAGCTGGAATATGCCTTGGCTACACCGGTTGGGAATTACTCCTCTGGCATGCGAGCCCGGCTGTCTTACTCAGTAGCTATTGCCACAGAGCCAGATCTGTTCATCATTGATGAGGCCCTTGCAGTTGGCGACAGCCTTTTCAAGACCAAGTGCTACGAACACCTTGGCGAATATGTACAGGAGAAGGAGCGGGCGGTCCTGTATGTCACCAACCGGATCCGGAAAGTCATGGCCTTGGCTAACCGGGTCTTGGTGATGCGTGCTGGCCGTTTACTACAGGATTCCCAAAACGCTAAGGAGGCCCTCGAGTACTACATCAATGACATCATCGGAGACAACATGACGGAAAAAGTCAAGGAGATGAAGCTGAAAAAAATCCGGCATTTCGAAATGTAGGCAGCCCCTTTCCACTTATAGGGCCCCGGCTATGGCCTCCTCGGCGTAAAACGCCAGATAGCTCCCCCTAAACGCCAGCAAGCGTTCTGCTATAGCCCCCCGGAGCTGTTCATCGTACTGGGCATTCCGGTTTTTGCTTTCCAATTGCTGGTGGATTTTTTGGGTAGAGGGGGCAATCCTGCCGAGCGCAGCGCCATTGCTTTCTATGATTTCTTCGTATCGTATGATTTGCTCCTGCCGGAGCAGTTGGTAGGGCAGAAAAAGCTCGTGCAGCAACCGCACCTGCCGGTCAAGTAAATCAGGGATGCGATTCAGTTCCTCATATAAAGCCGGCCGCAGCCCCTTAAGCACAGTCAGGTTGCCTCTGGAGACCGGGGCCTGTATCGTATTCCAGGAAGCTATTGTGGATACGGGGTTCCGAATGACAGTATAGGCCGGATATAGAAGGTCAAGCGGTTCCAGGAGGAAAGTAAAGTGGGCATTTTGCTTGATGATCAGTCTAAACTCTTGATCCAGCGGTTTGTCGAAGGTGATCCAGTCTTTTTTTACGGTGCTGGCCCGTTTGCCGGACTTGGCTTTTCCAAAGGGGTTGGAAGGAATAGCGCCTTCTTTTACTTTCGACAAGGCTTTGCCCTCAAGCAGCAAGCTGTTGCGCATAGCCGCAAAAAAACGGTCAATTTCCTCCAGCCCCTGTTCCTGGCTTTGAAAAAGCTTCAGGTTCATAGGCTCATGCAGGGCAATGGTATTGGGCAACTGATTGAGCAAAAAGCAGCTTAGGGTTGTACCTGAGCGGGGCGGTCCAGTGAGAATGATGTTTTTGCCAGTATTATTGTCCATATTTGAAAAGAGATTGGTCAGCCCAAAGTGCATCGGCCTGGTGAAGGAGATCGAGCATAGCTTGTCGCTCCTTTTTGATGTCGTGGTTTGCCGTGATGGTTTTGCCTTGTTGGATGAAAGCGTATCGTTCTTCTTCCGGCATTTGGAGTGCCCGCAGGATGGCTTCCAGGAGGGCGTCCTCGGTGTATTCCGGCTGTATGCAGGTTTTCTCCGGTATGCAAAAATCAATATTCCCAACGGCGTAGGGGCATACGACCAGCTTTTCCAGGTACATGCCCTCCAGCGCCGGCAGGTAGAAGCCTTCAGCGCCGCGGCTGGCATCAAGCGGTAAATAAGCAACGGTTTTGGCCCGGTTGAGCAGTTGGAGGAAATCCCGACGCGTAGGCAGCAGGGGAGGGGTCTGTACCTCGATTTTCCACTTGCGCCAGCGCCAGCGGTTTTTGCGTTTCAGGCGCCGTTCCAGCCGTTTGGCAAGGCCGGGGTTTTTTAACCCGACGATTAGTAAGTCCAAGTCCGGGCTGGGGTTTGGAGCAGGAAGCAAGGTGAAGTCAATACTATCGGGTACCAGAAATACCGGGCCATTCACGCCATGGTCTTCCAGGATTTTCTTTCCGATGGAACTTTTGGCGATCCGTATCGCGGGGTGCCTTAGAAAAGCGTGCCGCTTATCCGCTGGGTCGGTATGCCGGGGCTGCGCGATATTCAGGATGGGTACTGGCGGGTGCTTCCGCTCTGCTGCGCTCAGGATATTCCAATCATGGCCGGAAAAGAACAATACATCATCCGGTTGAACCGACCAGGATGAGATACCCTGGCCCCGGAAGGGGAGCCAAACGTTACCCGGATTATCTACCCAAAGGGTTGTAGGCGGAAAATACACCTTCGGCTCGAACTGGTCAGAGGATTGAAAATGCACGAACGAATCCCGCACCTTCATCTGGCCGCCACTCGTGCCTCCGTTAGGCTTGGTCCAGGTCCTGTGGAAAAGTACTCTGCGCTTATTGGCCATAGATTTCCCCGATTATTGATGGCATAAAATTAACTTTTTAACTTAGGGCTCAGAAATACATTCGCTGAATATGATATGGTTGGCTTCCTTCCCGCGTTCGGGCAATACTTTTTTTAGAAATATTCTTTTTGAAGTATATGGGTTGGAATCGAGTACGTTCCACCGTGAAGCCAACTACCCGCTGGATGAAAATTATGCAGCCTATCCCTTCGTAAAGACCCACCTCTTGCCGGAACAACTGCCGGCAGCGCATCGCGCTGCCCCTAAGGTTTACCTGGTCCGGGATGGGCGGGACACCATGGTCTCCCTGGCGCATCACCGCAAAGATATTATTGAGCCGGGCACCGACTACTACACCAACCTCCTGGAAGCCACCCTGGCCTCGGGTGGAAGTTACTTCGGCGGCTGGTCCGAAAACGTGCGTCAGTGGGTAGCTGTGGCCGATGTAGTTATCCGGTACGAAGACCTGATTGAAGACCCGCTTCGGGAAGTGGAAAAACTGCGCGCCATTTGCGACTTGCCCGAACCCCGCCGGGAGCGGTTGCCGACTTTTGAAAAACTTAAATTCGGCCAGCCGCAGTACGGCAGTGGGGTTGCTTTTCTGGAGGAGGAAAAGGCGGTAGCCGACCTGGCCCAAAAGAACTTCCGAAGGGGAAAGTCGGGGGCCTGGAAGAAGGAGATGCCGGTGGAGCTGCAAGAGCTGTTTGAGGGGCTGCACGGTGAAATGATGCAGCGTATGGGCTACCTGCTTCCCGCTGCTGTTGCTGCCCCGCCCCGCCCCCTGCGCGTCCTGGTGGAGAGCAATAAGCTATCCGACTCGACAATGGATGGGGTGCGCCGCTACCAGGTGGAATTGCTGCAGGCCCTTTTCGCTTTGCAGCAGCGCCTGCCAGATCATTGGGCTATAGATTGCCTGGTAGGCGACAGCATTCATGGCTTGGAGTCGATCATCCACCAATTGAATGAAGAGGAAAACCAGGAGGTGACCGAAGATTCGAGCCTGGCTACTGCCCAGCCTTCGGGCTACGAGCAACTGCTGTTGCGCTTTAAAGCCGGGCTGGCTAACCGCTTGCCACTGCCTGTGTACCAACAGCTCAGCAAGATCTACACCCAACTGCCCGCCCGTTCCTTTCTCAGCTGGCTGCGCATGCAGGTCAACCGCCGCAAGGCCAGGGCGGCGCGGCAGCGTATCAATGAGGCCTACGATCTGATCCACGTGCCCCTGCCTCAAAATTACTACTTCATCCAGGCGTACAGCTTGCCGGTGGTGGGCACGGTGCATGACCTGACCCATGCCCATTTCCCGGAGTTCCACGAGCCGCAAAACGTCCGGTTGTCAGAAGCAGGCATGCAGTTTTTTAAAGATAAAGCGGCGGCCCTCATCGCCGTTTCTGAGTCGACGGGCTCGGACGTCCAGGAACAATATGGTATCGCCCCGGACCGCTTATCTGTCATTTACGAAGCGGCTAATGGCGATTTGTTCCACCCGGTGGAGGAAGCGGGGCACCTGCGCGCGGCCCGGGAAAAATACGGGATTCCGGAAGCCCCCTACTTCCTGTGTTTGTCAACCATCGAGCCCCGGAAGAACCTGCAGCATACGCTGGCTGCCTTTTTGCGCCTTAAGCGCGAACCCGGGATGGAAGGCCTGCGCATCGTCGTATGCGGAAAAAAGGGGTGGAAGGTCAGGGACCTGTACGATGAAGCGGACCCGCACGCCAGCCACATCTACTTTACGGGGTACGTGGCCGATGAAGACTTAGCAGCCCTGTATTCAGGAGCCCTGGCGCTTTGTTACGCAGCCTTTTACGAAGGCTTTGGCCTGCCGCCGCTGGAAGCTATGCTCTGCGGCACTCCGGTGCTCTACGGCAACAATAGTGCTATGCCCGAAGTGGTAAAGGACGGCGGCATAGGTGTTGACCCGGGCCGCGTAGAGGACATACAGGCAGGCATGAAGCGCCTGGTTGAAAGCGATGCGCTGCAGAAAGAGCTGGGCGCGGCAGCGCTCAGGCGGGCGCGCCGGTTTTCCTGGCTGCGTACTGGTTTTGAGACCCTGACGCTTTACAAACAAATCATTAATCAACCAAGGAGTTAATACCCAGTTATGAAAAAGCAACTGTCAGATCGCTTCAGCAGCGGGCTTGCCCTGTCTTTTGCCCTTCTATGGTTTTTATTGGTCATCCTCGCATATCTGGGTTACCATCCCTATTACTTTACGGCGCTTTTCGAAATGCCTAATGCCCGTATGGTGCTAGCAAGTGTGGCGGGGGTAGGCGCTGGCTGGGCCTGGTGGGTGCACGCCGGCAAGCCTAAGGTATCCCGGAAGGTAAACGGGCTGATGGTGTATGGTTTTTTTGTTGCTTTTCAGTTGTTGGCGTTGGGCTTGTTCAATAGCAAGTACGAAGCGTTGAACGACGCGGGGGGGTTGTTGCGGTTCATGGGGGTCAATTTGCTCTTGCATGCGGCCCTTTTCCTGTTGTATACCCTGGCTTACGCCCTGGGGCAGCCCGTCATTCAAGCGCTGAAGGTCCCCTTCCGGGCAGGTTCTGCGGTAGTGCTGAGCGTAGCGGTTGGCGCCAGTTTCGTTGGGCTGGCGCTGTTTGTGCTTGGGGCGCTGGGAGTATATACGCAAATAGCAGCGGCGGTGCTGGCGTTGGCGGTGCTGGGCGGGCGCTACCAGCAGGTGCTGGCATTTTGGAAAGCCGCCCTTTGGAAAAAACGGGCGTATAAATACAATTACCGCTGGCTGCAGCTGCCCGTATGTTTTCTTGTTGCCGCCCTGGCCGTTAATGGGGTAGGGGCGCTCAAACCTTTCCCCACTGGTTTTGACGGGGCGGTGCTCTATATGAACACTACCCACCTGATTGCCGATTACCAAGGGCTTGTGCAGGGTGGGCAAGCCTACAACTGGCAGCTGGTCATGAGCCTGGGCGAAGTGTTGTTTGGCGACGTGCTTTTTGCAATTGGCATCGCCCACTTTTCATTTGTGCTGGTGCTGCTGGCCGTTTTCCGCCTGTCGCGCCTGCTCCTGGGCAGGAGCTGGTCCTGGGGCGTGGTGCTCCTGCTGGCCCTCAACCCCAGCTTATCCTTTCACTTTTTGTACGACGAAAAGATAGACCTGGGCTTCACCTTTATCACCTTAGGCAGTGTGCTGCTGCTGCTGGAGTACTGGCTGTGGGAGCCCGAGAAAACACAAGCCTCGCGCCTGCCGCTTGGCATACCACAGGAAGCCGCTGTTTACGGCCTGGCGGGCTGGCTGCTGGGCTTCGCGTTCGGCATTAAGTATACCGGCTTATTTGGGCTCATCGGCGCCTTTTCGCTCCTGGGGTACCGGTTTGGCGGGTTGCGGATGGCAACTGCGGTGCTGTTGCTGCTTACCGGGGCCCTGTTTCTATCCGGGGCTACCCAGTTTGGTTATATCCCGATCGGAAAGGGCTCTACCTACCTCTCTGGCCTGCTGGCCCTGCTTCCGGGCATTGGGCTGCTGGTGCTGGCACAGCGCAAGGGGGCGCAACTCCTTGCGTTTGGTAAGGCTGCCCTGCTGGTGGGCGGTTTGGCTGGCCTGGCGTTTTTGCCCTGGGCGGCCCGCAACCTGATCAGCAACGGGCATTTTAGCCTGCAGGCTATGCTGGAATCGCCTTTCCCGACCCCGGGACTGGAAGCCGAGCTTACAGCGGCGGGGGAAGAGGGCCCGGAACAACGGTTGCCGTTTGCGGACCGCATTGCTGCCATTGCCCAAAACCGCCTGGCCCGCTTGGACATTCAACTGTCCGGGGAGCAACGGGAGCAGTTGAAAGCGAAGCTCCGCGAAGCCGGCATAGCTACACCCGGAGCGGTGGACCAAGCCCAGGTCCTGGATTGGCTGACTAATGGCATTCTAGCGGAAGCGGATGCAGAAAAACTGGCCCGGCTGAGCGCATCGGGGGCGCTTGACAACCTGGGGCAGCGGGGCGCTGCGGAACTTGACCCGCCGGCTGAAGACAACCTCCTGTCGGCAGGGGAACTCGCCCGCCGGGAAGAAATTCAGCGGTATATCGGTTATGAATTGGGCTTTCCCCTCTATGCTTCCCTGCCGTACGACGTGACGATGAACAGCAATATCCCCAAAGCGCAGTACGTGGATGTGGGCTTTCTGTTCTTGCTGTTGTTTCCCATACTCCTGCTGTTGGCGCGGCCAAAGGGCCTGGCGCAAAATGCCACTGTGGCGCTATTGGCGCTGCTCGTGTTTGGCATCGGCGCCTGGACGGTGCAACTGCAGGAAACCCTGGCAGGCATGCAGTCGATTTTGCTAAACAATACCGAGCCAGCCGCCAGCGGGTATATCAACGGTATGTGGCAGTCTCTGCACCAGGCTGTACTGTCGGTGATGGCCCCCTTGAGCGGGGCGCTGGAGTGGATGGGCCGCTGGGCCTTTTGGGGCATCTTCGCCGGCTTGTTGGTGCTGGGCGGCCTGCTTGGGTGGGGGCTGCAGCGGAAATGGGCCCCGCATCCGGCTGCTTTAAAATACCTGTTGGTTTTCACATTAGGCTTCGGTTGGCTTTGGATGCTGATGGGCAGCGGCATCCCCTGGTATGGCTTTCCGGTGATGGTGCTGCTTACGGTATACCTGCTGTACGGCACCTTGCACTTTACTTCCGTTGATGAAGCCTCTAAAACGGCCAGGGGCCTAATGCTTACCGCATGGGCGGGCTTCGGCGCTTATGCCCTTATCAGCTTTCTTTTTCTGTTCATTTCTTCCAACCAATCTTACAAAAATGCAGGCCTGATTTATCAGCCGCCCATTTTGAGTACTTTCGGGGAGGGGCTGGGGCCAACCGAGACTTTATCTGCCTTTAAGCCTTTTTTGGGAGAAGCCATAGACTACATCAACCGGGATACGGAAGATAAAGTCTACCGTGTCGGCACTTTTTTTAATTACCATATTGACTTCAATGACCGCCGCGTGCTGGAAGATAATCAGTTGGGTAAATTTGACGACCTGATGCGCAGCGCTGAAAGCGAGGGCGCCTTCCTTCAGCGGCTAAAGGACAATGGGTTCCGGTATATCATTTTTGACTTGAATACGGCAAGCGTGGACCGCACGCCGGAAAAGACCCTTACGGAAAAAGCCAGGCGGTTTACGCACATGCTGCTGACCTCCCCACAGGTTCGCCTGGTCTACACTGACAATATCGTAAAGGGCGAAGCCGGGGAGAAGGTGCGCTTCAACAAACATACCATTGCCGGAAAGCCCGGGGTGCGGGGCGAAACCGTCTACCGGGGCAGTTTTCTGCTCTTTGAAATCATCTAGTGGAGTGTTTCAGAAATGACTAACCGAAGAAACCCAGTAAAACCAGGGCGCCCAAGCGTGAAATACGCTGTGCTATTTCGGACTAGTCGCACTAGTGCCGCCCCCGGCCTGTTCTGCCGTTTGGTAACTGGCGCAGGGGGCAGCACCTCCGGCTACGAGTCGAGTTTGGCCCGCTGCTCGTCTGTCAGCACCTCATCGACGATCTTATCGACCAGCATTTTGCGCTTTTCTCGGGCTTCTCCGCTTTCGAAATCAAGGCCCTGCACGATCTTTTCGACCTGTTCCTTTTGTTCGGCGGAAAGCGTAATTGACCTTTTGGACAGGCGCTTTTCAATATCGGCCATGGTAGGGGCTTGGTTAGCCTGCTGTTTGGCCGCTGCAGCAGCATCGGATTGTTCGGTTTTTTCCTGCGCCCCTGCATTGGCATCCGTTGTGCCGCCGCCGGAGCAGGCGTAGAACAGGAAGCTCAGGGCGATGCCCATCAGCGCTATTTTGCCTTTTTTCATTGACTTAGAGTTTTGGGTATGGTTATTATGATACAGTAAATTACAGCATTTCTGGTCAATTCCTGCCGTGATCCGGAATATATTTTCCCACGGATTCGCCCTGTTTTTTCTAGCCTAGTGGAGTGTTTCAGAAGTAATTAACCGTAGAAGTCTAGGAAAACCAGGGCCTCCAAGCGTGAACTATGCCATGCTATTTCGCACTAGTCGCACTAGTGGAATGTTTCATAAATGATTAACCGTAGAAACCCGGGAAAACCAAGGCGCCCAAGCGTGAAATACGCTGTGCTATTTCGGACTAGTCGCACTAGTGGATTGTGCCGTAGATGCTTGACAGTTTACGCCCAGCACCAGTAAGTGCTTAAGCGTGAAAAGACTGTCAAACATTTCGGTCTAGTCGCACTAGGCCTTTCAGAGCAGTTGTTGGGGTCGTTTTTTGGCAAGACCCGTTTTTAGGCGTACTGTGCAAAGGTATCGATTTAGCGCTTTTACAGCAGCGGCCACCGCTTTCTTCTTTTCGCCCTATTTGCCTGCCTTGCCCATAGCGTAAGCCAATCCGCCCTTGAGGTGCTTGAGCATCAGCGGTTCGGAAAAGGCAGCTTTGGTATGGCCAAAATTGGTGTAGAAAGCCCGCCCGCCATCGTATTCGTGGTACCAGGCCAGGGGGTGGAAATCGCCCATTTTGTCCCAATTATAGGAAGCTTCATCCACCGTAATCAGGGTATGCACATCGGTATTGAGGTCTTTGAAATCGTAGAATTCATCGCGTTTCACCCAGGTTTCGGGCAGGCCTTGGGTCGCCGGGTGGGCATTGTCTACTACCGTGACTTGCCCCTCCCGCACATTCGGGTTACCGGGGTGGCCATCGAAGTAAGCGCCCGCCAGTTTTCCGTACCAAGGCCAATCGTACTCCGTATCCGTAGCGGCGTGTATGCCTACGTAGCCGCCCCCCGATTGGATGTACTGTTCGAAGGCCGCCTGCTGTTCGTCATTAAGCACATCGCCCGTGGTATTGAGAAAGACCACCGCCTGGTACTGCCTGAGGCTGTCCGGGTGAAAATAATGCGCCTCCTCGGTGGTATCGACCTTTACGCCCATCTCTGCACCCAGCCTCAGCAGGGCCATTTTGCCATCAGCGATAGAAGCATGGCGGAACCCTTCGGTTTTGGAGAAGACCAATATCCGCTCCGGAGGCTGCTCACAGCACAGCATAGCGAGGGCGAGCAGTAAGATGGATCCTATTCGGTAAACGACTTGCATAACACAGTTGAGTTTAGGTAAATTTGGAATGCCGGGAACAAAATATAGCGTTGAATTGTATTATAATTACTTTTGCCAGCGAAAATTCTCTAACCTCATATTTAAGTAAAAATTAAATAAAGGTATCGAAAACATTAAGAATATTTTAACATTTATAGTTGATTCGTTACCTTTGCTAGGTAGCGGCGTCAAACAGTAGAACTGGCGCAGCAAGTAAACCGGGCTGAATCCAGGTTTCTGGAGCTCGAAAAAGACATAAAAGAATGTATATTTTGAAGGATGCTTAATCCTTCTTAATAACAGTCGGGTGATTTCTTACAAGAGCGGGTCTTCGTGACGCCGCTCTTTTTTTGTTTGCCAGATGCACTCTGTAAAACTAAAGCGCTGCCAGCCGGGAATAAAGCAAATTTTATAGTGCAATATCCGGCTAATTGCTATATTTTGGCCCGAAGCGGCAGTCACCGACAAACGTAAAACCAAACTAAATAGCAATGATGGATCAATTCCAGCTCAGCGGACTGGACATCGGCATTATGCTAACCTACGCTGTGCTTATCATCGGATACGGAATTTACCACGGTAAACGCGACAGCTCCGAAGACTACTTTTTGGCTGGCCGGGGCATGACCTGGCCCATCGTAGGGATCGCGCTCTTCTCGGCCAACATTTCCAGCTCTACGCTCATCGGACTGGCGGGCGACGCTTACAAGACCAATATTCACGTTTACAACTACGAGTGGTTTGCCGTCGTAGTGCTCATCTTTTTCGCCATCTTTTTTCTGCCCTTTTACATCAAGTCGGGCGTATACACCATGCCAGAGTTCCTGGAAAAGCGGTACGACCGTAAATCGCGCTATTACTTTTCCTTTATCACCATCATTGGTAATGTTATGGTAGACACGGCAGCGGGGCTATACGTCGGCAGTATTGTGCTCAAGCTGCTCTTTCCGGCTTTGCCTTCCTGGCAGATTATTCTGCTGCTGGCCATTGCTGCGGCAGCTTACACTATACCGGGCGGATTGAACTCGGTAATCCAAACCGAGGTCATCCAGGCCATCCTGCTGGTCATTGGCTCCTGCCTGCTGACTTACTTCGCTTTCCAGGAATTTGGCGGCGGCTGGGGCGATATGATGGCTGCCCTGACCGAGCGCCTGCAAAGCGGCGCCAAGCCGCTGGAGGAAGCTGCCCGGGCGGGGTACTTTGTGCCCTCAAATGCGGAAGAGGCCTTTAGCCTGGTACGCCCCACCAATGATGAGTTTATGCCCTGGTACGGCCTGCTGACCGGCGTGCCCCTGCTGGGCTTTTACTTCTGGGCCAACAACCAGTTTATGGTGCAGCGGGTGCTGGGGGCGCGCGACCTCAACCACGGCCGCTGGGGGGCGCTTTTTGCCGGCTTACTCAAGCTGCCTGTGATTTTCATCATGGTTGTGCCCGGTGTGTTGGCGCTGCTGGTGTACAACGACCTGGATATCTCCGGACTCAACTACATCACGGCTGACGGCACGCCCTGTCAGGACTTGTCGGAATGCGCCAACCTCACCTACCCGGTGCTGCTGATGCAGCTGTTGCCTTCGGGCGTACTGGGCCTGGTCGTAGCCGGGCTGCTGGCCGCGATGATGTCCTCTGTGTCGGCCACCTTCAACTCTGCCTCTACGCTGATCACGATGGACTTTGTGCGCAACATCAACCCCAGCCTTACGAGCAAACAGCTGGTGCGCGCCGGGCAGATCGCCACTATTATCCTGGTGGTGCTGGCCGCTGCCTGGGTGCCCTTCATTGAGAAAGTCTCTGATTCCCTTTGGCAGTACCTGCAGCTGGTCATCAGCTATACCGCGCCGCCGGCGGTGGCCACTTTCATCCTGGGCCTCTTCTGGTCGCGGGCGAGCGCCACGGGCTCCATCGTAAGCCTGTTGTTTGGCTTTGTCTTTGCCGTCACCATGCTCGTCATGCAGGTATACGTCAATTCCCTTGGGCCGGAAGCGGACATTCCTGCCTGGATGGAAGCCGCCACCGGCATCCACTTCCTGCTTATGGCTTTCATTCTGTGGATCCTCTGCATACTGGTGCATGTGGTGGTCAGCCTGTCTACCCCTGCCCCCAGCGAGGAGCAAGTCCGTACCCTGACCTGGAATCCTAAGCTGTTCCGGGAAGAGACCCGGGAGCTGTCGGGCCTGCCGTGGTATCAGAACTACCGGTATTTAGCAATCATACTGCTGTTGATTACGGCGGTGGTGGTGGGGTATTTTTGGTAGTTTGGTGGTTTGCCGCCGGCGCTTTAGGGGGTTGGCGGCAAATTTTACGACTTCTTCAACCCAGCAAGCTTTCAAAAGGCGCTTGTCCTAATTTTTCGTTAGCTGTACAGGAATAGGCTTACCTTCCTGGTATATCTTCAGTTCAATGATATCAGCCGGAAGGTTAAAGCCGTTTTTGGTTAAATTCAGCAGGATGTTGTTCATTACCTCTGTTTTGAGAAGCGCTATGTGGCCGGTGAAATTGTACGAGTTCACCCAGTAAAATACGCGAATATTTACAGTGCTGGTACCAAACTTCTCGAGCACGAGGAATGGTTCCAAGTCACCATGCTGTTCAATTCGTTGGTCAGCCTGGAGCGATTTGATTATGAGCCGCTGGGCTTCCATGATATCATTGCCATAGTCGATTCCAAGCACGAAATCGTACCGAAACAAACCATCTCGTGTATAGTTGATCAGTGGATTTTTGATGAGCATCGCATTGGGGATGAATATATCTTTCCCTTCAAATGTGCGGATGTGGGTATTTCGGAAATTCAATGCCTTGACTATTCCCCTTAGGCTCTCGACTTCTATATAATCGCCTGTCCCGAATGGTCGGCTGAACGCCAGGAAAAAGCCAGCGAGAAAGTTCTCCCCGATATCTTTGAAAGCAAATCCCAAAATTATCGCTGATACACCAGCGCCGGCCAGCAGCCCGCTTGCTGTTTTGTCAAGGCCCACTTGATTCAAAAAAATCGTGACCCCACAAATCAGGAAAACCAAAAAAATGATCCTTCCGATAAAATTGACCAATAGCTGGTCTTCTATCCGCCTGGCTAGTCTTCTTTTAGTAACCGAACGCAGAAACATCCCCAACAGGGTGAAAATTACCAGCATTATTATGCCCAAGGCTATCTCCGGGGACCTATCGATAACCGAGTCCCGAAACTCCTCAAAAGAATTGATGAATTCTTGCCACATGATTTTAATAGTTCGAAAAAGTTAAGAGCCTCTTAGAAAGCTGATACTGTACCCCCAAATTGACCCCCGCTTTCAGCCATCGTTTTTGAAACTCCCCAAGCCTTATCTGATTGTCTCCGATGATTTGAAACGCTCCCTGTAAGGGTTCAAAATTGGAAAAGACTACATTGGTACCTACCAACAAATGCCAACGGCTTTGGCGGATGGCTCGGCGGTAAGCCAACTGGATTTCAGGGGCCAGGGCAAGGGTATTGGCGTCATTTATGCGCATCTCGGAGTAAAAAAGCCGCTTGGTTTGGCCACTATCGAGTATAGCAGAGGCCCCCAACGTCCCGTGAGCCCGTAAATAGTAGGCAGCGTGAAGACCCAGCTGCAGCCAAAGGCTGTTTTTGTCATTGAACGGCCGCTCGTATCGCATGGCTGTGATGAACGCAAGATGATAAATATCCCATTCGGTAAAATGATCAGAAAACCCTCCCCACCCAAGGCGGTTGAAATCGTCACTGGCAAAGAGACTGATGTTATAGGAATCTATTCCAAAAGAAAAGCCATTGACCCATCTCCAGTGTTCTGATAGTGGTTTTGCACGGCGCAGTTGCAACTCAACAGTTGGCGATGCCCCTGAGCCTATGTCGCTTTCCCCTGGGCTAACTGAATAATCCCTGTTGATGAGTAGACCATCACTTTGTCCAAACAGCAATTGGAACTCCAAACCGGACGGCTGTTGAGCTAACAGCTGAGGTGAGATTCCCCCGCACAAAAGCAGGAATATTGGGAAAATAGGCTTCATTAAATAAGATACGGTGGTGGTTTTAGTGGGGCTGTTTCCAGCTTGATGTCTTAAATGTAAGTGTTTTCCGTATAAAATATTGTACGAAATGTTCCCCGGAGTGAAGTGTTCAACTATTGGACGGACCCCGGTTTCCCTTCCAATGCCGTTTTTTGATAGCCTGCTGGGCTATTACAGAGAAGTTGTTGATACCGTGAATTCCAGGGTTAGAACGAACCATTCGCCCGGAACCCGGTTAGCCCAATGGACACAAAGCATCATATATGGCCATCCTCCGAAAATACCTGGAAGCTAACCGGCAGGTAACCAAAGAATACGCAGGCATTGAACTCGAGATCGTAGCGGGCAAAGTGCCCGCCGAGCTGCACGGCACCTTCTTCCGCAACGGCCCCGGGCGGCTGGAACACCAGGGCGTGCTCTACCAGCACCTCTTCGACGGCGATGGCATGATCAGCGCCTTTGCCTTTGAGAACGGCAGGGTACACTATCGCAACCGCTACGTGCGCACCCGGGAGTTCACGGAGGAGGAGGAAGCCGGCCGCATGCTCTACCGCAGTTTCGGTACCAATGTGCCAGGCGGCTTCCGGCGCAACTTTTTGAAAATGCAGTTCAAAAATGCCGCCAATACCAATGTGATCTACCACGGCGGCAAGCTGCTGGCCCTCTGGGAGGGCGGCTGGCCCCACGAGATTGACCCCGTGACGCTGGAGACTATTCAGCGCTACGACTACAATGGAGTACTGCGTAATGAAGGCACTGTCGGGCGGCTCATACAGCCCGAGCTGCCCTTCGCCGCCCACCCCCGCCTGCACCCGGACACGGGCATGCTCCACAACTTCGGCACGGCCCCCGGCGCTCAGCAGGAACTCCTGCTCTACCAGGTTAGCCCCGGTGGCCAGGCGCGCATCAGCCAGCGCATCCCGATGGACAAACTCTACTTCACCCACGATTATGTCCTCACTGCCGAAGGGCAGCACATCTTCTTCCTCATCCCGATAGCTTTCGAGCTGTGGAAAGCCCTGCTGGGGCTGCAACCGCCCGTCGAGACGCTGCAACAACAACCCGATCAGCCAATTCGCATCCTGGTCATCGACGAGGAGGGTATCACCGAATACGAAACCGGCTACTGCTTCATTTTCCACTTCGCCAACGGCTACCGCCGCGCGGACGGCACCTTTATCGTCGACGCCTTTACCATGCCCGATTTCCCCCTTTCCTTCAATCTGCACAAGGGCCTGGCCGGCGAAACCGTCGAGGGCGCTGCGGGCGAGCTGACCCGCTTTACCCTGGAACCCGGCCAAAAGCAGGCCCGCCGCGAATCCCTCAGCCCGTATCCGGCTGAGTTCCCCGCCCACAACCCCCGCCGGACGGGCAAGCCCTACCGCTACGCCTGGGGCATCGGCGGCCGTCCGGAAGCAGGGCGCGCCCTGCTGCACGGCATCGTCAAATTCGACCTGGAGCAGCGGCAAACGTTGCTGAAAGATTATTCCCCTCAGCTCACCGGCGAGCCGGTATTCGTCGCCCGCCCCGGCGCAGCAGGGGAAGAGGAGGGCTGGTTATTGTTCCTCACCTATGACCCGGAAAAAAATGCTACCCACCTGCGCATCCTGAATGCTCCGGATCTGGAAGAGATAGCGGTGGCGCGGCTGCCGCACAATGTTCCACTGGTGTTTCATGGGAGCTGGGTGGGGGAGGTGTTTGGGTGATGGGGCTGGGAGGGTATTCAAAAATGTATACCGCACACAGAGGCGAACCTGCCTGCTGGTAGGCAGGGAGGGAGGACAAAGTGCTAACGGCTTAGCTGCAGTAGTTTTGTAGTAGATACAGTTGAGCGTAAACTCCCGATAAATGTTTCATTACAGCTTCAACACCCGAAACCTCCCACTTTTTCCTATTTTAGCCCCGCAAAAAACCACGGGCGTGATACAAGCAAAGGGCATTACCAAAGCATACGGCCAGCTCCAGGTCCTCAAAGGGGTGGACCTAGCCATCGACAAAGGCGAATTCGTTTCCATCGTCGGGAAATCGGGAGCGGGGAAGAGCACCCTGCTGCATATCCTGGGCACGCTCGACCGGGCGGACCAGGGGGAGCTGCTCATTAACGAGGCGCCGGTCGCCCAGCTGAATAAGAAAAAGCTGGCGGCTTTCCGCAACCAGAACATCGGCTTCGTCTTCCAGTTCCACCACTTGCTGCCGGAGTTTACGGCCCTGGAAAATGTGCTGATCCCGGCGCTGATCGCGAAGAAAAACGAAAGTGCAGCCCGCCAACGGGCCCAGGAGCTGCTCGATTACCTGGGGCTGGGCGGCCGCCTTAAGCACAAACCCGGTCAATTGTCGGGGGGCGAGCAGCAGCGCGTGGCCGTGGCCCGGGCCCTGATGAACCAACCGGCTATCGTCTTTGCGGATGAGCCCTCGGGCAACCTGGACTCGGCTTCTTCCCAGGAGCTGCACCAGCTGTTGTTCCAGTTGCGCAGCGACCTGCAGCAGACGTTTGTGATCGTCACCCATAACGAAGAGCTAGCCCAGATGAGCGACCGCCGCCTGGTCATGCGGGATGGCCTGCTTGCCTAAACCTTCGACCCTATGCCTGATCAGCAACCCTCCAACTCCGAACCCCGCCGCGTAAGGGATATTCTTTCCGAATTGGCAACGGCTGTCCGGTCCTGGTTCCAATCCCTGCTCAACCTGGAGGAAGGGCTGGACCGGGAGGGGACCATCGTCGCCATCCGCAACAACAAACGCATGCAGGGGGCCAACGCCTGGCTGCTGGGCTGCTCGATCATGATTGCTTCCCTGGGGCTGGACCTGAACTCTCCGGCCGTAATCATCGGCGCCATGCTGGTCTCTCCGCTCATGTCGCCCATCCTGGGCATCGGGCTGGGCGTGGCGATCAACGACAAGGACTCTATGTTCACGTCCATGCGGCACTTTGGCATCGCCATTCTCATCGCGCTCTTCGTGAGCACCTTTTATTTTTTCGTGACGCCCTTCGGGAATATCACGCCGGAGATACGGGGGCGGACTTCCCCCACTTTTCTGGATGGGCTGGTGGCGATCTTCGGGGGCTTTGCGGGGATCATCTCTTCTTCCCGAAAGGACAAGACCAACGCCATTCCGGGCGTTGCCATTGCCACGGCGCTGATGCCGCCCCTCTGCGTGACTGGCTTCGGCATTGCGGAGGTCTTTGAATTGTGGATCCGCAGCAGCAGCATGGAGGCCGCCGCCTTCCGGTCGGAGATCAACCGGGCGGTCGGGATTATCGGCGGCTCTTTCTATCTGTTTTTCCTCAACTCTTTCTTCATCGCCCTGACCACCTACATCATCATCCGCCTGCTGCGTTTTCCCTTTAAGTCTTACGTGGACGTCCGAGAGGCGCGGCGCAACCGTATGATTACGGCTTTCTTCAGCCTGGTCGTGACGCTGCCGAGCGGGCTGATCTTATACAACCTCTACGAGCTGCAGCAAGATAAACAGGAGGTGGCGGCCTTTGTGCAGGACTATTTCCCGGAGGCTTGCATCAACTACGAACTGACGACGATTGACCAGGATACCAATAAGCTGATCCTGCAGCTGCTCGGGCGCCGCATCCCGGAGGATTCCATAGTGGCCTACGAGTCGCTCTTGCATCAGCAGTACGATCTGCACAAACCCGTCCGGCTTTTCCCGATGCAGGCGGAGATGAGCCTGGACGACATCAAGACGTCCCTGCAGGCGCAGCGGCAGGAGGTTGTCGATATGCTGGAAACGGAGCGGCGCAAAGCCAATACGGCCGTGGAAGAAACGGAGGCTTTGAAACGGGCGCTGGCCCAGCGGCAAAGCGACTCGGTGCTGGTGAGCAAAAGCCTGCGCCTGGCCCGGGAAGTGTTTGGCGCCGACCTGAACGCTATTCAGTACGCCGCCGATGTAAAAGGGCTGCACGATACGGCCACGGTGGCCATGCCGCCGTTATTTTTGGTGGACTGGGCGAATCGGAAGGGGACAAAGGTAAACAAAGACCGGCTTGAGCGCATTCTCCGGGTAAGTGCCGAACTGGACACGCTCCAGTTGATTTCGTACTAAAAATTCATGCCATGAAAGCACTGCTTTGCGTCGATATTCAGAATGACTTTTGCCCGGGGGGGGCACTTGAGGTAAAAGAGGGCGATCAGGTCGTACCGGTCGCCAACGCGATGATGGGCCAATTTGAACTGGTGGTGGCCACGCAGGACTGGCACCCGGCCAATCACAAAAGCTTTGCCGCCATGCACCCCTGGCGCCGCCCCGGCGATGTTATCGACCTCAATGGCTTGGAGCAAATCCTGTGGCCCATCCACTGCGTTCAGGGTAGCTTTGGGGCCGAATTTGCGCCCGGCCTGAATACAGACGCCTTTGAGGAGGTGTTTGTGAAGGGGACCGACCCGGAGATCGACAGCTACAGCGGCTTTTTTGACAACGGCCACCGCAAAGCGACGGGCTTGGGCGATTACCTGAAAGAGAAGGGCGTCGATACCGTTTATGTCCTGGGGCTTGCCCTGGATGTCTGCGTGAAATTCACCGTCCTCGATGCCCTGGAGCTCGGCTTCACCACCTACCTTATCGAAGACGGCAGCCGGGGGGTCAACCTGGAGGCCGGAGATTCCCAGAAAGCCCTGTCGGAAATGCGCGAAAAAGGTGCTATCATTGTGCATTCAGAAGAAGTATCAAGCGAATAGAAAAATTCATACCCATGGTACAACAAGACACCCTGCGCACCTCGCAGGATTACATTGATTTGGAAGACCGCTACGGTGCGCACAATTATCATCCGCTCCCTGTCGTCCTGACCCGGGGGGAAGGCGTTCATCTCTGGGATGTGGAAGGCAAAAAGTACTACGACTTTCTTGCTGCCTACTCTGCGGTCAATCAGGGGCATTGCCACCCGCACATCGTGGGCGCACTGAAGCGGCAGGCCGAGCAGTTGACGCTCACTTCCCGGGCGTTCCACAATGACATGCTGGGACCTTACGAAAAATTCATCACCGAGTTTTTCGGCTACGACCGGGTACTGCCTATGAATACAGGCGTGGAAGGCGGAGAAACGGCTATCAAGTTGTGCCGAAAATGGGCTTACGAGGTCAAGGGCGTCCCTACCAATCAAGCCAAAATCCTGTTCGTGACCGGTAACTTTTGGGGGCGTACCCTGGGCGCTATTTCTTCTTCTACCGACCCGAGCAGCACCACGGGCTTTGGGCCTTACATGCCAGGCTACGAAATCATCCCTTACAATGACCTGGAGGCGCTTGAGGAAGCGTTGCAAGACGAAAACGTCGCCGGCTTCATGGTGGAGCCCATTCAGGGGGAAGCCGGGGTCGTCGTGCCCGATGAGGGCTATTTGCGCAAAGCCTATGAGCTTTGTAAGTCCAGGCAGGTGCTGTTCATTGCCGACGAGGTGCAGACAGGCATTGCGCGTACCGGAAAGATGATCGCCTGCGAACACGAAGGCTTCAAGCCAGATATCCTGATCCTGGGCAAAGCGCTTTCCGGTGGGGTTTTCCCCGTCTCGGCGGTACTGACAAGCGATGAGGTGATGCTGACCATTCAGCCCGGGGAGCACGGCTCTACTTTTGGCGGCAACCCGGTAGCCTGTGCGGTAGGCATGGCTGCCCTGGAGGTGGTTAAGAACGAAGGCCTGGCTGAAAACGCAGAGCGGCTGGGCCGGCAATTCCGCGAACGCATTCAGCAGCAGCTAGTGGAAAAATCCAGCCTGGTCTCTCTTGTGCGGGGCAAAGGCATGCTCAACGCGATTGTCATCAATGACAACACCCAGAGCAAAATGGCCTGGAATATTTGCCTTAAACTGGCGGAAAATGGCTTACTGGCCAAACCGACCCACGGCAATATCATCCGCTTTGCGCCGCCCCTCGTTATGACGGAAGAGCAGATGCAGGAGTGCTGCTCCATCATCGGAAAGACCATTCTGAACTTTAAGGCATAAACCGTATCTTTGCGGAGCCGGGGCCTGTGTAGGGTGCCCGGCTTTTTTTATACCCCGGAGGCGCAGATGGGCGCCCCTCGGCCGTCGGGGCTGCCCCGGGCC
>CAZNSK010000012.1:0-65757 GCA_964575505.1 uncultured Phaeodactylibacter sp.
CAAAGAAAAAATAACGGCGCATAAAAACACGTTTTATTAATGCACCATTCCTTAGTCTTTAATCAGTTGCAGCTTCATCCGCTTGATCCGGTCTTCAAGTTTTTCGCTGCTCAGGCGCTCGCGGAGCCTGTCAACAATAATGGGAAAAGCAAAAGGGGTTGCCCGGCCCGGCCGTGCCAGCATGAGGTCTTGCTGCTCAATACGGTCCAGGGCTGCGCGGAGGCGGACCTCTTCCAGCTGAAAAGCCAACACCTCCTCGTAAGCCTGCAAAAGCAGCAAGTTATTGGGTTCGTAGTCGTTGAAAACTTCAAAAAACAGTTGAGCGCTCGACTGCAAATGCCGGTCTTTTTTCTGTTTGCCAGGAAACCCCTTAAATACCAGCCCGGCTATACTCGCGATGTCCCGAAACCGGCGCTTCGCCATTTCGGCTGCATTAATACTGGCTTGTATATCTTCGCGCAAATTGTTGGTACTAAACAATCCTGCCTCCAAGGCTTCCTCTACCGGTATTTCGGTGTCCGATAACAGCTCAAAACCATAATCATTCATAGCTATCGAAAAGGTAATGGGGACCAGGCGGGAAATCCTGTAGGCCAGTAGTGCGCCCATCCCCTCGTGGACGAACCGCCCCTCGTAAGGATACACCAATAAATGATGCCCTTCCCGGCTTGTAAAGTACTCCATCAGCAACTCCCCCTCCTGCGGCACCCTCGAACGGGTTTGCTGCACCTGAACTAGCGGGGCGAGGCACTGCAACTCCACGTCTGTAAGCTCCGCCCGGCTGAGCTGCGCCATTTTGAACCGCAAAGAAGCCGAAAGCTGGGAGGACAGCGGCATCTTACCCCCTAACCAAGTCGGTATTTTCCCTTTCTTTTTCTTACTGCGCCGCACCTGCACCGTCATTTCTTTGATGCGGACCAGTTCCAGGCTCCGCCCGGCAAACCAAAATACCTCTCCGGGTTTGATCTGAGCAATAAACCACTCTTCAATCGTCCCGATGAATTTGCCCCCTACGTATTTGACCTTCATGACGGCATCGCTGACGATAGTCCCGATCTGTAGCCGGTGGCGCATGGCTACCCGACGGCTTTCCACCTTGTAAAGGCCCTCCTGCACTTCTACTTTATTGTACTCGTTGTAAGCCTGCAGGGCATTACCCCCCGAGCGGATGAAATCGAGGCACCAGCCCCATTCCTCCTGGCTGATGCTTTCGAATGCAAAAGTCCCTTTTACTTCTGGAAAGATATCAGCCGGACGGAAACCCTCAGAAACTGCCAGCGTAACCAGGTATTGTACCAGCACATCAAACGACCGGATATAGGGCAGCCGGCTCTCCAGTTCCTGGTGGGCAATGGCCCTGCGAAGGGCGGCGGCCTCAATTAGCTCCAAAGAATGGGTGGGCACAAAGTGAATTTTGCTGATGGCCCCAGGTTGATGCCCACTGCGCCCCGCCCGCTGCATGAAGCGGGCGACACCTTTAGGGCTGCCGATCTGAATGATGGTCTCGACCGGGCGGAAATCCACCCCGAGGTCCAGGCTGGAGGTGCACACAACCGCCTTTAAACGGGCTTCGTGCAAGGCTTCTTCCACCCAATCTCTCAACTCCCGGCTGATGGAGCCATGGTGCATAGCAATTGCCCCCGATAGGCCAGGGTCGACGTCCAATAGCTTCTGATACCAAATCTCACATTGAGCCCGCGTGTTGGTGAAGATGAGCGTAGATTGGCTATGTTGAATGATCGGAATAATTTTCTCGACCAGCTTGATGCCTAAATGCCCCGCCCAGGGAAACTCTTCCACTTCATCGGGCAGCACAGAAGCGATTTCAATGGATTTGGGCAGGTCTGCCCGCACAACTTTGTAGCGGTTAGAGGGGGTATTGCCCATTAGGGCCGACAGGGCTTCCTCCATGTTGCCAATGGTAGCCGAAATGCCCCATACCTTCAGTCCAGGCAGCAAGCCTTTCAACCTGGAAAGCGCTAGCTCCATCTGAACACCCCGCTTGGACCCCATGAGTTCGTGCCACTCATCTACAACCACAGCTTTCAGGGATGCAAAGTATTGGGTATAGCCTTTACTTGCCAATAAAAGATGAAGGCTCTCCGGTGTAGTAATTAAAACCTGCGGTGGCTTACGCTTCTGCTTTTGACGTTCGCCGGAGGTGGTGTCCCCGCTGCGCACCGCAACTTGCCACTCCAGGCCCATATCGGCAGCGGCACGGTTGATGGCCGATTTGATTTCTTTCGTCAGTGCCCGGATGGGCGTAATCCAGATGGCTTGCAGCCCCCGGGTGGCTGCTTGCGGGCCTTCGGCGCGATGGCGCAGGCACTCTAGTAAAATCGGTATTGCCAGTGAATAGGTCTTACCGCTGCCCGTGGGGGCATTCACCAGGCCACTGTACCCTTCGAGGTAGCAGGACCAAGCCTCCAACTGAAAAGGAAAAGGTTCCCAGCCCTGCTGCTGAAACCAGGACTGACCAGTCTTCAACCATTGGTCATTGGGCATAGTACAGGAATTTGCGTAAGCCTAACGTTAGTTGGCCCGTAAGGTTTGAATACGACCCAAACAAAAAGACGGACTGCTCCGGCCGGAACAATCCATCCTCTCTTTACATGATGCACTATAGGCATCGCATAGCTCCCTTAAGGCTACTTCTTGACCAGCCTTTGGTAAAGCGGGGCTTGACCTTCCGCTTGATACTGCACCCAGTAGAACCCTGCCGGCAGTGCAGATAGCGGGCACGACTGCCCCTCGGCACCGCCAGTGTAAGCCCATTGCCGGAGCAGCTGCCCCTGTGCATCCAGGAGCGCAACTTCAGCGGTAGCGGGGAAAGGGGAAGCTGGCGGCTTAAGCCATACTTCGTCCACGGCGGGGTTGGGGTAAATGGACAATTGGCGCTCTGCCCCCTCTATACGTACGCGCACCGGGCCGTGGTAAGCTACTGTCCCGTCAAAGTCGACTTGCCGAAGCCGGTAGTGGTTGAGGCCAGGTTGAGGGGCCAGATCCGTGAACTGGTAGGACCGGGGTTCCTGGGTTGTACCCGCCCCGCCTATCCGTCCGATTTCCTGATACAGGCGGCCGTCCGAGCTGCGCTCTACCGCCATATAATCATTATTGACCTCCGTTTGGGTTGACCACTTCAATAACACCGCCTTATCCTGCGGGCTAGCCGTAAAATGAAGAAGCTCAATAGGTAAAGGGGAAGACCCCATCTCGTTATTGAGGACCCCCGGACTGGCGGGCATGGGGCCAAACCACCCTCCAATCGGACAGCCTTCTTCTCCTATTCGTTGCAAAGATTGATTGATCGGCCCATCAGATGGTTCTGTGAGTGTGATATATACTGGGGTCAGCCCGTCCGCTACCCCACCTTCCAAAGTGGGAGCGAACATCCGGTAGGCAAACAACTGAATCACTTGTTTGGTAACTGTATTATATATGCCAATGGCGCCGGCCGGCGCAATATTCGGCAAAGGCACCCACAGCGCACCGTATCCTCCCTCCGGCCCGGGGATAGTGCCGCTCAGTTCAAAGTAGCCCCCGTCCCCCACAGTTGTCAGCAGCTGATCAGCGCCGTAGGCTACGACAAGGTAATTGTCCAGGCTCCACCCGGCAGGGCCAGTCAACTCAATGCCCTGATCAACTTCCGGGCCATCGTTTCGGGTATGCAGCTCACTGATGAATAAATAGTCGCCTTTTGATTCATCACAGCCTTGGCGGGGCTTTAGGCTCACCTGTGGGCCTACGGCCCAAACCCCATCTTTTTGGGCCGCAATCCGGAAATAATAGGCCTGGTCGTTGGCAAGGTTGGTGACCACCTCCTGTTTTTCCTCGCCAAAATAAACGGGGTAAGTATCTGCCGGAAAATCATCCACTTCGAGTGCCGCTCCGTATTCGGCATCTGCCAGGTAGCTCTCGGCTTGCAGGGCAGAGGCCTGTAACGCAATTGGTGAGGCGCTACCCAGAACCAGTACGGTATCTGCACAAACCGATTCCCACCGCAGCGTCACCCTGCCATTTCCGGGATGGGTGCGCAGGGTAAAGGCGTCAGCCGGTGTGCTGCAGGGAACAGCTAAGGCCGTACTCACCTCACTCGACGGGTTGAAGCACAAAGATACCGGATCGTACCGGTAGGCACTAAAAACATATTGCTTTCCAGGTGAAAGGTTATCTACCTGCACGCTTCCGCCGTTGCCCGTGTATAGGACGTAGTTGCCCATGCCAAGGTCCTCGCCGGCACCTAGCGTCGCATCCGCCATTGGCAGAGCCCCGCTGCAGGGCAAGTCAGGGCCGGGCGTACCCGATTCCCGAGCCACCACCATTACGGCTTCTCCCAGAGCTTCCCAATTGAGGGTAGCTTCCCCCGGTGCGTTAGCCGTGGCTTCCAGGCCAGTAATGATGCCAACGGGCGGTGTACAGGCTGAAGCGGCGCTCCCGAAAATTTCGATACCCCGGATGCCCCAAAAGCCACTTAGGTCGTCCGCATCGTAGCCATACCAACGCAGGTCCAGTGTCTCTCCATCACAAACGTTTATCCCTGCCAGGGAATAGCTGCGGGCCCTTACTGCCATATTATTCGGCAGGGCTTCATAAGCCAGGGGAATGGCCTCCAGAAATCCATTTTTAGAAAATACCAAGTCCAGCTGCCGGATGCCACCAGGCCCCCGCCCTTCCCGATATCGTATGCTATCCAAAGCCAGGGTATAGCCCGGAAGCGGCCGGAGGCTAACTTCTATGTAATCCTCACTGCTCGATTGTTCCTGTATAGACCAGCTGCGGAATGCCGCAGCACCGAAGTTGAAGTTGTAGTCTGAGACGCCATTGCCCCGCAATAGCGGAGCTGCCGCCACCTGCCCGGAACTTGAGGATACCTCCGGGTTGTTGTTCAATTCCCATTTGGCTAATGATTGGCCGCTGAGATGGGTGCCTATCAGCATACCCACTAACAGCAGCAATGTGCATGTAGTCGTCTTCTTCATAGTATGTAGTTTGTCGTTCAGGGCTGGTCCCGAGCCATAGCCCAGCTTCAAGGGTTTCCACAGGCTTAATTGCTGCGGAGGGTGTGCATACTTGAGTTGCTATTGGAAAAGTGGTAGATAAACCGGCAACGAAGTGTTTTACCCCCGGTAAAGGATAAACCAAAGCGTATACGCCAGCGTAGGCCAAAACCCTGGCAGAAGGGCCGGTATCCGCTCGTTACTCAAATTTGGGCGCAACCCCTAAAGCGGGCTGTGCAGACAAATGGATTTGTAACGAGTTTAGTCGCAGCACCATGCCATCATATCCAGACGGACAGACGCAGTTTAAACCTGAAAGAGGTGTAATGCTTTAGAAATAGCGGGATTCCAGGTGCTTGAAATTGGATAATAGAGGGGGGGAGTTGCTTTTCTGTTTATTTAGGGTTTATACAAAATTAGCCATTTTTCGGGAAAGATGCACGGGGCCGCAACACAAGTTTATTTAACTCATATTTTGTTTTTCTATAAATTACTTTGTTGCCAATGTTCCCGCCTACCCCATTAGCCCGATAATGAGGTAGAGTAAGGCAGCTGTACCCCCGGCAGTCATCGCATAGGGGAGCTGAGTACGTACATGATCGATATGGTCAGTAGCAGAAGCCATGCTCGATAGGATGGTCGTGTCTGAAATTGGCGAACAGTGATCTCCAAAGACGCCTCCGCCCAGCGCTGCCGCAATCGTCATATAGACGTCTGCTCCCATCCCCTTGGCCATAGGCACAGCGATAGAAATCATAATCGCAAAGGTGCCCCAGGAAGTACCCGTGGAAAAGGCGATGAAGCAGCTGACCAGAAAGACGATCAGTGGGACAAAGTTGGGCGACAGCCAGGCCTTCGCAACATCCGCCACGTACTGCCCGGTACCCAATTCCTGGCAAACCGCACCGATAGCAAACGCCAGCATCATCAACAAAGCCAGTGGCATCATGCCTGAAATGCCCTTTAGCGTCAGATCAATCATTTCTTTCCACTTCAGAATACCCTGAATGCGGTACAGTATCATAGCTGATAAAGTGGAAACAATCACAGCAATCAGCACGGAAGTAGAGCCGGATCCCTGCCCGATGGCGTAGGGCACTTTCGCCCAGAAGCCAGCCTCCGGCATACGTTCCATTGCCCCCGCCCAGCCCGTAGTTGCCAGCATGACTGGCATCATAAGTACCATAATGACGATGGGGATAACCATGTTATAGGCTTTCGGTTTAGCCCCTTCCACTGTACTGACATCCGTCAACTCATCCGATATCATAGGCTGAGCACCATCATTGAGGAGCTTACCCTCTTCTCTGACTCGCCGCTCGGCCGCTTTCATGGGCCCGTAGTCCCGCCCGGAAAAAACGATAATTAATACCAGGATAAGCGCCAGGAAAGGGTAAAAGTTATAGCCCACCGCCCGGAGCAAGGTAGCAAAAGGGTCCGTGAAGCCTTCTGCAACCAATAGCGACATAATGAATGCGCCCCAGCCATTAAAAGGGATAATGATGCTTGAGGGTGCTGAGCTGGAATCAGCTACGTAGGCCAGTTTCTCGCGCGAAATGCCCAATTTATCAAATACGGGGCGGTAGAGCGCGCCGACGGTCAGGACGGAAATGCTGGACTCCACAAAAATGAGGAGGCCGGTGAGCCACGCCAACAATTGCACAATGACACGGTTGCTGCCGCTCTTCTTCTGCTCGTAGTGCTGCAACAGGCGGTTGACGTGCTTGATAAACCCTTCTACCCCTCCCGAGCGCTGAATAAAAATAATGAGCGCCCCAACCAAAGCGCAAAACATAATGGTCCGGGTATTACCGGGCTCTTTGAATACATCAACCAGTGCCTGTACGGTATCGAAGCTGCCCGCAAGGGGGTTGAAATCATCAATAATCAGCCAGCCCAACCAGATACCAAAAAGCAAAGAAACGTAAACTTGCTTTGTCCGGATGGCTAATACGATAGCAATCACCGGGGGAAAAAGGGAAAAGTAGCCGTAGTCTCCGGTCATTTTTAAGCGGGAATATACACCCGTTCACCGGGTTTGACAAATCAAAAGTGGTCCCGTATGTACTCCAGTACCTGCTGCATTTCCTTTTTGACGGGTGCCGTACCCTGCACGTAGTTGTTGTGCATAAAGCTGAAGATCAGCTCCCTGCCCGAGCCCGTGATCAAATATCCGCTCAGGCAGTGCCTGTTGCTCAGGGTACCGGTCTTGGCAAAAACGTAAGGCGCTGCCCCCTTTTCGCTAGCATAAAGTTTTTGGATCGTACCCGAAACGCCCCCCGCCGGGAAAACAGCATGCCGCCAGGCCCGGGGTTGCTCTTTCCGGATCGAATCGAGCACCCCTACCATAGTACGGGGCGTAAACAGGTTATAGCGGGAAAGCCCGGAGCCGTCACGCCAAAGCAACCGGTCTGGCAGCGCCGCCAACAGACTATCCTGCGCGTACCGAATCGCAGCTGCCGTGCTCTGGCTCCCAAACAATCGCTCAGAGCAGGCGAGCAATAATTGCTCGGCGATGAAATTATCGCTATCCTGCATCAGCTTTCGGTAAAGCGTGTCGGGCAGAGCACGATAGTGGGTCTTAACGCGCAGTGGCGGCAGGTGCGTCAAATCCAGGCACCTTACCGGCTTATGCAGGGTATCACTAAGCAACCGGGCAATCAGCGCCGGGGTGACATTGAATGGGCGGGTGCCCTCAAAGGGAAAACCGGAAAGGGCCGCGTCGTTGAATTCGAAAATATTGCTGTATTCCTGCCGTACGATTCGTGGCCGGCCGTTTTCCAT
Organism: uncultured Phaeodactylibacter sp.; assembly: GCA_964575505.1. Taxonomy (GTDB): domain Bacteria; phylum Bacteroidota; class Bacteroidia; order Chitinophagales; family Saprospiraceae; genus Phaeodactylibacter. The sequence continues at coordinate 7,782 of CAZNSK010000012.1, forward strand.
ATTTGGGTTGTATACCAACTGGCGTTCGAAGTAAGGTGGATAGGCTTTTATCCCCGCTCCGGTCCGGGCCCGGTAGAAGTACACCTGGTTGCCGTAGAGGGGGAAAGACGACTTCTCGGGCTGGTAACCATAACTGTAATCATCCCAGGCCCACCCTGGCCCAAAACGCTCATCCTTGTAGTTGTGCGCACTGAAAAACAACTGGCAGGTAGTGTCCTGCAACAGGCTAAAACCTGCCGTATCAGGGGGAAGGCTCGGATGCAGGAACATCGGGTCAGCGGCCCCCCAAATAATCATGGAATCGGCGGTGCTCGCATATCGGAAAGCCGGGATGGAATCACCCAGGACCTTAAGGGCGGTGTACAAGGTCAGTATCTTGGTATTGGAAGCAGGGGTGAAATATTTGCCTGCGTCTTTTTCCATCAAAAAACGCTCCTGGCCGGGGTCGTATAGTGCGAACCCCGTGAAAATCTGGCTAAAGACCTCCGATTCGTGCAACATCCGGTACAGCACATCAAGGTGCTCGTCTTCCTGGGGTGATTGCGCTAAAACAGGCAGAGAAATTGAAAGGAATAACAAGGGAAAGATTTGCTTCATGGGAATTGGAGTTCAGATGCTTACTTTTGCGTTTGGTATCAGCAATTAATATTACAAAAATTAACTCTAAATGCAACGGGTATTTTTACTTGCGTGTTTCGTCTTTCTTGCCCTTCCTTCGACAATGCTCAGCCAGCCCAGCGAAGACCTCAAAGCCAGTATTGCTTTTAAACGGGCGGAGCGGGCAACAACCGTGCTCATCAACAAGGACGGTTTGCTGCCGCTACGGCGGCTCGACACCCTCCGCATCGCTCACCTTAGCTTTGGCAGCCTGCAGACCGGGCCGTTTTTGGAAACCCTCCGCCGCTATGCGCCAGTTGACCACCTGGAAGCACCGCTCAATATCGGCCCGGATTGGCTGGAAGCACAACGCCAACGCTATAACCTCTTCATCGTCGAGCTCGAAGATTTTGCAGTAGCTGGGCAGTTGCCAAGCGCCTACGACCGAAGCCCGGCCCTCCAACCGATCATCGAGCAGTTGCCAACGGCGGTGCTGATCAACGGGGATGGCAGTATTTTCCAGGTGATGCCATTTCTGCGCAAAGCCGACGCTCTGGCGATCACCCCTGCCCACGAAGAAATGGGCCCTGTGGTCGCTGCACAAATTTTCTTTGGTGCAGTAGGGGCTTCGGGCATCCTGCGCGGCCCACTCCGGGGTACCAACCTGCGGCCGGGTGACGGGTACCAATACCCGGGTGGGCAGCACCTGCGTTACACTCCTTTTGACTACGCCGGGCTGGACCCGGTCTTGCTCGAAGACAGCATCGCCGCCATCGTTGAGGAAGGTATACGGAACGGGGCCTACCCGGGTGCTCAAGTACTGGTCGCCCGCCATGGCAACGTGGTGTACCAAAGGGCGTTTGGGCACCATACCTTTGACAGCCTGCAAGTCGTCGAACTGGGGGATTTGTACGACCTCGCCTCGGTTACCAAAATCAGCTCGGCACTGCCCGCCCTAATGAAGCTCCACGGAAAAGGGCAGTTTAAGCTGGATAATCCGCTGGAAACCTACCTGCCTTACTTTAGTGGCTCGGATAAAGGCGCGCTTACCTTCCGGGCTATGTTGGCGCACAATGCGCGCCTTCGCCCCTGGATCCCTTACTGGAAAGGGACGCTTCGGGGGCACAGCCGCTACCCCTGGCAACGCAACTGGGACGAGGAGCGGACCAATGACCGCCGTTTCCGCTGGTTTACCTTTAAAGCGGATTCCTCCAAGCGTTTCCCCATTTACGTCACTGATGATTTATGGCTGCACCGCAAATACAAAAAGCGTATCTACAAAGCCATCAAAAAGTCGCCCCTTAATGAAGAACCGGGGTACCGGTACTCAGGCCTGTTGTTTTACTTGCTGCCCGAAATTGTGGAAACCCTCACCCAGAGTGATTTCGAGGCCTACCTCGACCAGCACTTTTACCACCGCCTGGGAGCGTATACGCTGGGGTACAACCCTCTGGAGGAATTTCCCAAAAGCCGAATTGTGCCTACAGAGCGGGACTCCTTTTTCCGTATGCAGCAGCTTCACGGCTTTGTTCACGATGAAGGGGCAGCCATGATGGGCGGCGTCTCGGCCAACGCGGGCTTGTTTGCCAACGCCAATGACCTGGCCAAACTTATGCATATGTATATGAATGGCGGAAGGGCGGCAGGCGAACAGCTTATCGATTCGGCCTCTGTAGCTGAATTTACCCGCTGCCAGTACTGCGGGGAAGGCAACCGCCGTGGCCTGGGGTTTGACAAACCCATGATTACCTACGATTCCACGAAGAGTCACATTGCTCAGTCTGCCCACCCCGAAAGCTTTGGGCACAGTGGTTACACCGGCACCTTTACCTGGGCGGACCCCGAAAGCGGCCTACTCCTCGTTTTTCTATCCAACCGGGTCTACCCCACCCGCGCCAACCGGAAGCTCTATGAGCTGGACATCCGGCCACGTTTGCACGAGGTGCTCTACCAGGCTATTCTGGAAGATTGACCCGGCATGCTTCGCCTTCGGCAAGACTGCCGGCTTATACCCATTGGCCTATGCTTGCCAACCGCTCCTGGCAGTGCCTGCAGTACCTGACAATAATCACCAGTTCCGCATGATCCACATCAATGGCAAAGGGGTTGGGCAAAGCATGTTTTTCAATTGACTTTGAGTACTTTTTTTGACAATCTGGAATTGTCATCAAAAATTAATTCCAATACGTATGTTCCTAATCCCAGGTATTGAAAATCAATTCTGGCTTCATTAAGATTTAGTTGATTTGATTGTACGACCTTACCGCTCATGGTCGATAACCGATACGCTTTCAAAGCCTTTGAAGAGTTTACAATGATGTAATCTGCAGATGGGTTTGGAAAGACCTCAATTTCATTTGGGGTTTCAATATCCGTTGAATTCACAAATATATCCCCTTGCCATTTTAGCATAGCAGGTTGATTTGATGAAGTTATTCTGACTCTTGATGTCCATCCAATATTCGGTGAGATAAATTGCGTTCCTCCAAATGGAATGCCAGTACTTATTGTTTGCCAATTCTTCCCAAAATTGGTGGAATATACAGACAGTCCATTGTTGGCCGGGATTAAAGTGGGTGATGTTCCAATCAATACACTATCTGTTGCCGGAACATGTGCTACATTTGCAATTGATTTTCCTAGACTTGGAGGGATATTACTCCATGATTCCCCGCCATCAGTAGTTTTGGCAAAAGAGGCAAAGGATGTATTGCCATTAAGGGCTATTCCATTTAGCGAGTCTCTAAATGCGACCGACAGGATGGTTGCATTATTTCCAAGTGTAGTATTGAAAGCATCCCATGTAAAACCTTTATCCTGACTCCTGTAAACTCTCCCCTTATTAGTCCCGAACCAAATATGGTTTCCGATGACTTGACAAGAGTTGTTTCCCGAAGTTAAGAGGGTAAACTCATCTCCTTGGAAGAGAGGAATATTGCTTAATGGTACAGTTTGCCAAGATTCTCCCCCGTCTTGAGTTGTAGCCATAGACCCACGATTTATTATGACCCCGTCTTGTTCATTAAAAAATCTAATCCAAACCCCAGCTGCAACATTATTGAATTTTTCAACCCAAGTCTCTCCCCCATCCTCTGTTTTGAAGACCCCTCTGCCACTTCCGTTGTTATAATCTTGTGTCGTAATAAATGCTGTATTTGAATCAAAAGCCTCAATATCGAAACTTATCCTCCCTTCTGCTTCCTCAATGTCAAAGCTTTCCCAGGTCAACCCTCCATCAACTGTTTTTATAACTTTTGTGATGTGATTTAATGGTACTGCAGATCCTATAGTTTGGTCAAATGCAACAGCCCAAACTGTATTTTCATCTACAACCGAAAGGTCAAATACCCCGTAATTTATTGGCAAAACCCCGATTGCTTGTTCTTCCCAACTTTGAGCATTCAGTAGTTGAAATGAAAATATTGATAAGGCAAGGGTAAAAAGGGTTATTGATGTTCTCATTTTGCTATTTTTTTTTGATTTATAGTCTGACTACTTATTGTTTCATCACCGGAACTAACCGAGCCCCCTCCATCGTCCATACTTTTAGGAAGTAATTTCCTGTAGGCAGGGTGCTTACATCCAGTTGCCACTGACGTTCGTTTGAACCAGTAGCCTGCTGTTGGATAACCCGTCCAGCAGCATCAATAAGGGTTCTATATGATTTGGGTGGGCAGCCTGCTAGGTTTAGCACAGTGCCATCTAATCATGAGCAATAGGGTTTGGGTATCTCGGTATCCTCTAGCGCTGCGCTTCATAGCTTGGATTTTCGAGTTGAAGCCTTCTAGCGCTGCGTTAGTCAGCCCGCTTTCAAAGTACTGGATAATTCCTTCGTAGTGCTTGTCCAAGGTATTGGCAAGGGAGGTCATGGACCTCTTTTTCAGGGTACGGGCGGAGTCCGCCCAATAGCTCAAGTAGGCCCCGGCCTGCTCTTTGCCCGGCTGCGCCCAAAGCTCTTTGAAGCTGTTCTTGAGCTCGTAAGCGGCTGCCAGGGCTTCATCGTCCAGCAGCAGGCCTTCGAGCTGCTGCCGCTCGTCTTGGCTGAGTTTTTCGTAGGCTTTGAAGAATATCCACTTGTTGAACCTTTGGCCACGCTTGCGCGCGCAGGCTTTGCGCACTGCGTCAAAGGCCCTTTGCACAAGCTGGCTGACATGGAACTTGTCGTAGCTGACTTTGGCTTTAGGCAGCCCCTCCTTGAGCCCCGCCCCGAAAGCTGGGGACATATCCACACTCACGTCCGTGATCTTTTCAGGCTCAAGCCCTTGCTTACTGCCAGATTCCACAAACTCCGTTACCGTCTCTGCCCCTTTGCCCTCGACGACGGACAGCAGCTCGCCCGTGTCCATGTCCAAGAAACAAGTCACATAATCGTGCCCTTTGCGCTTGGAGGTCTCGTCCATGCCTATCTTCTTCACATTGGACATATCCTTGGGCACCTCTTCCTCCGCTCTGGCATGGTGCCAAACTACGTTCCACAAACGCTGAGGGTACTCCTCTAACTGGGCGGCAACCTTGGACACGCAGCCGTGCAGCTTCACCAGACTGATGGCCACGTCCTCGAACAGCAGGGTGAACCCTGAGCCAGGCCTTGCCCAAGGCACTTCCAGTGTCCTTACGCCCAAGCCTTTGTACTTGAATTTGGGCACCCGGCAGCAGACGTAGCAAGGGTACTGGAACAAGTCCAGGTGCCTCCACGTCCTGTCCTCATAGTCGTGGATGCTCGCGCCTTCCGGGCGGTACGAGGGGCATACCTCAATTGTGATGTACACGCCATTGTCTTCTTCTTCTTGGCGGTGCTCTACCCCGGAGATCCGATAGGGGTACTCTAATTGCAGCAGGTGCTCAAAAAAACGTGTCGTTCTCATGCAGCACAAGATAGGAATTTCTTACTTTTACTCATAAAGGTGCGCTACAGCCCACCCAAATCATACGGAACCTCAATAAGTTGGAGATGCCGAATGGTAACAGGCCAGATAGTCGGTACAGCTACGTTTAGTACCTCCGTACAAGGATTAGGATAAGTATGGACCAGGATATTAGGTGTTCGTTCTTCCTGAGTATTGACCATCAATTCCGGGAAAGGTGCTCCGTTCCATTTATAGATCACGGGTTCGTAGCCTTCGTTGGCAAACGCTTTGGCACACCAACCCGTCTGGTTATCATAGAAACGGACGACATCCGAAAAGAAATTCTCATCGATAAAGTTCCAGGTTTCCCCATCGTCATTGCTGAAGCTGGTAGAAGCATTATAGGCACTAGTACCTAGGTAGGAGGCTTCACTTCCTTCCACATATTCAATTTGTCTGATGGTGAAATCGTCTGGAAGTGTAGTAAGTACATTCCAGCTTTCGCCGCCATCCAGGGTTCGATAAACGGTTGTGGAGTCTAAGTACAAGGACGTATTATAAATCCCTGTTTCTACGGCTAGCCCATTCAGGGAGTCTTTCATAGCAATGCTATTGAAGCGTACAGGAGTGGGGAAACTCTCCCAGCTTTGCCCTCGGTCTCTGGTACGGAATAGCTTCTGATTGTTACTGCCAACATACCAGAATTGATCTCCCTTTGCCTCATCGAAGTGTAGACCAGTGAACATCAAATCTGGGATATCTCCTTCGTCAAGGTCAGGTAAGTCATCAGGTACGGACCAGGTTGCACCACCATCCTGTGTGATCTCGATAGCCCCATTGTTGATAATCAGCCCTTCCAGGTCGTTGAAGAAATGGATATAGCCTCCACAAGCATCAAAAACATAGTGGAGAGACCAGGTGTCGCCAGCGTCTTCTGTTTTTGCTAAAGCTACATTCCCTTCCCCTTCCGTAACACTGACTAAAGCGGCCTGGCCATTAAAGACATGTAAATCTATACCCGAAAAGCCAGTGAATATAGAAATGGGCTGAGCACTCCAGTTCTGACCACCATCCGTGGTTTTGAGTAAATACGGTGCTTGCTCACTATCAAAACGAGAAGGTGCACTGATCGCCCAGGCCGTCTGCTCATCAAGAATGGCGATTTCATTGATGTAATTGCCTACAAAGTTCCCATAAGGCAGGGTGCCCGTCCCTTGTCCCTGCCAGTCGGAAGGAGGAAGTGGCTCATCACTATAGGTTAGGGCTGGCCCGGTATAACGGATAATGCCATTATCAAGGCCAAAAGTAGTAGCATAGCCTACGTCTTGATCAGTATAGACAATGTTGATCATATTCGGGCTACCTTTTTCTTTCCAGCTCTCCCCACCGTCATAGCTGATATGGTACTTGGGCCAACCGCCATAACCCTGACCAGATACGTATACGCCACCCGAATTGGGAACGTACTCAATGTGTTCGGCTGTAGGAGGGATTGCAATGGGTGCCCAAGTATCTCCTCCATCCGTTGTCTTAGCAGCTACAGTAATACCATCGCGTGCAGCGTTGTTTAATGAGTCCAAATCGTAGGAAGACAGCACAATTCCTGTATTTTCATCCTGGAAAGCAACCGAATGCATACCGCGACGATCACCCAATCCGGTATCCACTACATCCCAGCTAGAGCCTCGGTCTACCGATCTTAGGACTCGGCCATAGCCCGTACCGATAAATAGCTTATCTCCGATGCGCTCCATAATACTTTCGCCGTTATAAACCCACATCACTTCTCCTGCTTGTAAAGGGATAGATACATCTGTCCAGGTGATGCCACCATCTAAGGTTTTGTACATATGCATATGATCCGTGATCGTAAAAAAATTCTGAGCGACGACAACACCCTCCAGGGCATTGTAAAAATGGACCGCTAGAGGGATTTCGTTACCAACATATGGTATATCTACTAATGACCAACTAGTCCCACGGTCGTAGGTAACGTGAACAGTACCATAGGTACCGTAGGGCATCTGCTGGGTGGAAATCCAGGCCGTATCAGCGTTGAGCGCGTATACTAAGACCGGCATCAATTCAGGATCACCTAAAGTAGGGGCAGCAACCGTCCAGTTCTCCCCTGCGTCATCAGTGACCGCAAACTGAGGGTTAATTTCAAAGTTCAGCCAGAAGGGAATAGCCCAGACCGTACTATCATTCGGTACGTGAACACCTATATGAAAAGGCCGCTCCTGATTGTACTGTGGGCTGATATCCTTCCAGGTCCACTGGGCGGAGAGTGACAAAGTGAAAGCTAATGCGAATGTTAGATAAAAGTACTTCATGGCTTAGTTTTTTGAGGCTAGCGGTATTCCCAATATTGAGGCTGTACCGCTTTAATTATAGATCAAACTTCAAGAGTTTTAGATAACAGAAAATGCTGTTCAGATCTCTGCATTACCTGTTGGTAAAGGTCTGTGCAATGCCTTTTTAGGCCTTGGAACTATGTTGCAAAAGCTTGGAACTATGTTGAAAGGCTCTGAAAATCAATTTTTTCAATGCACTGGTGCAAGTTGGCCGCCGGCAGGCTTTGCGGCTTTGGTTTTTGCATCAACTACGTACGAAAATGGCGCAACGGCTGCATTTTGCCTTGCGATTTTGGATCAACTGCTTGAACCTTAGCTTCAAAAAACTTTGAAAACCAGCTACTTAGGTGTTTCGCTGGGAGAAATGCCAAAAAATGACTTATAGGCCGTAGAGAAATGGCTGGGATGGCTGTACCCGACGCTGTAGGCTACTTCGCTAACGGTCAGCTCGCCGGCCTCCAGCAGTTGCCGGGCTTCGTGCAGTCGCACATACTGGATAAAGTGGCCAGGGGAAATACCGGCTGTTTCTTTGAACCTCCGGGTCAGGGTGGATTTGCTCAGGCTCAGGCCTCGTGCGAGATGGACGACCCCAAAGTATTCTGAGTCCATATTTTTAAGGATGATCGCTCTGGCTGCTTCGAGCAAGGCCCTGGATGCTTCAGGAAAGCCGTTTCCCGGTTCTTGCCCCTCTCCGGGCCGGAGCAGAAAAGCCTTCATTTTTGCTTTCAGGGCCAGGAGGTTGTGCAGGCACAACAACAATTCCTGTTTATCAAAGGGTTTGATCAGGTAAGCATCAGCGCCATGCTCCAGTCCGTCCAGTTTATCTTTTTGAGTAGCTCTTGCCGTGAGCATGACAAGGGGGATATGAGCAGTCCTTTCATCTGTTTTTATTTTTTCGCAAAACTCCATGCCATCCATTTCAGGCATCATAACGTCGCAAAGTATAAGGTCAGGCAGTTGATCGCCCACTTTCCGGATCGCTGCTGCCCCATTCGTGGCGGTGGCTATGCGGTACTCTTTTTCCAATAGGCTTTTCAGGTACTCCTGAACATCGATGTTGTCTTCGACTACCAGAAGATGGGGGCGTTCGCCATTCGGTGCCAGGTGCCACTCAGGGCTGACTGCCAATGGCGGCTGTGGCGCTTTTGCCATTACAGAAGAAACGCTGCGCACTGCCAAAGGAGCCCGCCGGTGGATCGGCAGGCGCACCGAAAAGGCAGCCCCTCTCCCTACTTTGCTCTCGACGGAGATGTGCCCTTCCATCAGCTCTACCAGCTCCTTTACCAATGCCAGCCCAATGCCGGTACCCTCTGTCCTACGGGCAGCCGAGTCGTCTAATTGATAAAAGCGATTAAATATCTTATCCAAATGGTCTTCGGGGATGCCCTTCCCTGTATCTTTTACAGTCATTTCAAGATACGAATGTTGCAAGACGCTCACTGCAACTACAACTTCGCCAAATTCTGGTGTGAACTTGAGCGCATTGGAAAGCAGGTTGTAGAGCACCTGGCGCAGCTTCTCCGCGTCGTGGTCCATCGTACAGGTTTCGGCCTTAGAGTAGAAGAACAAACTGATGCCCTTGGCAGAAGCCAAAGGCTGCCAGGTGTCAACATGGATTTTCAAAAACCGGATCACATCGCCCTGTACCCAGTCCACTTGCATTTCGCCAGCCTCCAATCTGGACAGGTCAAGCATTTGGCTGACCATCTCCAGCAGGTTGTCGCTGTTGCGGACAATCATTTCCTTTTTGCGGCCATTGCCTGCCAACTGCTCGGCCGTGCCTTTGATAACCATCAGCGGCGTCCTGAACTCATGCGTAAAATTACCGTAGAGCCGGTTTTTCAACTCATTAAGCTCACGCCAGCGTTTGGCTTCCTTTTCGTTGGCCTGCTGCTGCATTCTGTTTTTTTCCAGTTCAATTGCTTTTTCCTGGTTTTCCTTCAGCATCAGCCTGCTGCGGAAAGCAAGCCCGAGCGAGAACGCCAGCAATTCTATAAAGATACCGGCCTGAAAGTAACCTAATGTAAAATCGGAAGGTGAAAACCGGCTGATGGCAGTGAGCAGCAAACCAAGGTTCATAGCCAGAATGCCGGCAATAATGAACTGCCCTTTTTTATCCTTGGCTTTGTAAAGCGGCCATAAAAATATACAGGTAGCCACAATGAACAGCAAAATGTATACCGCTGATAAACGATCAGCCCTCAAAAGGCTGAAATTGGTTGTCCACAGGATGGCTGCATCAACAATAAAGAGCGGCACGCCCAGCCAGATGATCCATTTGAAGAGGCGATACCATTTAGGCAACAGCGCTTGCATATCTAAGAAAGAAGAGACAAAAGCCAGGTAGCTGAATATTCCCAGATAGGTGGCCAATTTGAAAAAATAGATATACTGTGGGTGCTCCGGGAAAAGTAATGGAGTGAGCCATTCGCCTAATTCTCCGGTATTGAAAGACTGCCATACGATCAGCGCGGACAAGTATCCGGAATAAAAAAGGTAAGCCTTGTCCTTTGTAAAGAAAGCGAGGGCAAGACTGTAGGACATCATCATAAAAAAGAAGCCCATGAAGAAGCCATTCGACTTTTTCATCCTGGTTTCGGCCCTCAGCTGCAGCTCTAGCGGCCGCAGCCAAACACCTGCCAATTTCAGCGGCTGCCCGATCTCTGATTCCGCACGGAAATAAAGGCTGCGCCGGCCGCCTGGTGGGATGGTTACCTTGACTATGTTATTGCCAGCAGTCTTCATGAAGTCTTTCTCGTGAATAGGCAAAAATTCGCCCGTTTTCAGGTTGATGCTGTTCAAGGAATCAGAGATGAAGATGTCAATATTAGTGAGCTTGCTTGAGAAAAGGAGAACCCACTCAGAAGGGGAGGAATTTGGGTCAATTTCATTATGGATGCAAACCCGTCCCCAGTAGTTGAATGGCGTACGGACATGCTCCTTGTATTGCGAAAAGGGCTGGAAGTTTACTTCTGCCCGCTGTACGTCTGTGAAGCCCAGATCGTGCTTTTCATCCAGTAAGATTTCAATTTCATCTTTAAGGTAGTAGCTAGCCTTTAGGGAGTCTAAGACAAATACATTTCCGGGGCATGCTACCTGGGCGCTAAGGGCCCATTGCCCGGAGGAACCGATGAAAAGCAACAGCCATAAGGTGCTCTGGTGTGTAAAGCTCATCGTCAATGGATTGTATGGCAAGCCTGCCTTCGCATTTGCAGTATTGGCTTACACAAGCACTAATTGTCATAGCACTGATCCAGGTTTGGCTACAAAGTATCCATTTTCTTGTTGTTGCGCAAAATACCAGCTGCCTTTTCTTCGCCAGGCGTACTTCTCTTGGCAAAGCAAAGCACACCGGGTGAATCCCCCCCCCGAAACGGCTAAGCGTAGTACACCCGGTGAGGTGAGCGCACAAAACCTGACTTTAATCACCCGCCCCAAATGACCCCCATCACCCAAAACGAGGCAGCCCGGCTCTAAATTCGCCCCATTGAATTGACCTCACAAACAAGACACACATGACTGCGCAGCAGCTACTGGACAAGTACAACGTCGCCGTTCCCCGCTACACTTCCTATCCGACTGTGCCTTACTGGGACCAATCCTGCCCCTCCACCGAAGCGTGGAAAGGCAGTGTCCTGCGGGCCTTTGGCAAAAGCCGGGAAATAAGCCTTTATCTCCACCTGCCATTTTGCGAAGCCCTCTGCACTTACTGCGGCTGCAACAAACGCATCACCAAAAACCACGGCGTGGAGTCCCCCTACATCGAAGCGGTGCTCAAAGAATGGGCCATGTACCGCGACCTGCTGCCCGGGCGCCCCATCCTTAAGGAATTGCACCTGGGAGGCGGCACCCCTACCTTCTTTGCGCCGGACAACCTCCACTATCTCCTTTCGAATATCCTGAAGGATGTGGACCTGGCCGAAGACTACGAATTTGGCTTTGAAGCCCACCCGGGCACGACCTCTGCCGAACACCTGTCCACCCTGCGCGACCTCGGCTTCACCCGCCTGAGCATCGGCATTCAGGACTTTGCACCGGAGATCCTGGAGATCATCAACCGCAAGCAGACCTTTGAAGATGTACGCTTTGTGACTGAAAAGGCGCGGGAGCTGGGGTACGAGTCCACCAACTACGACCTAATCTTCGGCCTGCCCCTGCAAACCCGGGCGCACATCACGGAAACCATACGCAAGACCAAAGCCCTGGCACCAGAGCGTATTGCGTTCTACAGCTACGCCCACGTGCCCTGGATCAGCCCCGCTCAGCGGGCCTACTCAGAAGACGATTTGCCAAAAGGTAAAGAGAAGCGGGCACTCTACGAGCTTGGCCGGGAACTGCTGGAAGAAGCCGGCTACGTGGAAATCGGCATGGACCACTTCGCCCTGCCCAAAGACAGCTTGTACCAGGCTATGCAGGATGGCTCCCTCCACCGCAGCTTTATGGGGTACACGCCCTTCACCACTAACCTCAACCTGGCGCTGGGCGCTTCCTCCATCAGCGACGGCTGGGGGGCTTTCGTACAGAATGAAAAGAAAATCGAGCGGTACCAAGAGCTGGTCAACGCCGGCCAGCTGCCGATCTTCAAAGGTCACCTGCTCACGGAAGAAGACCGTAGGCTGCGGCAGCATATTCTCAATATCATGTGCCGCTACCGCACCGATTGGGCAGTACCGGACCTACAGTGTGAAGCCCTCTACGCCGGACTGGACCGCATGGGCGAGCTGAAGGCCGACGGGCTCATCATCCGCCGCCCATTCGAGCTGGAGGTAACGGGCATCGGCAAGCCATTTATCCGCAACATCTGTATGGCGTTGGATGCCCGCTACTGGCACAAAAAACCGAAAGGGCAACTCTTTAGCCAGGCTGTTTAGGCTGCCGGCCTGGCCATCATTTGGAAATGATTCTGGGTTTCCTCATCCAGGTTGGGCATTTACTTGTTACATTTGATGATCTTTTAACCACAACCGGTTGATTATGCATTGGAAAGTTGGATTGTACCTCATCGTACTGGCGGTCGCTAGCTGGTCCTGCCAACCGACGAACCCCAATTACCAGGAGGACATCAATGACCCTGCTTACTTTCATGCCTCTATGAAGAAGCTGAGCGATGTGATTGTCTACGATATTTTTTCGCCCCCTGTCGCCAGCCGCATCTATGCTTATGCGAGCATTGCCGGGTACGAGGCCATGCAGCCGGATTACCCGGAGTACGAAACGCTGGCCGGGCAACTTCAGGGGCTGGGGCCTGTGCCGCAGCCGGAGGAAGGGCAAACTTACTGCCACCCTCTTGCATCCCTCCACGCTTTTTTGAAAGTGGGCAAAGCATTGACTTTTTCCGAAGATAAAATGGATGCTTACCAGCAGGAGCTCTACCGGCGCCTGGACAGCATACATGTTCCAGCGGAGGTCTGGGACCGCTCTTTACTATACGGGGAAGCCGTAGCGGACCACATCCTGGCCTGGGCCGACAAGGATATGTATAAGCAAACGCGAACCTATCCCAAGTTTTCCATTACGGACGACCCCGCCCGCTGGCAACCCACCCCGCCTGACTATATGGACGGGATTGAGCCCCACTGGCGGGAAATCCGGACGATGGTCCTGGATTCTGCGCAGCAGTTTACCCCGCCGCCGCCCACAGCGTTTAGCACGGATATGGATAGCAAATTTATGGAAGAGACCATGGAGGTCTATAATGCCCTCGCGGTGCCTAATACTGCTGTACAAAGTGAGCGGACAGCCATCGCCAAGTTTTGGGACTGCAATCCTTATGTCTCCCATCATACGGGCCACGTGATGTTTGCTACTAAGAAAATCACCCCAGGCGGCCACTGGATTGGCATTACTAAGATCGCCTGCGAACAGGATAATGCCAGCTTTATGAAAAGCCTGGAAGCTTACACCCTGACCTCCATTGCCCTCTTTGATGCCTTCATCAGCTGCTGGGATGAAAAGTACCGCAGCAACCTGATCCGCCCCGAAACCGTCATCAATAAGTACATTGATGAGGACTGGGTGCCAGCCCTGCAGACGCCGCCTTTCCCCGAGCATACCAGCGGGCATAGCGTCATTTCCCGGGCTGCAGCCGTCGCCCTCACTTCCATCTTTGGCGATAACTTTGCTTTCAACGACACTACTGAGGAAGAGTACGGCCTGCCCGCCCGGCAGTTCAGTTCTTTCTACGATGCCTCCGAAGAGGCAGCCGTCAGCCGTTTATATGGCGGCATCCACTACCGGCCTGCCATTGACTATGGAGTAGCACAGGGGGAAGAAGTCGGCAAATATATCGTCGAAGAACTTCAGCTCAAGCAGCAACTGAGCGCGAAGTAAATGCCGGGGCTCGACCGCAAGCTGACCCTTTTCGGGCTTACTATGATCGCGGTAGGCTCTTGTATTGGCAGCGGCATATTCGTAACGCCCTACGAGGTAGCCGCAGCCGTCCCTCATCAAGGGCTTATCCTGCTGATGTGGGCCTTAGGTGGGTTAATTGCCCTGACCGGTGCGCTGACCTTCGCCGAACTAGGTGGTATGTTTCCCACTGCGGGCGGGGTTTACGTCTTTTTGCGGGAAGCATACGGCCCGTTTACCGGCTTCCTCTACGGCTGGACGATACTGCTCGTCATTAATACCGGAGCACTTGCCGCATTGGCTATTGCATTGGTCGAGTACCTCTCCTTTTTCTACAATTTCCCGGCTTCTGCCAAAATTGGGATTGCCATAAGCTTAATTGCCGGGCTGACCCTCTTCAACCTGGTAGGCATCAGTGCCAGCCAATGGCTTGCCAATCTGTTCACCGGGTTAAAACTACTGGCCATTGCCGGGCTCATCGGCCTGGGCTTTTGGCACCACGACCCACAGGCGGTGCCCTTCGAGCCCCTCGCAGCCCAAGGGTTGCCCGATAATCTCTTCACCGCCTCCCTTTTGGCGCTGGTGGGCGTCCTATGGTCCTTCGGCGGCTGGCACCATGCCTCCTATCTGGCAGGGGAAGCCATTACGCCCCAGCGTACGGTACCGAGGGCGATGGTCCTTGGCGCGCTGATTGTTACGCTGACTTACGTGCTGGTCAATATTGGCTATATGCTGTTGCTGCCCGTAGAAGCCATTGCCCAAACCACCAAAGTAGCCGGAGACGCAGCCGCAGTCGTTCTACCCGCTGGCGGCCAGGTGATGACCATCGCAATCGCTATATCCATCTTCGGCACCATCGGCATTTATACCATGTCGGCCCCGCGCATCTATTTCGCGATGGCCCAAGACAAGGTGTTTTTCCCCCAATTGGCCAAAATACACCCACAGTTCCATACACCGGCGCCCGCTATGCTGGCGCAAGCCGGATGGGCTATTCTGTTGCTGCTTTTTTGGGGCACCTTTTCTGACCTCATCACCTATGTGACCTTTATGGACATCGCCTTTATGGCACTGGCAGGCGGCAGTATTTTTTATTTCCGCTGGAAACAGCCAGGACGCAGGCGGGTCTACCGCTGTTGGGGCTACCCCATCGTCCCCGGCATTTTCGTGCTCACCAGCACTGCCTTTGTTCTAAATACCCTATACCAGCGCCCGGCCCAGGCCATTGCCGGTCTGCTCATGCTCGGCATCGGCGCCCTCGCTTTCCGGCTATTCCGGCACAAATAGATGCTTAGGCTGGGCTGCCGCGCCCGAAATGCTTATTTTAGCTGACAAACAAGATCAATATGAATGCCCTTAAGACAGCAACAACCCTAAAAGAAAAAATACAGCAGCTCGCCAAAGAAATCCACACGGATGTAGTCGCTATCCGGCGGTACCTCCACCAAAACCCGGAGCTTTCCTTTCAGGAAGAAAAGACGGGCCGCTACATCGCAGACCAACTGGAAGCTATGGGCATCCCTTATGAGCATGGCATTGCGGATAATGGCGTGGTGGGGCTCATCCACGGCCGTAATGGCAGCAGTAAAGTGGTTGCCCTGCGTGCGGACATTGATGCTTTGCCTATTACGGAGGGCAACGAGGTTCCCTACAAATCCAGGAACGAAGGGATTATGCACGCCTGCGGGCATGATGTGCATACCTCTTCATTGCTCGGTGCCGCTCGCATCTTAAATACCCTGAAGGAGGATTTTGATGGCACCATTAAGCTGATTTTTCAACCGGCAGAAGAACGGCTGCCGGGCGGGGCTTCAATTATGATCAAAGAGGGCGTACTGGACAACCCCAAACCCAGCAGCATCTTCGGGCAACACGTCCATCCCCCCTTAAGCGTAGGCAAAATCGGCATTAAAGCCGGCCAGTACATGGCCTCCGCCGATGAGCTCTACGTTTCAGTTAAAGGCAAAGGCGGCCACGGGGCTTTACCGATGGATTGCATCGACCCGGTGGTGATAACGGCCCACATCATTACAGCCCTGCAACAAATTGTCAGCCGTAACGCCAACCCTAACACCCCATCTGTACTCACCTTTGGCCATATTGCCTCTACCGGCGGCGCTACCAACGTCATTCCCAATGAAGTCAAGCTGAAAGGCACTTTCCGGACGATGGATGAGCGTTGGCGCTTTGATGCCCACCACCGTATGAAAAAGATGGCAGAAAGCATTGCGGAAGGAATGGGGGGCAGCTGCGACTTCGAGATCGTAGTTGGCTACCCTGTCCTGGACAACCACCAGGAGCTGACACAAAAAACCCGCACTTGGGCGGAGGCTTACCTCGGCAAAGAGAATGTGGTGGAGCTACCTGTGCGCATGACAGCGGAAGACTTTGCTTACTATTCACAGGAGATGCCCGCCTGTTTTTACCGCCTGGGCACCGGCAATCCGGCTAAGGGCATCATTTCGCCCATCCATACCAACACCTTCGATGTAGACGAGGATTGCCTGGCGCTCAGCACGGGCCTGATGGCATGGCTGGCCCTGCAAGAGCTGGCACAATAGGGCAAATGGCGCACCATAATGACATCGGCAAAGCAGGAGAAGCGATCGCACGACAATACCTCGAGGAGAAAGGCTACCGCATCCTGGAAGAAAACTGGCGTTACCGCCGCGCCGAAGTTGACCTCATTGCCATGGATGGGCGCACCCTCGTCTTCGTAGAAGTCAAAACGCGCAATACCACCGCCTTCGGTGCCATTGAGGATTTCGTTACGCAAAAAAAAGAGGACCTGATGGCAGCGGCAGCCCACGCCTACATGGATGAAATCGACCACGACTGGGAGGTCCGCTTCGATATTGTCGCTGTGCTTTATCTGGACCGCCAATCTTACAGCGTCAAGCATTTAGAGGATGCCTTTTTTCCAGGCCTCTAATGAGCTGTCAAAGGGCGCTGTCCCAAAACTTATACAATTCGTGGTTCGTGCCGCCCGGCAACAAGGCTGACAACTCAACCAGCAACTGCGCTTTTCTGGGCTGCAAGTGCTGCTGCCGCTCCTTTAGAAAAAAATCGGTGGCTGCCCGCCGGCTGTCGGGGGTCAGGCTGCGGTCTTCCGTGATGCTCTCCCGAAGGAAGTCAATACCCTTTGCCCAGGTCTTGAGCCCTGCTAACTGAACAAGCACCAGGTAGGTTTCCAGTTCTGCGGATGCCCCGGCCGAAGGCTTGATCTGCTGCAAACTGTTGAGCGCAGTTTCCAGGACAGCGGCAGCTTCGGATTCGTTATCGTAAACTTGCTCCTGGTACTGCTGCTTAGCCGCTTGAAAGTTAACGGCACCTTCATGGAAAGCAAACAAGCGGCTGCGCACCTGGTCCAATACCAGTAAGTCCGGCAAAGCTTGCATCAGCGTTTCATCCCGCGCCATCCGAATACCTTCTTCACTTTCGAGCATTTGCAAGGCTTGCAGGGCATTACGGGCGGTCGCCTTCGCAGCTTTGTAGTCGTTTAGTTTCCATTCGCAGAGTGCCTGCAGGGTAAGGGCATTGCCCAATACGTGATTTTTTTGCAGCTTATTTTGCTTCTTCACCGCCTTGCTGACATAACGGTAGGCTGTAGCGTAGGACAGCGTGGGCGATACGAAAATATCAGCCTGAGGGTCAAAGCGCTGCCGGTTTTCGATCTGCGCGCCTTCATTAAATGCCTTTTGGGCCAAGTCGAGATGGCGCAATGCGCAACTCGGAAGCAGCAAGGCAGCGGTCAGCAGCAAGAGCAGGGAACCCATTAATGGCGTAATCCTGAAATTCATATTGTATAGGGTATAGGTTGAAGAATCAAGGGTTAGCATCTCCATTGATATCGCCAATTTTAATGGCAACCATATCAGGTAATACGACTGGCTGCGGAGGCAAATCAGGGATGGTTAAGGTTTCCGGGATATCCTCCAGCCAGGGATTAGTTCCATCCGGGAATTCATAATCAGCGGGGATAAGCCGCCAACTGTCTTGATCCTGTAGCGCTACATCTATGCCCAGAATGAGCTTGCGCAACCGGATCAAATCCAGGGTGGTGATACTTTTCGAGTTGTTGGCATCGGCAGCTAACTGGAGGTAAGCCGAAGATAAGGGCTGTATGCCTAAAATATGTTGGCTAATCAGGATGAGATCCAGCGTAGAAATACCGTTTAAGTCATCGCCATCTTTGGAAAACGCCAGGGTGTAACCCTGCCCTGCCGGCAAACTGGACAGGGCATAGGCCCCGTTTTGGGTCTCAAAGGTGCTCCCCGTTTCCTGTATAGAGACGGTGGCATCGGTCAAAGGCCCACCGGGGGTGCGCACGACGCCCGTCAGCGGCCCGCCCAAAGGCGGCAAATCCTGTAAGTTCAGCCGATACATGGAGCGGCCGTAGGTGCCGGTGTACAAGGTCCGCGTGGGCTGGTGCAGGCACAGGTCGCCAATAACGACCGGCGGCAAACCACTGCCCATCGGCTGCCAGGACTGCCCTTCATCGTAACTCAGGTACACCCCAAGGTCATTGCCCAGGTACAACCGATCGGGGAAATCCGGGTCCACTACGATCTCATTCACCGGTACCTCAGGCAAGCCCGCCGATAGGTCTACCCAGGTAGCGCCTCCGTCCTTAGTCTTGAATACATGGGGCAGGTACTCGTCGGACCGGTAGCCGGAGAGTGTCACAAAAGCGGTCAGGCTGTCCACTGGGCTGACGGCTACCCGGGTGACCCACCGGTTGGGCAGGCTGGCAGAAACATCGGTAAAGGTAAGCCCCCCATCCACACTCTTCTGGACCATCCCGTTGTCGGTGCCTGCGTAGATAATCTGAGTATCTACAGGCGAAATTGCAATAGTGGTTAAGGTTCGATAGACCAAATTGCCGGGCACCTCTGGCCCGGTCAGGTCCTCACTTATCGGGCTCCACTGCAAAGCCCGGTTGGTTGATTTGTAAAGGCGGAAGGTGCCGTAGTACAGGCTGCTGGGGTTCAGCGGGTTGAAAGCCACTGGGGTGCTCCAGTTGCGGCGGTCCGTGCTGAAGATGCCCGAAAGCGCAGGGAAAGAAGGCACCCCTCCGCTGACGGACCGCCTGAGCCGGCCATTTTGGGATTCCAGGTAAACGTAATCGCCATCAGTGGGGTCAACCAGGCAGCGGAAGCCATCCCCACTCCAGATTAGTGACCAGTTGTCTGACCCTCCATTGGTGGTCCGCACGGTCCCATTGTCCTGCGTACCGCCGAAGCGGCGCTGGGGGTTGTTGTTATCCACCTCGCAGGTGTAAAGCTGGGTGATGGGCAGGGAGGGCTTGTGTGCCCAGTGGGCACCGCCGTCTTCTGAGATATAGAGGCCACCGTCATTGCCAAGCACCATGTAATCGGGGTTATTAGGGTCAATATAGAGGTCGTGCTGATCCACATGCACATTGCTTCCGGTGGTTTTTGCCCAAACCTGTCCGCCCGAATCCGTCCGGTACAGGTTGAGGCTGGGCAAAAATACCGTTTCGGGAAGCTGCGGGTGAGGGAATAAGCGCCCGAACCACCACATAAAGTCGGGCCCGTTTACGCCGGTTGTCCCTGCATTATACCAGTTATCGCCCCCGTCGTCGCTCCGGTAAACGGCCTGCAAAAACCCGATGGTGTCGATGAGCTGAGCGTAGATAATTTGGGGGTTGGCCGGAGACAAGGCCAGCCCGATCCGGCCGGTTGCCCCGCCGGGCAGCCCATTCGTCAGTTGTTGCCAGGTATCACCGCCATCGTAGCTTCGGTAGATACCGGAGCCATGCCCGCCGTATCGGTAGTAGCTGGGCCTGCGTACGCGCTCCCAGGTAGCCGCATAGATGGTATCCGGGTGATCAGGGTGGAGGACCAGGTCGATAGCGCCGGTGGAGTCATTCACAAACAAGACTTGCTCCCAACTGGCTCCGCCATCGTGGGTGCGGTATACGCCCCGCTCCGGATTGGGCCCAAACAACCGGCCCATAGCCGCCACATATACTGTATCGGGGCGCTCAGGGTGAATTTCTAGCCGGCCGATGCTGCCGCTATTTTCCAGCCCTACCGGCTCGAAAGACGTACCGCCGTCCGTGCTTTTAAAAACACCAAGCCCATCGTAAGCAATGGAGCCTCCACCGGCATTAGCCTCGCCAGTGCCTACGTAAAGCAGCGCGGGATCGGAGGGTGCAATATCCAAATCGCCAACCGATAAACTGGGCTGGTCGTCAAAGATGGCCTCAAAGGTATTGCCACGGTCGTAGGACCTAAAAACGCCGCCCGAAGCTGCGCCTACAAATATAGTATCCGGATAGAGGGGATGGACATCAAGGGAAGCGATGCGACCCCCGATATTCATCGGGCCCACGAATTGCCAGGTCGCCAAAGCGGAACGGGAGGCATACTTTGCCAAAGCCTTGCGGTGCTGACGTATTCCTTCCAGGTATACCGCATGATTGACGTTCCCCTGCGGATAGGCGCGCTGCCGGAAAAGCCAGTCGCTGGGTACTTCTTCTTCGTATTCCGTTGTGTTATCGGCGGAGGGCGGAGCTGGCTGGCAGGCTACAGCACTCAGTGCGGCCAGCGTAAGTATAAAGGCAAAATTATCTATTTTCATGGGCCTGTAATTTAAACACCATCAGCGGTTCCTCCCTCTTGATGCTCCATCGTAGCCAGCACCGCTTCGAGCGTTCGCCGGAAGTCGGCTTTCCAAGCTTCTATAGCAGCCTGTACACGAGCTTTTGCCCGGGGAATAGCATCCAAATCGCCCCCCTCTTCGCTTAGGATCAACAGGAAGTAATCGGTGAGTGCCAACAGCACTTCCGTTTGGGAGAGATGCCAAAGCACCGCTTCGTCATCCTCTGTCTCAAAAATCAGGATAAACAAATCTTCCAAGGCAAACCGAAGCAGGATATGATAATGCCCGTACTCTGACTCCTGCACCTTAATCAGCAGCCGGTGTTCTTTGCGCGCAGTGGCCAGGGCTAAATTTAAAAGGGCCCGCAGCACCTTATACGGCAAAGGCCGGCGATTGGGGACGGATTCAAAGGCACGGAAAATTGCCTCCAATATATAGTATAGCAAGGGCTCCTGATCAATCCAGCGCGGATGCTCCAGCACCGCCTCATAGACCACTTCCAGTATTTCCAGTATTTGCGCTTGGCTCAGTCGGGGTTTCCAGCGGCCCGAACGGGGGGGCTCCGCGATTGCTTTAAGGGTTTGCTCAGCAGCTACTACCAGTATGTTGACAGGTTCGTCCTCTTCAATATCTACCACCAGGTGCAAGTGCCGGGCAGTCGTTTCCAGCGTCAGGCGCAGCAGCTCCGGCAGCAAATCTGGCAGCTCGATGCCGCTGTCGTACAAAGCCCCCGCCACATCCGCCACGATCAGTTGCAGCACGCGGTCTTGCACCACCAATTCAGGATACTGGTCCAGGGCCAGCAGTGCGGATTGCACCAGGCGCTCAGCCTGTTCTTCGTCAAAGCCTTCATCAAAGGCGATACCATGCTGCCCGAAGAGCACCAGGTCAATTAGGATAAGGCCCCGCTGATTGGGATAGCGGAACAGCAAGCCTTCCAACACATAAGCCAGGAGCTGCTCGAGCAAGTGAAGGCGCTGAGTAGGCGTACCATCCTGAGCAGGGTATATAAAGCTAAAGACCAACCGCAGGGCGTGTTCCAGGATGCTCCGTTCCAGAGTATCCGTAGCGAAGGGTATAGCGTTAAGCAGTTTGGGGCTGCGGGCGGAAGCGTACAGGCTGCTTTGCAGTACCTGCTCCAGGGTTCCCGTCGATAAGCGGTGGCCGATGGGTACTGTCTCCAGCACTTCAAACACAGTATCCACAACCGTCCGGAGCAGGGTTTGCTCATTCACCTCCTGAATCACCCAATCCGGGTAGCGCACCACTTCATCCAGCAGCAGCTCAAGCAGGATCAGCCCTTGTTCTGGGCTCAGGCCAGGCCTCCATCGCCCGTCCCGGCCTTCGCGTACTGTCAGAGCAGCCAGGATTTCCCGGACCGCGATAACCAGCAAGTGGCGCGGCTGCCCCGTCTCTGCATCCAATAGCACGTGGGTGTGCTCCCCGGTTTTTTCCAGGATCAGGCGCAGCAAATAAGGCAGCAGCCGTGTTTCCCGCAAGCTGGCCATATCTACTGCTCGGGCGAGGCTTCTGACCAGGCTTTGCAATCCGCTATGGTTGGTGACGAGCTCCGGGTAATTCGCAAAGGCATGGAGTGCAGCCTGAATCAGTTCATCGGCCAGCGCTTCATCAAAGCCTTGCTGATAATCAATCCCGCTTTCAAACAAAATCAACTCCGTCAGTACCAAACCTTGCCGGTTGGGGTGTTCAGCGAGAATCGTTTCCAACACGTATTCCAAAAGCCCTTCCAGCAAGTCAAGCCGTGATAGTTTCGGAGACCGCTTATCATAAACCAGCATGAACACGAGCTGCAAGGCTTGCTCCAGGATAATGGTTTCCCGTTCGTCGGAGCTCCACTTGAGGGTATTTAGCACTTCCTGGCTGGTCAGCGCTGCCCGCAGGCTAATCCGGATCAGGAAGTGGATAGTGGCTGATTGGAGGCGTTCTTCTGCCGGCAACTGCCGGAGGACCCGGAAAACGATGTTTACGACCTCCGCCAGCAGAGGTTGATCCCGTACTTCTTCCTGTACCCAGGCCGGATTTTCTACGACTTCGCTAAGCAGGAACTCCAGCAAATCCAGCAGATCAGATCGCGTGAGCACTTGCTCCCAGCTTTGCTCTTCGGCATTGTCGGCGATGACCGCCAGAATTTGCCGCAAGGCATTGACCAGCAAGTGCTCAGCCGTCCCTTCAACAGTGGGCCATAAGCGTGGCAATTGCCCTGCCGATTGTTCCAGAATGATACGCAGGACTTCCGGCAGCAGCCCGGCCTGTTGGAGGTCCACCGCTTGCAGGGCGGCCGCTATTTTGGCGACCAAGGCCTCCAGCCGCGGGTCCCCGCTGATCAGGTCCGGGTGCTCCGCTACTACCTGCAGGGTGACCTTGACCAAATTATCGAGTGTCTCTGCGCTGAGTGCTTCCCGGAAGTGGACCTGATTAGGGCCGCTGTCAAGGATCGCCCTTAGCAAGACTTCCGTACTGCGCTCGATAATGCGGCTGGCCGGATAGTTGGTATTGAATAAAAGCTCCGGATGGGCGGCAACGAAGCTCCCGGCATGCCGGATGCTACTGCGCAGGATCAGCTGGCCCCAGTTGATGATTTCCTGCTGCTCACTGTAGGTGAGCGCCACCGACCTTTCGTACAGGTTTTCTGCCACCTGCCGGGCCGTAGCCCGGATAAAGACCTGTACTTTTTCGTCTTCGCTAATCTCCGGGGCCAGCTCGCCTACCGACTCTGCCGCAGCCGCAAACAAACGGGGCAGCAGCAAGGCATTGAACTGCTCATAAATGGGCGCTCCTTCGGCAAACTGCACTTCGTCGAAAGCACTTAGAAAATGGCGCAAGATCCGGCTTTTAGAGGATTGGCTGTGCAAGGCCCCGGGGACGTCCAAAAAGTAGTCGATCCCAATTTCGACCAGGCTTCCCATCACCAGCTTAAGGGCGCTGTCCCGCTTCAGGTAGCCCTCCTGCCACTGCCGTACCCGAAAGAGGTTCCAAAGGTCCTGAGACTGCAGTTCCAGCACTTTACCCTCGCCCACCTGCTTAAACCCGAGGTAGTAATCCCGGTACCGCTGCAAGTCGGCTTCGGGCAATTCCAGGTCGCGCACAGCTCGCTGATGCAGCCCCTTAAGGTCATCGAAACCTTCCATCAGCTCCGGCGACCATTGAAAAAAGGAAAGCATGGTAGCCAGGTCGATATTGGAGTCGAATTCCGGCAGAGGCAGTACCAGGATGCGGCCCTGCAAACTCTGGGCATAGGCACGCTGTACATTACGGCTTAGCTTAATGGCAGAGTGGATAGCAAAAAGCACCGCATCAGCAGCGAGGGTGGTAGTAGCAACGGGCATTTAGCAGTAATTTTTCATATTCCTAGAAATTCTGAACGGGTGAGGCCAAAGAGCATAGTGTCAATGAGCTCACCGCTAAGCTTACGGAAATCCCCTCTAAGGTCGCCCTCCCGGCGGAACCCGCATTTACGGGCCAGCCGCTGGCTCGCCACATTTTCCATGGCAGTGCGCAACGTCAGCTTCTCCAGCGCCAATTGCTGAAAAGCGAACCCCTGCACTGCCCGGAGTGCCTCCGTCATCAGCCCCTGCCCGGTATAGTTCCGGTCTATAAAATAGCCGATCTCTGCCCTTGGGACCTCCCAGTCAATGTGAAATATCCGTACCAAGCCGATCAGGCGGGCAGATTGATTGTGCCATATGCCAAAGCAATAATCCTGCTGCAGGTGCCAATCGGATAGCCGGCGGCGGATAAAAAACTCGGCATTTTCCTTATCCCTGATCTCCCGCAACATACGGGGAAAGGTATCAAACAAGAAACTGTAATTGTCCTCAACGAGCTCGTACAAAGCCTCGCCGTCCCCCTCCCGAAAGCGCCGGATGACGACGTGCTGGGCTACGAGGGCTGTGTCGATATTGAGGAGTCGCGCCTGCATAGTGTTCTTTTGGGTTAAGGTACGGCTTTTCAGCCAATGCCGTAGACTGTTCAGATTCAAAAATTCGCAGGAATCCCCCCCTTAGGTTCTGTATATTAGCGAAAGAGAAAAAATTGAATGCCAAAACTGAATTACAAGTATGAAAGAACTACTGTTAACTTTCTTCTGCCTCGCCCTAACGGCAGGCTTAGGGGCTCAAAACCCGGAACCTGTCAATGAAGAACTGGTACAGTCGATCCGTAAGCACGGTCTGGAGGAGAGCCAGGTCATGCGCACTGCTCAATTGATGATGGATGTCTACGGCCCTCGGCTTACCGGCTCTCCGATGTTGGAAAAAGCCACAGCCTGGGCCATCAGCCAACTCGAAGAGTGGGGCCTGGAGGACGTGCATACTGAAGAATGGGGGCCATTCGGCCGCAGCTGGGAACTCCAACACTTTGAAATGCACGCCCATCTGCCTAATTACTGGCCGGTGATTGGTGTGCCCAAAGCGTGGTCGCCCTCTGTGCAGGCCGAGGAAGCCGAAGTTATATACCTGGAGGCCAATACCAAGGCTGAACTCGATGTCTACAAAGGAAAGCTAAAAGGCAAGATCGTTTTGATTGACACCTTGCGTTCCGCAGAAGAGTGGTTTGATGCCCCCGCCCGCCGCTACGACAGCGAAGCCCTGCTCGATATGGCAAATGCCGATATGCCAACGCCCCGCCCGCGCCGGAATTTCAATACGGTTGGCGGATTCTCCTTTAATAAATACCTGTGGGAATTCCTCGCAGCAGAAGGCCCTATTGCAGTGCTCGACCGAAGCTATAAAGGCGATTTGGGCACCGGAAAGATACGTGGCGTGTATTTACAGGGAAACCAGGCGGTAGCCCCTATCTTCCGGGCGTGGCTGGAACCCTTTAAAGACCTGGAGGCCGGCACCCTCACCCTTTCCAACACCGGAGGGACCGACCACCTGGCATTTGATGCAGTTGGCATCCCGGGCTTCCAGTTTATTCAAGACCCCATGGCGTACTTTACGCGTACCCACCACTCCAACATGGATAACCTGGACCATCTGGTAGAAGAGGACCTCAAGCAGGCCGCCACTATTATTGCTTCCTTCGTGATGCACACCGCGATGCGGGATGAGCTTCTGCCGAGAAAGCCTCTGGAATTGGAAAGCGAAACGCAGGAATCAGACACCAAATCAAAATAAAATGCATAGGCGCAGGTGGCGGCCACATCCCGGCAAACAGCAGCTGCCTGCGCTTATTCTTTGCTTGTGCTCAACTTTGCAGCCGCATTATATCGTTCTCTAGGAAACAGTTCACTGCACCATTAGCAATAAGTGCAGCTAGCCCGGACCACCCTGCTGAAAGCCAATTTTGAAACCAATCATACTACTGTAACATGCTGCAAAGAAAATTTGACGAAGTTGTAAAGAGCTACTTCCCTGATGCGATTGATGCCAAAGACACCTCGGTACGCTACATGGGCAAAATGCAAGATGAGCACAAACTGGATATCTCTAAGGTACTCATGGCGACCTCCCTTTGCTCCGACGATATCAATGTGCCTTCCACCACTTTCTTTAGTGTGCTGTTTGGCCCATTTATTATGGGTGGGCTGGGTGGCCTCCCCTTCGGTGGGCAGACTGGCATGACAGCCTTCGCGCACCACGTTCCCGACGACGGAGCCGCTTTCATCTTTTACGGGCCGCACATCGGTATTACCCTGGATGGAGAATTGGGCAAGCTGTACCGGCCCCGGCAGGAACAACCGGGTAATTCCTGCGGTGCCCTCATGCTCGCCCTCAGGCGGTTCCGGGAAGATGAGGACTACGCGCCTACCCTCCACGCCGATGATTACCAACAGATGACCCTGGAATCCAGCCTGCAGCCCTACCGGGAGAAAATCCTGACGGCTGACAACCCGGAGCTGGAGATAACGGAGGCTGCATTTAAGGTCATTGACCGGAAGATACATCAGTACATCCGGGATACCAAGGCGGAGTTCCACGGCGATCAGATCGCTTTTCTGGGGGGTATTATTATCAATACCGACTATGGCTTGGACGACTATTTCGCGCTCCGCAATTTTGAGGTATTAAACATCAGGGATTTGTAGGCGAAATTCGGGTTACGGTTGTTAATGGTGTAATCCGGCACTAAAACCAACCTAAAGTATGGCCAACAGCTTACGGGATATCTTTCACAAAAAACTGATACCGGTCACTTTTGAACGCACGGTAGGCTTGTTCGGCGCCACCACGATTGGAGTGGGGGCGCTGATGGGGGCCGGCGTGTACGTGCTCATCGGCCTGGCTGCGGGGGTAGCCGGGCCTTCAGTCTGGATTTCCTATATTCTCTGCGGGGGGCTGGCTTTCCTGACCACACTGCTGTTTGCTGAAATGGCCAAACTCGTCCCTATATCCGGCGGAGGGTACGCCTATGCCTACCGCTCACTGGGCAGCATCGGTGGTTTTGTAACTGGCTGGTTTTTGGCGCTGGGCAGTATTTTTGCATGTGCTCTATACGCATTCGGGTTTGCGGAGTATTTTGTCTCCCTGCTAGGGTACGCCGTGCCGGACTATGGAGTCAAAGCAACGGCCGGTGGGCTTGTTCTGCTGTCGAGCTACCTGAATGCCAAGGGCACCGAGGGAGCAGACCGCATTCAAAACCTGCTAACCTGGGGCAATCTGGGCATTTTACTCGCTTTGCTGGCCGGTGCCGCCTTTTACCTCCGCCCCGAGCTGGCCCGGCCTACCTTTGCAAATGGCTATAAGGGGACCTTTGAAGCCATTGGTATCATTTACATTTCGTTCTTTGGCTATCAGCTGATTGCCAACAATGCAGACGAAATCCGCGACCCTACCCGGACCATCCCGAAAGCTATGAAGCTGTCGATGCTCGTTGCTTTCACCTTTTACTTGCTGGTAGCTGTCGTGAGTATTATGATTGTGCCCTGGCCGGAATTGGCCAATAGCAGCGCCCCCCTGGCCGATGTGGCGACGAAGGTTTTCGGGGGTGCTGGCTGGCTAATGATTTCCATTGGCGGCATTTTGGCGGCCGCCGGAGCGCTCAACAGCACTTTGCTTTCTCAGGGCCGGCAAATTTACGCTATGGGCCGGGACCGGTTTATGCCTGATTTGCTGGGCAAGGTGCACGAAGGAGCCAAGACGCCCCGGGCGGCTATCCTGGCGGGCGGCATGCTGATCTTGCTCTTTCTGGCCTTATTCGACCTGGCCTTTATTGCCAAAGCTGCTAACTTTTGCTTGCTGGTTTCGCTTTTGCCGGTTTCCCTGGCTCTGCAAAAAATCTACCGCACCCAAGCGGGAAAACGGCCCAAAGCACTGTGGAAACGAGCCCTTCCCGGGCTGACCTTCCTCTGCAACCTCGGTTTGCTGTTTACTCTGGACTGGCTTTCCTTATTGTTTGGTTTGCAGCTGACGCTGATCGGCGGTTTTGTTTATTTTTTCTACGCCCGCCGGCGGGTAGTCCGCCAGGAAACGGGCTTGCAGCTGACTTTGGCGGAGGAAAAACCAAAGTTCCAGCTCAGGGGCACCGAACGTATTTTGATGCCGGTTGCCAACCCCAATACACAGCGCAGCATCTTTGAGCTCTGCCATGCGCTGCTGGCCTCGAGAGGAGGGGAGATTATCGCCCTCCATGTGGTCAATACACCGGAGCAGGTAGACTTCAGGACCGCCTTGTCCGATTCCGACCAGTCTCTTGAATTGTTGGAACGCACCGCCCAGTGGCCAACGGAAACAGGGGTAAAAGTCAAGCCGGTTATCCGGGCGTCCCACAAGCTAGGCATGGGCATTGTGCACGCTGCCGAGGAAGAAGGCTGCCAGATTACGGCAATGGGTTACGCCGGGACTCAAGCTAAGCCGGCTACGCTGAATTTGCTGGAACAAGTGCTCAATAAGGCGCCCACTGATTTTATTTTTTTCCGCCTGTACGGCTCGGGCCAGTCTTTCCAGCCCAAACGCATCGCCGTCTCTCTGGGCAGCCGGCTGAACCTCAACCTTATGGTACGCCTGGCGGGCGCAGTGGCAGCGCAGTTTGGCGGCACCCTAACCTTTCTCAACATTCTGCCCCACGATTACACCGCCTCGCAGCAAGCCGAATCCGGCAAGCTTTTCATTGAAGCCATTCAGCGGCACTCTGCCCGGGCGCTCTTCAACACACAGGTCCTGGCATCTGATAATCCTATCGACACACTGGTAGAGGCTTCCAAGAACTTTGATTTGCTCATAGTAGGCACCACAAAAGTAGGCTTCCTGCAACGCATGGTAGTCGGCAACTTTTCCACTCAACTGACTGAGCGGGCACACTGCAGCGTGGCAATTGTACGGGTTAAGCCTATAGCTCGCCGGGTCACCTTGTAAAAGGCTTCGGGTAGTTGCGGTATGAAAGGGCAGCGACGGGCAACCAATTGGCGCGGCTGGCTGGAGGTTTGAAAGGGCAATTAGGCTTCTACCTCCTTCACTCTTTCCATTGGATAAGCCAGCCGGAAGTACAATCCAGCGGCAAACCCAAAGGCAAAGCCCCCGATGTGGGCCCACCATGCGGTGCCCCCACCCTCCGCTTCTACTTGCAGAGAGGCCCAGCCGCTGCTCCATTGCATCCATATCCAGATGCCCAGGAAGAGGAAAGCGGGCACCCGGAAAATGAAAAAGAAGAACCAGAGCTTGACCCGGGAAGCCGGAAACATAACCATGTAAGCTCCCATGACCGCCGAAATCGCACCGCTTGCCCCTACAGTAGGGACCGTGCTGCCCGGGTTGAAGTAAATATGCGCGGCATGGGCGAACAGGCCGCCGAGCAGGTAAAAGAGCACCAACCGCACATTGCCGACGGTTGCTTCGATATTGTCGGCAAAGACCCAGAGGAACAGCATATTCCCCAGGATGTGGCCAAAGCCACCGTGCAGGAACATGCTGGTCAGCAGGGTATACCAATCCTGTCCGGACTCAATTTCGGCAGGTACAGCAGCATACTGGCCTACCAGCATATCCTGGGAAACCAATTGAAAGTAGAAGACAATAACGTTGAGCGCGATGAGCAGATAACTAAAAAGGGGGAAATGCCCGCCCTTTACCTGGTCATCACCAATGGGAAATAGCATAAATTAGCGTTTAGATAGGTTAGGGCTGCCGCCGTGTGGATCAGATAGCCTCAACCGTAAAAGTCACCACATACTCCTCGGGCTGTATCGTTTGCCCGGCTACAGGGTAAGGGGTTACGTCAGAAAGGCGGTAAATATACCCCCCAATGCTTTTGCTGGCGAGCTCCGGTTTGCCGTCCCGCAGGGTCAGGTCTACCATTTGGCGGTCCCGGTCCCCAAGGGCCAGTTGTATGACCGCCTGCCCCTCCCATACGCAATTGGCGTACTGCGGGCAGCGAGAGTCCTCTTTTACCGCAACGAGTTGAATAGGCGCTCCCTTGCAATCAATCTTTCCTCCAATCTGTAGTTGTACGGGCTCCCCCAGCTGGCATCCAGGCTCCTCGTCACTGCATTTGGCAGCCACCAGCAGCAGCGCGAAGAGGGGCAGCAAGTTGATTATTTTCATGCTTTCCTGTTTTGAGTAGTTTAACGGTTGGCGTAAGCCCTAAAGTACAAGCATTCCTCCAGAACACGCTGGTAGAAGTCAGTACCCGGGTAGTTCTGAACCAGTAGCTCGAAATTTTCAAAAGATTGTACAGCTCCAGGCCTCCAGCGGTTCACATAATATTCGTTCCGCTCGCATTTAGCGGCCATAAAAGTGGCTTTTGCAGCCAGCTCCAAGCTATCTGTGGCTAACCGCGCCCGTTCAAAGTAAAGCCGGGCTTGGGAACAATCGAAATTTTCTTGATTACCGTAGGGAAAAATCGGATGAGGGGTCACATTATCTCCATCCCGGAGGTAAGCCGTGCGCAAACTGGCACCACTGCGGTAAAAGTCGGCAGCGTCCCACGACTGCCCGAAGTAGGTCAAATTGTATAGAGCCACTCCGATTTCATAATTGAGCACAGCAACGTTGCCAGTGCCCGCTTTGGCTTCGTATTCCTTGGAAAGGAGCGCTTCCAGCAATTCGCCTTTGTTGTAGAGCGGCACATTGGAAGGCAGGGGGCAGTGCACACAATCATCAATGCGGTCTACAAAGGGGTTGAACAGCCCGTAGTTGTCCCAGTCTACCCGCTCCATACGCTTGAGCGTTTCTATGGCGGCTTCCAGCTTTTGCTCCCCCATCAGGTAGGTGGCCTTGATGTTGAGCAATTCATTTAGAATGGTGCTGTCGCCAGCGGCTAGCAACTGGCTCTCGAGCCGGGAAGGGTTAGGTTTGCGGGCCACCGCCAGCAGGTTCTCCACCAAAGGGGGCTGAATATTAGGCTTCAGGTATCTGAGGGGGTACTGCATCAAAAAAGCCTTGCCCGGTTGCCCTGTTTCTTCGTAAAGCTGGGTAAGCTTATCGCGAATAAAATCTTTAAAGTCGGGGAAGGTTTCGTAAGCGTCGTTCACCACCTGCAGGTTGACGATGCGGTTTTCGGTTTGGGCATCAATATCCTGCAGGGCATTAATGTAAAGCGCGAGTTCAAACGCATCGAGTTGCTGCTCCAGGATAGGAGGCAAATCCAGCTCCCGGGCCGACTCGAAGGCCTTCCGGGCATCGTAAAAGCTGCCAGCCAGCATGGACAGGTAGCCTTGGGCGATTTTCCAAAGCCCAGTCTTTCGGATGACGCCCTCTTTCAGGACTTGTGTAACGAAGCGTTGCAAGGCAATGACGCGCTGCCCGGCATCGGCTTCGGGAATGCCGTAGTAGAATTTATTTTGCTGCCTTTGGTCATTAAAGGAAAGACCGAGCAAATTACGCTCCAGCTTACGCAGTTCTTGTATCAGGAACAATAAGAGGTACGAGCTGTCGGGGTCGCGCTCGTAAATCTGCTGCATTTCCACTATTAGCTTGCTGTTGGGAAAACTCGCGCGGATCGCAAATAAAGTGGCTTCTTCCTCCGGACTCTGGCAACGCGCCAGGCAAGCTTGCCACTCTTCATCGGTTTCGATGGCAAAGCTACGGTAAGCTGAGGCCCGCTTGCTTGGGCAACGGTCGAAGAGGCGGGAAAAAATATAAGCGGCTTCCACCCGTTGGCCGAGCGCCTGCAGCGCCCCGGCCCGGTGGCCTTCGATCCAGTCCTCTATGATACTGGGATCGTTGTCGATCTTAGGCATCAGGTCTTCGTACAAGTCCAATACCCGCTCGTATTGTTTGCTGTAGTGCGCCAGGCGGATCACCTGGTAGGCATACCGCAGCCTGATGTAGTGGGACTTTGTACGCTCCAGCTCGCTCACGCCCCTTTTAATGCGGTCATTCATCTGCTGGTACTTGAGCTGAGGCTGTTCCCAGGGGCTGCGCCGGGTCACAAAGGGTTCGCACTCCTTAGCAAATATCAAATAGTTCAGGGTTTCTTTGCATTCATGCCGCAAGAGGTACTGGGCAAAGCCATTATCAGGCATTGGCCGCCTCAACCGGCTCTGCCTTTCCTCTATAATATCCAGCATCCTTTTCAGGTCACCGATCGAACTGCGGTAGACCAAAGTGCCGATATCCTGCAGCCTTGGAATACCACAATACCGCTCCTGCCACTCCTCCAAATTGCCTTTTACCTGGGGGCTGCCCTGTTGCCGAGCGTAGTCCTCTAAGGCCTTCAAATCCACAAAAAGCTGCACGCCCGGGATGCTGGGGCTGATCAAATTGGTATTAATAAACGAATATCCCTGGAAGGGCGGGCGGTTATCGCTGCAGCGCTGCCCGTTTATCAAGCCAAGTGGAAGGAAAAGCAGTAGGAAGAAAATAAGCTGGCGCATGTTCCTGTAGTTGTGAGTGCAACAAGATACAGTAAGGAATCAAAAAATTCCTTACATTAAGCCATCACCTCTTTACATTCTTATGCCGACGGATCATCTTTATCAGTACAGTATCGCTTTGCTAATTATTCTGGTTAGCGGTGGGGTGGCATTACTTTTGTCCCAATACCGGATACAGGAATATCGCTCAAGCCGGCTGCTCACCCTGCTGCTGCTTACCCTGCTTGCCCGGGCTGCCCTTGCCCTGGCAGGCAACCCGCTCGCATCGGGATGGGCAGATGGGCTGCAACTTGCGGCAGCGCCCTTGTTTTTGCTCCACCTCCGCAGCCTGCTGGGCGACCGGCTCAGCAGTGGGCGGGATGGGTACCATTTTGCCCCTTTCGCAGGCTGGATGGTGCTCAGCAGCCTGCCCGGCCAGGTAGCGGTTATCTCGGATGCTTGGTGGGCGTTGTTTCCAGAGCTTTTCGTTCTGATCTATCTGGTGGGCGCTTTGGCCTACATGCGCAGCCGGGTGGAACGGCTTAAGCAAATCCGCAGCCGGTTGCCTATAGGCAAAGTGCGCTGGGCACAGCTTTCTCTACTCACCTGGGCTATGGTGGTTTTCTCCGGGGCAATGCGGGATGGATTGGCCCTCAGCGCAGCTGCCTCTTCCGCCAACTTGGTGGAAATGGCCAGGCTGGGGCTAGAGTTGGCCCTGGCCGTGAGCTTGGCAGGCGTAGGCCTGACGCGAGAGCGGCCGGTAGCCGCCGTTGACCTTAAAGAAGAAGCCTTCCTGTTGAGCATCGCCGGCCGCAGCGAGCCGGAACCGGAGGACATCCGGGAGAATGCCTCCCTCTTCAAGACATTGGATGCGACCATGCAATCCGAAAAGTACTTTTTTGATGACGACCTCCGGCTCAATCAACTGTCGGAATTAATGCATAAAAAGCCGAAGGAAATATCACGCGCTATTCACCACGTCGGGGGGCAACCTTTCTTCGATTACGTCAACGGGTACCGCGCCCTGGCCGCGCAGGTGCTTATAGATGATGCTGAGAAGGACCTTAGCCTTTACGAAATCCAGCAGGCCAGCAGTATCGAATCCCGGTTGGTTTTCAACGCAACTTTCAAGCGCCTGACCGGGTCTTCCCCCACAAGCTACTATAACTTGAATAAGCAAGCCTAATGCGACTAGACCGAAATGTTTGACAGTCTTTTCACGCTTGAGCGCTTACTGGTGCTGGGCGTTAACGGTCAAGCGTCTACGGCTCAATCCACTAGGAGATCAGGGTCGGAAGCTTCATAGCCAGGCCCATATCCCCCTTTATTTTTACTTTGCCGGTCATTACCGCTGACATCGCATTGATATTCCCTTTGCGGATACCTTCAATGGTTTCTATACTGGTTGTGATGACGCAGTCGGCTTCTTTATCCTCGTTGGTCACCTTCGCCTCGTCACCGGTGAGGTCAATGTGCACGACGCCCTGATCCAATACAAACTTGATAGATTTGCCCAGGTTGGGCGCTTTGCCGGCAGTCTTACTGAACTGTTCCGTAATGGTTTCTAAAGTCATGTCCTGGTTTTTGGTAAAGATAATAATCGTGCGAGGATTTCGGTATCAACCTTTGGAGGCGGTGAATAGCGCCATGCAAGCTTCGCGCAATATCCCCCCTTCTACTTCCAGGTCGTACCAGGCTTCCTCCGCGATATCCCGGCAGTAAATTTTCACCTGATTGCCGTACCGGGCAGCATCGTCGATACTGGCTCCAAAGTATACCTTAGCCACGCCTGCCCAAACTACCGCCATCGCGCACATTGGGCAGGGCTCACAGGTTGAGAACAAAATGCAGCCCTTCGTATCCATGCCTCCCCGGCCAGCCGCCCTCAGGGCATTGATCTCGGCATGAGCAGAGGGGTC
Organism: uncultured Phaeodactylibacter sp.; assembly: GCA_964575505.1. Classification (GTDB taxonomy): domain Bacteria; phylum Bacteroidota; class Bacteroidia; order Chitinophagales; family Saprospiraceae; genus Phaeodactylibacter. The sequence continues at coordinate 42,226 of CAZNSK010000012.1, forward strand.
TTTGTCTTTTGCCACGCTGTTGGCCATCACAACCTGCCGGCCCGTTTCCGGATTTAACAGTAATGCCCCGTAGGGGGTATTGGCCTGTCGCGCGGCTTCGATAGCTTTTTTCATATAGCGCGCTTCGAAATCTTTCATCGTTTCATATGTTTAGCCAAAAAGCCAAGCATGGCCTTATAAAACTCAAAGCGGTTTTCTTCGTTGGCAAAGCCATGCCCTTCGTTGTACTTGACCATGTAAGGCACATCGATGCCCCGTGTTCGAAGGGACCGCACAATCTGGTCTGACTCATCAATATTGACCCGGGGGTCGTTAGCACCCTGCACCACGAACAAAGGTGTTTTGATCTTCTCGATATGGAAAACCGGAGAGCCTTTGCGGAGCCGGCTTTGATCCTCTTTTGGGTGGCCTACCATTTCGTAGAGCATATCCAAGTAGGGCTTCCAGTAGGGCGGTATGGTTTCCATAAAAGTGAAAAGGTTGGATACGCCCACATAGTCCACGGCACATGCATACAAGTCGGGCGTGAATGCAATCCCGCCCAGGGTGGCATAACCGCCGTAGCTTGCCCCGTAGATCGCCACGCGCTCAGGGTCGGCTACCCCCGTTTCGATCAGCCACTGCACTCCGTCGGTTATATCGTTTTGCATGTCAAGGCCCCATTGCTTGAAACCCTTCATCCAGAAGTCTTTCCCGTAGCCCGTGCTTCCCCGGTAATTGGGCTGAAAGACGGCGTAACCTCGGCTAGCCAGCAGCTGCACCTCCGGGTTGTACCCCCAGCTGTCTCTTACCCAGGGGCCGCCGTGAGGGTTGATAATGACGGGCAGTTGTTCGCCGGGCTGCCCATTGGGGAGCGTAAGGTAACCGTGGATGGTCTCGCCATCCCGTGCCTGATAGCTTATGGGCTTCATGGGCGACATATCCTTTTCGTCCAGCCATGGGCTTACCTCCGCAATCTTCCGGAGCTCATCTTTTTGGAGATTGTAGAAGTAATACGCCCCCAGCGAACGGTCGCTGTAGGTCCGGATCATGTATTTGTCCTCCGCCCGATTGGAGCTGACTGCCACCACCTCCTGGCCGGGCAAATAGCGCTCCAGGCGCTCCTGCATTTTGCGGCGTTCTTCATCAAAAAACTGTATCTGCCGCTTCCAGGTGGTATACACCGCCCCCAGGAGGACTTTGCGCTTTCGGGAGTAAATCAGGCTGCCGGCATCGACCTCCGGGTGCCGGAAGACTGGTTCGCCTACCTCTTCCCCGGTTTCGAAATTAAACCGGATAATCTCGCTGCGGTCTCGACCGATATTGCTCACGCAGTACACGACCGGCCCATCGTCGAAGTCGAAAAACAAAGGGTCCAGGCTCTCTTTGAAATTGGTCTTTACCACCGTCTGGAAACTGGCCTCCTCGGAGGCTCTGTACATGATGTGCTGATTGACCCCATTGATGGTTTTGATGGCGACCCTAAGCCGGCCGGCGTGATCGGTCATCCACCCCGTAATTGGCTCCTCCGGGTTGTCGTTGGGGGCAAGCCGCTGGTAAGCCCCTGTTTCCACATTGAGGCGGTAGGGCTCAAAGAGCATCGGGTTCTCTTTGTTCATCCCGATGATCAGTTCATCATCGTTGTCCTCCAAATCGTCGATGAACTCGATCTTCACATTTTGGAAAGGGGTGAGGTCCCGGGGGTTGTCACCGTTGCGGTCAACGGCAAACAGCTGGAAGTTTTCATCGCCGCCGCTGTCTTTTACATAGACGATACGGTTGTTGTTGGCCCAGAAGAAACCGCCGATATCGCGCTCGGTCTCTTGGGTAATCCGGATCGCTTCGCCCCCATCGGCAGGGCGAACGAATACGTTTTGGCGCCGTTGGTAAGGGCCGGCGTACGCCAGATAATTGCCATCCGGCGAAAGCTGGAACCCCGTTTTTTCCGGATTTCTGAAGAAATCCTCTACAGAATAGGCATAGGAACCTTCTTCTTTACCGATAAGGTGTTCTAATTCAGCTGCCGAACTCGGAAGGGTTGGGTCTCCCGGCAGCTGTTGTTGCTTAGTGTCTTGCATGTTGTGTAAGGGGTAGATTCAGGACAAAGGTATGAAAAGGAGCTTAGGCTCCGCAATGGTTTCTTCTCAGCCATCGGGCATGCTTTTTTGGTTTAGCCATTTAATATAATAAGAAATGGGCAGTTTGCCGCCCCCTCTGTTCCGGAATTATTTGCTGCCTTTGCAAAACCAGCCTTGGGATTATGTGTTCTAATTCGTAGATTAGTTCTAAATAAAGCATGTAAAAATGAGCAATCCCGTTACGAAAAGCCCTGTAATGCTATATACTGAGCAAACTCCTAACCCGGAGTCGCTCAAATTCGTCACCAACCGGATGATCTATAAAGGAACCGCAGATTTTCGGGAAGCAGAGCTGGCCCAGAGCTGGTCACCCCTTGCCGCTGAGCTGTTTGAGATGCCATTCGTCAAAGGCGTATATATCTGCAACAACTTTGTGACCATTACCAAAGAGTTCAACTACGATTGGGCAGATATTATGCTCAAGGTAAAGGAGTTTTTAAAAGGTTACATCGCTGAGGGTAAGCCTATTCTGAACGATGGCTTCGAAGCCACAATGGCCAAGATCGAAGAGGAGCAAGGAGCCAGCTATGAGTACACAGAAAACGAGGCAGAGATCGTGAAAAAGATCAAAGACATGATCGAGACTTACGTCAAGCCCGCCGTTGAAATGGATGGCGGTAATATCGAATTCAAATCCTGGGATAAGGGCACGGTTACTTTGGTCATGCAGGGGGCCTGCAGTGGCTGCCCTTCTTCTACGGTAACCCTCAAGCAAGGTATTGAGGGCATGCTGAAACGCATGATCCCCGAAGTAAAAGAGGTGGTTGCTGAAATGGGCTAGCGGATTGAGCCGTAAATGCCTGACAGTTAACCCCGATAGCTTTCGGGACAGTAAGCGCTCAAGCGTGAAAAACTGTCAAATATTCCGGTCTAGCTGCACCAGGTACCATGCAGTTGCCCGCAAGAACAAACGAAGCGCGGCTGGGCATTGAGCCCGGCTGCGCTTTTTATTTTGCTGGCCCTGCCAGGTACTCAGGGCGGCCTGACCGCACCTCCTGCAGAGGCTACTCCATCTTATTTAAAAAAACTTAAATTGAGGTATAATATCCTTTCTTAAAGCGCCGTTAAAAAAGCCCAATACAACGTACCGCAAAGGCGGCGGCGTTTGGGCCGAAACAACAATTTAAATAATTTTTCATATAGAAAATTTTTTAGTTTATTACTTTGCTAATGTGTTTTGAACTCATTACCTTTGTAATATTCTAATCAGTTGTGGAGCACGTCCACCTTATCCCTGCAAGCCAGAGTGTGCAAAATGCTTTGCTTAGACCGTGTTGGGATTTTGGTCTTCTAGTCGAAAACTAGCAACTTTTTGGTTAGACGAGTCTGTGATCCCGACATTTATCGTCGGGGGCAAGAAAACCGGAGTCCGTACGGATGAGGATTTTCGGGACGAAGTATAAGCAAAAAAGTGTCCCGGTGCACCGGGACAGACCGATTACTAAAGTCCCAACACGGTCTTAGACTTAGTGGTGTACTAGGCCGCAGAGCGGCAATTTATTTTTGCCATTTCTAACTATTGAGAACGACCTCGTTAAGAACTTACCTTGAGAAAACAAACATCTCCGCCGGAGACTATGGCTCCTGCTGACCCTTTGGTTATGTACAGGGCCAAGACCATCAAATCATAATCTTGTTATAGACTTCCTTTTTGCTACTACGGGCAGTTTCATGCTCTAGGCATGCTATGCATTCCTGAAGCTGCTCCGTGCGGCAAAAAATATCGGTCAGCCGGTTCAGCTGAGCGCTGGGCGGCTGTACGAGCAGCACGTTCTGTTGGCAATGTTTATTTGTCAAAGGGGTAGAGACGTATGCACAAACAACAAGAACTAATGGATTGTTAACCAAAAACCGTTTTACACATGAGATTCCCATTAACGCTGCTAGCATTGCTAGTAGCCTCGCTTGCGTTTGGGCAAGCCAACCTCAAGCCCATAGAATTAGTAAACACAGCGAAAAACAAACGTACATCATTCGAACAGCTTAACTTATTTACCCTTTCCCAACAATCTGATTACGCCCCTTACCGGCAGCTTAGTACTGAAGATGTCACTCACTTGCACCTGGATGAAGAAACCCTGTCCGCCCTCCTCCACCATCAGCCGGCAGCCATTCAGCTGGCCTTGCCCACCGCAGGGCGCGGCGTGCCGATGGAGCTGGAACTGGTGCGGGTCGACCCGCTGAGCGAGGGGTTCGTGGCGACAACCGCTTCTACGCGGCGCCCCGTACGGGCGACGCAAGGCGTTCACTACCGAGGCATTGTGGCAGGGGAGCCCGCTTCGGTGGTGGCGCTCAGCTTTTTTGAGGACGATGTCATGGGCTTGCTCAGCACGCCGGCTCAGGGCAACCTTGTGCTGGGCAAACGGCAGCAAGCGAGAGCCCGTAAGGAATACGTTCTTTACAACGACCGCCAGGTGCTCCGGGAGATGCCTTTTGACTGCGCCACGCCGGACGAGGCGCCTGACTACCGGCCAGAACAATTGCAACCTGTAATAGGTACGTGTGGCCCTGGCGACTGTGTAAAAGTATACCTGGAGATCGACTACGACGTGGTGCAGAGCAAAGGAGGCGTCAGTGGGGCCACCAACTACATTACCGGCCTATTCAATCAGGTCGCGACCCTCTACGCCAATGAAAATATCAACATCCGGCTGTCGGAAATGCTGCTTTGGGATCAGATTAGCCCCTACGCTGGCAACAACAGCTATGTCATTCTGACACAGTTTGTGCAAGAGCGCCCTAACTTCAACGGCGACTTAGCTCAACTGATCAGCTACAAAGCTTCCGGGGGCATTGCTTATTTATCCGGGCTCTGTAATGCCAATGCGCCCCGTCATGGCTTCAGCAGCATCAACTCAACTTATGCCTCGGTACCTACCTACTCTTTTTCGGTAATGGTGGTAGCGCATGAGCTGGGGCACAACTTTGGGTCGCGGCATACGCACGCTTGCGCCTGGAATGGGAATAACACGGCAATTGATGATTGCGCCGGCTATACCGAAGGCAACTGCTCCTCTCCGGGCTACCCTTCTGATGGAGGCACAATTATGAGCTACTGCCATATGCGGAGTACCGGCATCAACTTCAGTAAAGGTTTTGGCATTCAGCCCGGCAACGTACTAAGAAATGCGGTGGCTAATGCAACCTGCCTTCAGGCTTGCGCTACGGATGGCGGCGGTACCGCCTGCGAAGGGCAGGAAGTTGCGCTGAATATCGTATTGGATGCCTACGGCGTGGAAACGACCTGGGAGGTGCGCGACACAAGTGGCGAATTGGTGTACGCCGGCGGCCCCTATCCAAGTACAAACAATGGTGCAGAAGTGAACGAGGCGCTTTGCCTTGAAGAAGGCTGTTATGTATTTGAAATATTTGATACCTACGGCGATGGCATCTGCTGCGACTACGGCGAGGGTGCCTATTCGCTGACCGACACTAGCGGATTGTTGCTGGCTGCTGGTGGCGCATTCGGTTTTGGGGAAGAGGCCCCCTTCTGCTTACCGGCGGAGGAACCAGGGCCCAACGAAGGCGATTGCCTGCTCATCGATTTTACCGAGCATGACATACAGCCTTTTGGAGGGCCTCAGGACGCCGGGTCCTATAGTTTGCTCGACGGCGGGGAAGTGCTTCGTCTCCGAAACAATGCCTGGAAAGCTATTGAGCTAGAATACGAAGTAACCCCCAATACCGTCATTGAGCTGGAGTTTGGCTCCACCCGGCAGGGAGAGATTCATGGTATTGGTTTTGATGAGAACAGCAGTATCTCTTCCAGCCGCACTTTCCGGTTGTACGGGGCGCAAAACTGGGGGATGGGAGATTTTGACAACTACCCTGGCGGATCAATCTGGAAAAAATATACCATCCCGGTGGGGCAGTACTATACGGGGGCATTCAAGTACCTGTTTTTTGTAGCCGACCACGACCAATGGCCAAGAAACGGGAATTCATTTTACCGCAACATCCTCATCTATGAATCCGACAACTGCACAGAAAGTGAGGCTACAGGCACCCCGCTGGCGGCTCTGGAGCACAATGCTCCGCCGGCTTCTTTGCAAGTGTTCCCCAACCCGGCCTCCGAGCAGCTGACGCTGCAACTGGATGGGCCGCCGACTGAAGAAACGGCTGTACACGTCTTTTCTATAACCGGCCAGTTGATGCCCGTCGGGGCAAATGCGTGGATGCCGGGTGCCGTTCAGCAGCAGATTGATGTCAGCACGCTCTCGGCGGGCACCTATATTGTAGATGTGCAAACCGGGCAGCAGCATTGGGTGAAAAAATTCACCGTTTCCAGGTTTTAACGAGCGTAGCCTGCCTTACCGTGGGCCACACTGTGAATGTACGGCATTAATTGTGTGAATTTCGGGCGCTGTGGCTTAGGCTGCAGCGCCTTTTTTGGAGTGCCTGGCAGAATTGCTTGCGGATTATTTCCCTTTATTTTGCACATATGACAATTATTATTACATTTATAGCCGTCGAGACGAAACAAAAAGAGGGCGAATTAAGCCTGCACTAAATCTCCGTTATATGCCTTTTACTATGTTTTGTCAAATACAGGCCTTTAAGCCTTGCTGATGCAAGTTGTTTTTAAGCCTGTGTAGCTTTAAACAGCAGTTTGCGAGCCATTCCGCTTGCGTACAGCTTCTTACCTCAACAACCACAGTGCGCCACATCCTGGCGGCACCCTGTTAATTCGGCGATTCGCCAACACACTTTTAAGTCGGATAGTCACACTGAAACTAAGACAATTGTTTTAGCATTTCACCCGTAACACAAAGACTTTCACTCGATTAAATCTTCGGGCCGTAATGCCTGCATGTCAGCAGCATTAAAATTATTATGCCTACTCCGCACAGAAGCGAAGTCAGGACTGGTACGGTAATGCCCTGAGTGCAGCAAGCCTTGCTGGCCTGGATTTTATTCATTAATCAAGCATTTAAGAATTAGTATGAAAAATTTATTAACCACACTATGTTGTATTCTGGCATTTTCCCTGTTCGGGCAAAGCCAATTGAAGCCTGCCGAATTGGTACAGGCTCAAAAAAACAGAGGAGCTTCATTTCAGCCGGTTACAGCCTTTGACTTATCTGAGCGAAGGGCTAACCTTGGAGCGGAAGCCCCCCGGGTGTACGACCTGCTGGAGATGCGGGACGAAGTCGTGCAGCAATTGCATGCAGAGCAGCCGGACCGTATTACTTTCACGCTGCCTTCCACCCACCGCAGCGGGTTGGAAATTGAGCTGGTCAAGGTTGATTTATTCACTGATGATTTCCAGGTAACAGATAGCCAAACTGAAGCGCCAGCTGATGTAGACTAAGGGTTACACTACCGGGGCGTCATCAAAGGGGAGTCAGGGTCTGTAGCCTCCCTCGGTGTTTTGAAGATGGCATCATGGGCTTATTCGGCTCCAATAGCACAGGCAACCTTGTGCTTGGCCAACTGGAAGGCAACCGCAACGAAGCCCGTTATATTCTGTACAACGATCAGGACGTGCTGCAGCGCATAGCTTACGATTGTGGCACGCCCGACGACGGCGTGGGCTATACCCGGGAAGAGCTGCAGCCACAGGCTGGCACCCGTGCGCTGAGCGACTGTGTGCGCCTGTACTACGAAGTGGACTATGATATTTTTCAGAACAAAGGCGGCACGCAGGGCGCCACCAACTACGTCACCGGCATCGCCAATGAAGTAGCTACCCTCTACGCCAATGAGAACATCAATACCGTAGTTTCCGAAATTTTCGTTTGGAGCTCCACCAGCCCCTATTCCAGCTCTTCGAGCTCGGGCATGCTGTTGGATTTCCAAAGCTATCGAAATGGCGTAAATGGTGATCTGGGGCACCTGCTCTCGTATCAGGCAAGCGGTGGTATTGCAGCTGGTTTTTCCGGGCTTTGCAACAGCAATCCCGACAACAGCCTTTGCTTCTCCTCCATCAATACGAGCTACTCGCAAGTACCAACCTATTCCTTCACCATTATGGTGACAACCCACGAGTTTGGGCACCTGTTTGGCTCCCGCCATACCCACGCTTGTGTCTGGAATGGCAATAACACCGCCATCGACGGTTGCGCCGGAGCAACGGAAGGCTCCTGCCCCCTGCCAGGCTACCCCAGCAACGGTGGTACAATCATGAGCTACTGCCACGTACAGAGCGTAGGCATCAACTTCAACCTTGGCTTTGGGAATCAACCCGGTAATGTTATCCGCAACCGGGTATCTAACGCGTCCTGCCTACAGGCTTGTGACGGCGGCGGCGGTAATCCTACCTGTGAGGATAATGAGGTCACGCTGACCATCAATCTCGACAACTACCCCGGTGAAACCACCTGGACCATTGTGAACAGCAGCGGCACAACCGTTGCTTCCGGCGGCTCCTACAGCGGCGCTGGCTCTACAGTGACCGAAGATATCTGCCTGCCTAACGGCTGCTATGATTTCACCATCTTTGACAGCTACGGCGATGGTATCTGCTGCGGCTACGGCAACGGCTCCTACAGCCTGACAGATGGCAGTACCGTACTGGCTTCCGGTGGCAGCTTTGGCAATAGCGAAACGACGAACTTCTGCGTAGGCAGTACACCGCCTCCACCACCGCCAAGCTATTGCGGCTCCGAAGGTAGCAACAGCAATTTCGAGTGGATTCAGCGGATTCAGTTCGGCGGCATCGACAACAACTCTGGGAATGACGGGGGATACGGCGACTACACCAACCTATCTACCAGCTTGACGCCTGGCGGCACGGTCTCCGTTACGCTTACACCAGGCTTCTCCGGCTCCACTTACACCGAATACTGGCGCCTGTGGATCGATTACAATCAGGATGGCGACTTCTCAGATGCCGGTGAGCAAATCGGACAGGGCAGCGGCACGGGGACTTTATCAGGCACACTTGGGGTGTCTTCAAATGCGACCCCGGGTACCACCCGCATGCGCGTCGCCATGAAGTATAATGCCTACTCCACCCCCTGCGAAACCTTCTCCTACGGTGAGGTGGAAGATTACACCGTTACCATCGGCTCTGCGCTGCCGGGAGAAAACGAGGGCATAGCCAATGTCACAGGCTTGGAAAGCAGCAGTGCAGTTAAGGGCGCCGGTTTCCGCATCTTCCCCAACCCGGCAAAGGACCGGGTACAGCTACAGTTTCGGGCAGCTGAAACGGGGGCTGTGGAAATCGAATTGATCGACCTGATGGGCCGCACCTTACAAGCCTTTACGGATGAGGCCGCTAGTGGCGACAACACCTTCCATTTGCAAACCGACCGGTTGCCGGAGGGCACGTATCTGATCCGGCTCACTCAAGATGGGCAACAATTTGTAGAGCGGGCGGTCATTAGCCGCTAAACGCTGTAATCGTCTCGACGCATTGGAAATGGCAGTGCCCGGTACCATACATAAAGTACCGGGCACTGTTTTTTTGCCCTACTGCTGCCAACGCAGCGCTTGAAGCATCAAATCGAAAATGTCGTTATTTTGGTAGATGCCTAAAAACTTCGCTGCACCGGGGCCATAGGCGTAAACGGGTATCAAGGTCGCAGAATGCCCCCCCGTGCTGAAAGTTGGCTGAATGTGCTCATACGTGCGTTGCATGCGCACCTCCGCGGCGGAAAGCGACATGCCACCGGTTTCGTGGTCGGCAGTTACGATGACGAGCGTATTGCCGTCCTGCTCGGCAAAGTCCAGGGCGGCATCAATCGCTTTGTCAAAGTCTTTCACCTCATCAATAATATAGTCGCCGTCATTAGCGTGCCCGCCCCAGTCGATTTGCGAGCCTTCTACCATGAGAAAAAAGCCATCTTTGCCCCGAGACAGGAAGTCAATAGCCATAGCGGTAGCCTCTGGCAGAAAATCGCCTCGCCCTTCCGACATCTTCGGCATGCCGTCGGAAGCCAAAAGGTAGCCATACTTGTTGTTATCATTCCAAGCGGCAGGCTTAGACAGCGCCGCCGTATCTACCAGATAGCCGTAAGCGGCCAGAGAATCCAGGTAGTTTTTGCCATCTTCACGCCGGGCGAAAAACTCAATGCCCCCCCCGGCAAAGAAGTTGACGGGTGCAGTGGACAACTGAGCGGCAATTTTATCCTCCAAACTACGTTCTTCCACATGCGCGAAAAAGGAAGCGGGCGTAGCGTGCGTGATCGAGGAAGTCGCAATGACGCCGGTCGCCTGCCCCCGCTCCGCTGCCATTTCAAGGATGGTTTTTCGGGCGATGGTGTCTTTGTCTACCCCAATCGCACCATTGTAAGATTTATACCCAGTGGAAAAAGCCGTGGCACCTGCCGCAGAATCTGTAATGGTCGCATCCGTCGGCTCATTTTGGTGCAATCCGATATGCTGAAAACGCGTAAAGCTGGGTGTTTTATCCTGGTAGTAAAAAGCAGCGGACATCTGCGTCAGCCCCATGCCATCCCCAATCAGCAGGATGATATTTTTTGGCTTTTTACGGATGGCTATCTGCTGGTAACTGTTGTTGCAGCCCTGTATCACAAGGACTGCGGCGAGGAGGAAGAGCAGCTTTTTCATATCGCGTAATGCAGTTTTCGGCAAAGGTAAGATTTTGATGTTTTTTAAAAGTTAACTTTATACATCGACCCGGATGACCCAAGAAAGGGCCATTCCGCAATCAAAAACTTAAAAGACTATAACTGATGAGCCAAACCATTTTACAACTCAAAGTAACGCTGATGGGCTCCCAAAAGCCTCCCATTTGGCGGCAGGTACAAATCCCGGCAGGCCTGGATTTTCAGCAACTCCATGCGATCATACAAGGTGCCATGGGCTGGACCAACAGCCACCTGCATGCTTTCACAGACCGGCGGCGAAACTTTAGCATCGGCATGCCCAATGACTTTGGCATGGATGATATGGAGGATGGCCGGAAAGAGAAGGTACAGGACTACCTCCGTGCCAAAGGCGATAAGATACTCTACGAGTATGATTTCGGCGATGGCTGGGAACACACTATAGAGGTCCAAAAAGTACTGGAAGCAGAACCGGGCGAAACCTACCCCAAGCTACTCAAAGGCAAAGGCGCTTGCCCACCCGAAGACTGCGGCGGTATTTGGGGCTACTACCACCTGGTGGAAGCAATTAATGACCCTAAGCACGACGAACACGAAGATATGGTAGAGTGGACGGGCGTAGAAGAATGGGATGTCAATGAATTTGACGAGGCGCACGCGCAGGAACGAATGCGTTACTGGTATGATAACGCCCGTAATTCCTACGGTATGTTCTTCTAATCAGGCTTTTTGCAGCAATTGCCAGATGGCTTTTTTAACCTGCTCAAAGGGGAAGCCCTGAGCCGTACGCTCCCACTTTGCCCGGATTTCCGGCAGGCATAAATTCCCGATGCTGCCTTCATGCGTGTGCCGGATCTCCCGGGGCGGCTCGAAGGTGCCATCGGCAATCTGTCCGCCTACGATGCGGTAAGCTTCCCGGAAGGGCTGGCCGTCCAGCACCAGTTGATTTGCTGCCTCCACACTGAAAAGGTAGCGGTAGCGCTTGTCCTCCAGCAGGCGCTGAGCCGGGCGGGCGTGGGGCAGGGCGTAGTTGAGAATGCTCAGGCACTGCTTGAGTTGCTGCAGGGCCGGGAAAATGGCTTCTTTCAATAATTGGAAGTCGCGGTGGTAGCCGGAGGGCAGCCCGGCGGTCAGTTGGCTGATTTGCACGGGCAGGGCCTGAAGGCTGTTACAACGGGCACGAAGCAGCTCAAAGACATCTGGGTTTTTCTTGTGGGGCATGATGCTGGAGCCGGTCGTCAGCTCGTCCGGGAAGGATAAGAAGGCAAAGTTTTGGCTGACGTAGAGCACCACATCGGCGGCGAGCTTGCCCAGGGTGGCAGCGGTGCCGGCGATGCCGTAGCTGAGCTGCTGCTCGGACTTACTGCGGCCCATCTGCGCGTGGACTACGTTGTAGCTGAGGTCTTCAAAGCCCAGCAGTTCCGTGGTCATGCGTCGGTCGAGCGGGAAGGAAGCCCCATAGCCGGCTGCCGAGCCCAGCGGGTTGTGGTTGATGGTCTGGTAAATGCTCTGCCACAGCCGCAGGTCGTCCACCAGGCTTTCCGCGTAAGCACTGAACCACAGCCCAAAACTGGAGGGCATGGCCGCCTGATAGTGGGTGTAGCCGGGCAGCAGGAGATCCTTGTGCTGTTCGGCGAGCTGCAGCAGAGTTTGGAACAGCGCTCCCATAAGCTGGGTAACCTCTTCTATTTCTGATCGGAAAAACAGCCGCAAGTCCACTAGCACCTGATCGTTGCGGGAGCGGCCCGCGTGTATCTTTTTGCCGATATCGCCCAGCTCTTCGGTCAGCATATACTCCACTTGGGAGTGGATGTCTTCCATACCTGCTTCTACGGTCATGCCTTCTTTGGTTGCCTTTTGGTACAAGCGGCGCAGGGCGGCTTGCAGTTGCGCCAGCTCTTCTTCGGTGAGCAGCCCGATTTTGGCGAGCATCTGCACATGCGCCAGGGAGCCGAGGATGTCCCAGGGTGCGAGGAAGGCGTCGAGTTCGCGGTCCTGCCCGACGGTGAAGGCTTCGATTTGCTGGTCGAGGGTGTAGGATTTTTGCCAGAGTTTCATGGTGCGGCTTGTTTGGGAGCGTACGCTCGGCGGTGAATGAACCAAAAGTTGCTAAATTAGTGTTTATTACTCAGGTAGAAATAAAAAACTTAGGAATGAAAGAACTGACCCTTAAAATACCCGATCAGTTGGAAGGATCACAGATTAAAGAAATGATCGCTCGTTTCTTGTTTAAGAATAGTGCGATAACGGCGGAAGAAGCTGCGGTGATGGCTGAGGTCGAAGTGTCGACTTTCCTGTTGAGAAACCGGCAATCAGAAGAGGGCGTTGGTAATCCTGAAGATGATCAGCTTGCAGAAGATTTGCCTGCCTATCTGGCTTCTGTAAAGCCTGTTAGGTCTCATGTTTCCATAGAAAACATGAAAGCAGAACAAGACTACCGCCCGATAAACAGAGCGGACTTTTTCGCTAAGGCGAAGGCGATTAACATCGAAGAGCCATTAGAAGAGTTATTTGAGATGCTGGATTAAAGGCAATGTGATGAATTATTTACTGGATACGAATATACTCATAGCCTACTTGCGAAGTAATGATCTTGCCCAAAGGCTCGAGTTTAATTTGGTAATAATGGGGTTGTAAGAAACAATAAGCTAAATTAAGATTATTGCCCAAGGTGAATAATAGCAGCCGATATATCCTCAGACTTAAGATGAGGATACATCTCTAAGATTTCTTCAGATTCATACCCATCGGCCAGCTTACGAAGTAAAAGCTCGACGGTAATTCTTGTGCCTTTTATGACTGGCTTGCCCAGCATAATATCCGGATTCGATTCAATATGATCTTTGAAGTTCACCATGGTTTAATCTTTTGATTAATAGCCGCCAATACGCTAAAGTTAACAAAAATACGCTTCCGGTAGTTTTTAGATGCGGACTCATTGGAATAGCTATCCCTGCACCCGCTCCGCATACCCCTCCAATAGCGCGATATACCCCTCCATCCCTTCCTCCACTTCCGCTATTCTAATATACTCATCTGCCGTATGCGAACGGGCGGAGTCGCCGGGCCCGATTTTGACGGTAGTAAAGGAGCAGAGCGCCTGATCGGACAGGGTGGGTGAGCCGTAGGTGGACATGCCCAGGGCAATGCCTGCCTGCACCAGCGGGTGGCCTTCCGGGATGCCGCTGGGGTTGAGGCGCAGCGAGCGCGGCACGAGTATAGACTGCGTGTGAATCTGTAGGTATTCCAGCACCTCGGCATTAGTGTAGTGTTCGTTGGTACGCACATCGATCACAAAGTCGCAGCGGTCGGGCACCACATTGTGCTGATGGCCGGCCTTAATCTGTGTGACCGTAGCCTTGACGGGGCCCAGCAGGCGGCTCACCCGCTCAAAATCGTGCTGTTGGAGCCACTCGATATCCTTGAGCGCCAGGTAGATGGCGTTGACGCCCTCGTTGCGGGCCGCGTGCCCGGCAATGCCCGTCACTTCTGCATCAATCACCATCAGGCCGCGCTCGGCGATAGCCAGCTGCATTTGCGTGGGCTCGCCGATGATACCTACCTCGATTGCCGGCAACTCCGGCAGTACGGCAGCAATGCCATTGGCACCCGAGATTTCCTCCTCTGCAGTAGCGGCCATAATGAGGTTAAAAGGCAAATCCTTCCGCTCGTAGAAGTGCAGGAAGGTAGCGATCAGGCTGACGAGCGGGCCGCCGGCATCGTTGCTGCCCAGGCCGTAGAGCATGCCGTCTTCCAGGTCCGGCGCAAAGGGGTCGCGCGTCCAACCTTTTACTGGCTTGACGGTATCGTGGTGGGAATTGAGCAGCACATTGGGCTTGGCAGCATCGTAGTGGCGGTTGAAGGCCCAGACGTTATGCCCCTTGCGGTGCGTACGCACGCCTGCATCCTGGAGAAAACGGTCGATCTGCCCGGCGGTGTGCGTTTCTTCGCGGGAAAAAGAAGGTGTGGAGATGAGGGCCTGCAGCAGGGCTATGGCTTGGGAAGCAAGTGGGGACATATCGTTTGTTGCTGTTTGGGCGGCAATTTAGGGGAAATTTGATTAAATTACTGCCTGAAATGCAGAAGGAGCCGGGTAAAGAGAGGAGGAACTATCCGGTGCTGGTATCTGTTTTTAAAATCCCTAAAGCTCGAGAAAAAACTAAAAATATTTTCACGCATTTCAAAAGCAAACCAAGGGTATGGAAGCTGCCAAAAGGTTAACAAACCTGCAAATAGAATTACTTGAAGTCTTCAAGTACGAATTGAGTGAAGAGCAAATCAAAGAGATCAGAAGCCTCTTAGTGAATTACTTTGCTGAGAAAGTTACCAATGACATTGATAAGCTTTCGAAGAAAATGATTGGGGAGAAGAGAAGATTGAAGAGTGGTCTAGGGAGTATATGAGGACAAAATACAGTTAGCAAAAAAATTACAATCTGATTTTTGAAGTACAATTAACTTTATATGTCAACTGAAGACCGCTTAGTTTTGGATTATATGGCAATACTTCGCCACTTGAATATCGACCTTCGCCTGAAGCTTATTGCGGAGCTTACAGAGAGCATTCGCCTAGATCAGTCTAAAGACGAACGTGACAATAGTGATTGGAAAGATTTGTTTGGGGCATGGAAAGATATGGATGATAGCTTGGTAGAAGAAATTATAAGCTCCCGAACCATGGGGCGTGAAATTCCATCTTTCGACGATGAGTAACGCCTATCTACTAGTGCGACTAGTCCGAAATAGCACAGCGTATTTCACGCTTGGGCGCCCTGGTTTTACTGGGTTTCTTCGGTTAGTCATTTCTGAAACACTCCACTAGACACAGACACTTGTATCCATTTTCTGAAGGGAAAGTATAATCTTGTACAAAAAATAGCCTCTGTAGAAAGAGAGAACTGCTATATATCGGAGATTACCATAGCGGAACTATTATTTGGTGCGGAAAACAGCGAAAATCCTGAAAAGCATCGATCAGAAATTGAGGTTATAGAGTCACATTTCAAAATAATACCAATTTATCCCATTCTAGCTACTTATGCGCGTGAAAAAGCAAGATTGCGAAAACTAGGAACGCCACTATCTGATTTTGATGTTTTAATTGGTGCGACCGGACTATTTCATGGTATGACTGTTGTGACTGGAAATACGAACCATTTTAGAAGGATCGGAGAGCTGTCACTCGAAAACTGGACTACTGCGAAAAATAATATGTATTTGAAGTAATCAAAGTTGAAACGGAATCACACCACCACCACCGCCGTCCCCCTTCCAGCCCTCAACCCCGCCAAATCCGCAATCACCGCCCGCTTCGCCCCCGCCCGTACCGCCTGAAAAGCATTGTCCAGCTTGGGCACCATACCGTCTACGATCACCCCGCTGGTCCGGTAAGCCGCGTAGCTGTCCGGGTCTAAGGAAGGAATGAGGGAGGCCGGGTCATTGAGGTCCCGCATCACGCCAGGCTGCTCGAAGCAGTACTGTAATTCCACCTCGTAAGCGGGCGCCAGCCCGGCGGTCAGAGCAGCCGCAATCGTATCTGCATTCGTATTGAGCAGTTGCCCCTTGCCATCGTGCGTGATGGCGCAGCAAACGGGTACCAAACGCGCTTCCAGCAAAGCCTGCAGACGATCCGCCTGTACGCTGACCACATCCCCGGCGTAGCCGTAGTCCACCGTCCCGCCCCGCCGTTTTTCCGAAAGGATGATATTCGCATCTGCCCCGCTCAGCCCGATAGCCGGGCAGCCGAGTGCCTGGAGCTGGGCTACCGTGCGCTTGTTTTCCAGTCCGGCGTAGACCATCGTTACCACTTCCAGCGTGGCTTCGTCGGTGAGGCGGCGGCCTTCGTGCATGCGCGGAGGGATACCCAGGGCTTTGCTGATTTGGCTGGCGCGCCGCCCGCCCCCGTGTACCAGGATTTTGTGCCCCGGCAGCTCGTGGAAGTAATGGAGGCAATCGCTGAGGGCATCGGGCTGCTGTAGCAGGGCTCCGCCGATTTTTAGGATGGTGAGTTTAGCCATAATATTAGGAAGTGCCTACAGCTGATTGATTTCTGCTTCCGGCAAGCCGGTGTACAGCTTGATTTTCTCAAGCGGCTCGCCATTGGCTTTCATGCGTTTTGCAATTTGGTAGGTACTGGTTTGCCGGGCTTTTTCCTCCGCCTCAAACTTGAGGGTCTCGGCAATACTCGCCTGATAGTGAAGCTCATCAAGGTAGCGTTGGTAGGATTGGTACTCCGACTTTTCCATGTTAGCAACATTAAGCTTCTGCTGAGCTTCTTGCAGCCCTTTGGCTTTAAAGCCGGGCTTGATCTCGCTATTTTTAAAAAAGTAAATCCATTCGTCCAGGCTATCCCGGGCCAGATCATCAAATTGGTTGACTTTAATCAGGTAGATTTCCGGGTACAGCTGCTCTATACTTTCCTTACCAAATAATTTCTGCTGACTCGAAGAAAGCTGCAGCAGATCGTTTTTGTGCAGACCGCGAAACGAAGTGGAGCCCTTGTACACATAATCTTCCCCCTGGCCCAAGTTGAAGTAAATGATATTGATGGAAATGATTTTCTTGATTTCAGAATAAGGTGCCCCTTCTCTGAGGTACTCTGTAACCGCTTTTGAGATGCCAAACAGAATGCGCAGGAAATAATCCAGCTCGTGAGAATTCTGCACCTCAATGATAATGAGCTCCCCTTGCGCATTGCGGACAAGGAGATCTACCCGGTTGAATTTAGCATCTTCAACCTCCGCATTCCCCTCGCTTTCCAGCACTGCCTCAATATGCATATCCTCACCGGTCAGTTCTGACAAAAAGCCTTCCAGTATACTGAAGTTGGCTTTATCCCTTAGTATACGCTTAATGGCCCAATCAAACCGGATATGCGTGCGGCGTTCGCTCATGCTCCCAATTTAATACTTTTTTACGGAATTATGGTGAATGCAGCAACTCCTTAATAATAACCATCGCCGCCCACGTCCGGTTGTTGCTCTGCTGCAAGTGCAGGGCGCGGGGGCTATTGATGACAGCGTCCGCCACCACCACATTGCGGCGCACCGGCAGGCAGTGCATAAAGCGGCCGTTGTTGGTTTTTGCCATTTTTTCCGGCGTAATCATCCAGTTGTCATCTTGGTTTTGCACCTGCCCGTAGGCGTGGTAGGGCGACCAGTTTTTGACGTACACGAAATCAGCTTCCTCAAAGGCCTTGCTTTGATCGTAGATCACCGGCGTATCGCCCACAAATTCCGGAGCCAGCTCGTAGCCTTCGGGGTGGGTCAGGCAGAGGTCTACATCCGCTACCTGCATCCACTCCAGGAAGGAATTGGCTACGGCCTGCGGCAATGCCTTCGGATGAGGTGCCCAGCTGAGGACGACTTTAGGACGGTGCGCCGGGCGGTGCTCGGCAATTGTCACCCAGTCAGCAAGAGACTGAAGGGGGTGCCGAATAGCAGATTCCAGGCTCACTACCGGCACCTGCGCGTTTGCTTTGAACTGCTCCAGCACAACATCCTGATAGTCGCGCTCCCGGTCGGTCAGGCTCGGGAAGGTGCGCACGCCGATGATATCCGCGTACTGACTAATGACCGCAGCCGCTTCTTTGACATGTTCGGCTTTATCGGCATTCATGACCGCACCGTCTTCAAACTCAAGCTGCCAACCCTGCCCGGCATTATGCACCATCACTTGCATGCCCAAGCTCAGCCCGGCTTTCTGCGTGCTTAGCCGGGTACGGAGGCTGGGGTTGAAAAACAAGAGCACCATCGTCTTGTGCTGCCCAATGGATAGTAGATCTTCCGGCGGGCTTTGCTTGAGCGCCAGGGCACTTTGAACCAACGCTGCCGGATCCGCTACATCGTATACGGAAGTAAAATGCTGCATAGGGTTTAGAATTGAGAAGGTTTGAGCCGCAGGCCAGCCGCTTCGTCCAGCCCAAACAGCAGGTTCATATTTTGCACCGCCTGCCCGGACGCGCCCTTGAGCAGGTTGTCGATCATACTGACGATGAGGAGCTTGCCTTCATGCCAGTCGAGATAGACGATACCTTTATTCGTATTCACCACCTGCTTGAGGTCCGGGTTGGCGGGGGAGCAGAAAACGAAAGGGGAATCTGCGTAAAACTCCTCAAACAGTTCCGTAGCTTTTTCGGCTTTCAGGTCCGTATACAGGTAGGTACTTGCGTAAATGCCTCTGGGGAAATTGCCCCGCAGCGGCAGGAAATTGATATCAAGGTCAAAGTCAGGCTGCAACATGCGTACGCTTTGCCCAATTTCCTGTAGATGCTGATGCCGGAAGGCTTTGTAGATGGAAATGTTATTGTTGCGCCAGCTGAAGTGCATAGTAGGAGTGGGCGCCTGCCCGGCTCCGGTAGAACCCGTGACGGCGTGCACATGCACATGATCCTCCAGTAAGCCATTTTTAGCCAGAGGCAACAGCCCCAGCTGAATAGCGGTGGCAAAGCAGCCCGGGTTGGCAATACGCGTAGCCGAACGGATGCGGTCGCGCTGCAGCTCGGGCAGACCGTATACAAAATCATGATCTTCGCTTTCCGCCCGGAAGTCGGTGCTCAAATCAATGATGCGGATGTCCTCCGGTACTTCATTTTCCGAAAGGAAGCTAGCCGAGCGGCCGTGCCCCATGCAAAGGAAGAGCACATCCACGCTGCCGAAGTCAGCTTCCGCCTGAAAGTCCAGATAAATCTCCCCAAGCAGGCTCGTATGCACCGCTGTGACCGGCTTGCCCGCCTGACTGTTGCTTTGCACAAAGGCAATTTCCGTGTCGGGATGGTTGATGAGGATGCGGAGCAGTTCGCCGGCGGCGTAACCCGCTCCGCCTACAATACCGGTGCTAATCATCTTTTTTAGCGTTTTGCTGTACGAAATGGTGGATTTTCAGGTTGGTGGAGAGGACTTTGGTGAAGCCTTTGACATCCTCGCCGCTCCAGGCTTTGTTCATCTCGCCGTACTGACCGAAGCCGCTGTTCATCAGGTCGTAATCTGACTGAATGCCGATGAGCTCGAAGCGGTAGGGGTGCAGTTTGATGGTAACGCTACCGGTGACGGTCTCCTGTGTCTCTGTGAGGAAGGTCTCGATATTGCGCATCACCGGTTCCAGCAGTTGCCCCTCGTGCAGCAGCATGCCGTACCAGTTGGCCAGCTGCTCTTTCCAGTACTGTTGCCACTTGGTAAGGGTGTGCTTTTCCAGCAAATGGTGCGCCTTAATGATGATAAGCGGGGCAGCCGCTTCAAAACCCACCCGCCCCTTGATGCCGATGATGGTGTCGCCCACATGCACGTCGCGGCCGATGGCGTAGGGGGCTGCTTTTTCCTGCATTGCTTGTATGGCTTCCAGCGGGTGGTCGTAGGAAACCCCGTTCAGCCCGGTCAGTTCCCCTTTTTTGAAGTAGAGGGTGACTTCCTGCGGCTCCGTTTGCGTAAGCGGGCTGGGATAGGCGTCCTCCGGCAAGGTTTGGTGGGAGGTCAGGGTTTCTGCGCCACCCACGCTAGTGCCCCATACCCCCTGATTGATGGAGTACTTGGCTTTTTCCCAGGGCCAGTCGATGCCGTGCGTTTTCAGGTAATCGATTTCTTCCTGCCGGGACAATTGCCTATCGCGGATGGGCGTGATGACCTGCAGGTTGTTGCCCAGTACCTCGAAGACCAAGTCAAAGCGCACCTGATCATTGCCCGCACCGGTACTGCCGTGTGCTACGGCATCTGCACCCAGACTGTTGGCGTATTTTACCGTCTCCAGCGCCTGAAACATCCGCTCCGCGCTCACGCTCAGCGGGTAAGTGTTGTTGCGCAGCACGTTTCCGTAAATCAGGTAGCGCAGGCATTGGTCGTAGTAGGTGGGCAGGGCGTCAACGGCTTTGTAGGATGCTGCGCCGAGCTGCAGGGCTTTCTTTTCCAAAGCTTTCAGCTCCTCATCCGAGAAGCCGCCGGTATTTACCGTAAGGGCATGCACTTCCATGCCTTTGTCTACAGTCAGGTGCTTAACGCAAAACGAAGTATCGAGGCCGCCGCTGTAGGCCAGGACGACTTTTGGTGGTTGGCTCATGTTTATTGAAGGGTTTAACGTTGGTTGACAATCAGGTTGCTCAGATCGTAGGCCATGGCATCTGCTTCCTCTTTAGAAGGCGCAAGCATAGCCGTGCACAGGCACATCCGGCGCTGATTGCGCTCGAGGATGTCGTAGTTGGGGCAGGATTTACAGCCGGCCCAGAAGGCATCATCCTGTGTCAGCTCCGAGAAGGTAACCGGCCGGTAGCCGAGGTCGGAGTTGATGCGCATGACCGGCATACTGGTGGTGATACCGAACAAGCGCGCCTGTGGGTATTTATTACGCGACAGCTCGAAGGCTTTAGCTTTGATTTGCCGGGCCAGCCCGTGCTGCCGGTACTGCGGGAAGACGATGAGGCCCGAATTCGCGACGTAGCGCTCGTGGCTCCACACCTCAATGTAGCAGAAGCCGGCTACCTGGCCGTCCTGAAGAGCGATAATGGCATTGCCATTCTGGATTTTGGTCCGGATGTACTCCGGCTGTCGCTGTGCAATACCGGTGCCTCTTGCGCGGGCAGATTCGGCGTACTCGCGGCAGATTTCCTCAGCATGCACTTCGTGAGAAGCATCCGCTATCTGTATATCAAACTTCATGTGTCCAATTAATGCATTTACATTTGGTGTGATTGCCAAATGGTGTTCAAATCGATGAATGCAAATCTGGTTCTGTTTTTCAGCAGGGAAAATGGAAAGGGTAAGCGAAGCTACACCCCGGACGGGTTATATGTTAAGTATACGCCCCTATGGGCGACGTGGGAAGCGTCGACGAGCACCTGCCGGGAATGTCCGCAGGAATAATGGTGAAGTGATAATATTTGCTGCGTCGTATTGCATTTAGGCATGCAATCTAGAGGAGATTTAAAGAAAATGCAAAAATTGACCGGGAAAAATGAAATTTATGGGGTTCTGTGATCTACTGCCTTGAAAAAAGCCAGCCCCCCGTGCACCTTTGCCCAAAAAATGAATCAGAAGGCACCTTTGATCACGAGAGATGTATTGGCCATTGAGCGGACTCGGTTGGCTAATGAACGCACTTTCCTCGCTTATTTCCGGACAGCTGTTGTTTTTTTAAGTGCGGGATTCGCGATATTGGAAATGTCGGCACTAGAAGAAATACGCCCTTTAGGTTGGTTTTTGCTGGTTCTATCCCCAATAATCCTGGCAGTTGGGGCAGGCCGGTTGGTGTATTTAAGAAAGCATATTCAAAAATACTACAACCTATAATTGCGCTGCTATTGCTTTTTGCCCGCGCATCTCGTATATTTACAACACCAAACTACTTTTTAAGGAACAAAAACCTCTGTAGCCGAATCTTGCGCTACAGAGGCTTTGTTTATTAACGGCTGCACCTGATGAATGGGTGCAGCCGTGTGTATCAGCAAGTCTGCTTAACGATTAATTTTCCTTGGCATACTTTTTCGGCAATTGCCCTTTACTGTCCAGCCAATCCTGTAATGCATAAGCAAAGCCCCGGCCAGAGTGCTCGACTTTGACGAGTACGCCTTTCTTATTGGCAAGCTTATGCAAGCTGCGGTTCAGTTTAGTCTTGATTTGGGCAGCACCGGATTTGATGGAGGGATTAGCTACGCCAATCTCAGTAAACTCTGAGGTCGTTAGTGCCTTTTGCTTGTCTTTCAGGCTATTCAAAACAAACTCATCCCACTCGGAGAGCCGGTACCCTTCTTTTCCGTTGCTGGCCTTTGGCTCGGCCTTGCTTTTGGTTGCCTTTTCTTTGGTTTTAGACTGCCCCTTAGCTGCGGTTTTGCTTTTGGCCTTAGCTTTGCTTTTGCTCCCTGGCGGGCGGCCCCGGCGCTTTTTCTTTTTCTCCGGCTTAGGCGCTGCTTCTTTTTTAGCGTCTGCCTTAGCAGTTTCAGACTTTGGCGGGCGGCCCCGGCGTTTCGGTGCCGCTTTTTTAGTTTCTTTTTGTTCCGTTTCCGGCTCGGTAGAAGAAGGCAGCTCGCGAATCGTAGCTTCTTCTATAGAAAGCGCTTCTTCTATTTCAGTGGCATAACCCTCCAATTCTTTAATAATACTGCTTGTCTTTAATCTCTGAAAATCTAATTTCCGGAGATCGGATTTATATTTATTAATTAAATCCCGCACCTCTAACGGCGATAATTGAGTATATTCCATATAAATTCATTTTTTGATTTAATGCGAAATTAAATAATTAGTTCGACTTCAAAGCTAGTTTTTTATTAAAATTGAAATTAATTCCTAAAGGGACACCGACATTGCCAATAAAAAAAAGACAACACTCTTGCGAAGGCAACAATGCAAACAGGCAAAAGCTTCCAGCTATTTCGCCTGCAAATCAAATTGTAATATTACTGCTATTTACTTCTGCAAGGCGTTGTTGCAAACCCAATAAATGATGCATCATTTATTTTACTATTAATTTCCAATACAACCCACTTGGGCGCGCAAGCCGCTTTTTTTCAAGCACCGGCAGATGGGAGTGTACACTCCACTGTTTCTACTGCAAAACTGCTGCAGCTAAGTCGTTGATAGCCAAGCACTGCGCACTCTGCGCCTCTGCGTGTGACATACATTTTTAGATACTCTCCGGCAGATCGGCTCAACGAAGCATACAGCGTTGGGGTGGAAGGGCGGCCGCCCCCTTAGCACGAGGCGTTGCTGCAAAAATATAGCCTAAACCTACTGTGGACGGCCCCCGGTTTTTTCCCCTTATTATTGAAAACAGCCCCGTTCCGGGCACCCTGGATATGAGGCTTCAACTGGAGCTTCAAGCCCAGGGTCTGATTTGGGCTACGCCAGTAGAATGGGAAAACCTCCCTTCTTAAGGGGTCGCGCAACAATAACTTACCGATTTAGACTCGTTCTTTTGCACGCT
>CAZNSK010000013.1:0-63467 GCA_964575505.1 uncultured Phaeodactylibacter sp.
TAGTACAATTGTCATGAATCCCCCCGGCACGGCAGGACCGCGCCGGGGGGATTTTTTATCTCCGCCGAAAAGCGTGGAAGGACAGTTCCCACCGTCGGCCGGATTCGAAACCGGTACAGCTCACATATGCATGGTGCTGTATCCAGCTTTAAGAGGGTTGCGGGGACGTTCTGCCTGCCGCCGGTTGATAGTGCCGGTAAGGAGGTAACTATTTCTGCTAACCGGGCATGCTATTGGCGTTCAAAAGCGATCCGGTCGCCGGGCGCTATACCGTGCCGGTCGGCGAAACCACCTACTACCTCCAGCACATATTTGGCATCGCCCTGACTGGTCTGCGGGCTCAGGGTTTGCGGCTGTGCGTTTTTCCGGATATTGAGAATGCGTTTGTCCTCACTGATGAAGAGGATATCCAGAGGAATGTAGGTATTACGCATCCAAAAGGACTGCGGTTCAGCCCGTTCCATAATGAATAGCATGCCCTGATTTTCCTCCATAGACTTGCGCCACATCATCCCTTCCGCCCGGCCCATCTCATCGGCTTTGATTTCGATATCGATGGTGGTAAGGGCATCATCGCTCTGAGCATGGTAAAAGGTAAGCGTCCCCTGCTTGGTAAACTTAGGGCCAGAGGCCGAAGGCGTGGATTTTGGCATAGACATATAGATTAGCCCCCCTACTATAGGGATAGCCAGAACAGCCATGATAATGAGGAGGTTGCGCTGTTTTCGGCGCTGCGCTTGTCGGCGCTGCGCCCGGTTGGGAAGTTTTGATTTTTGCGACATGGGCTTTAGGTCGTTTTTGATTATTACCGGTAAAAATAAGATACTCTGGCAAAAACTTTCTAATCCTGGGCTGGTACTAATTTGACACATCCGCTACGGACAACTGGGTTGATATTATCCAATATAACGAAGAAAGACCTCCTCCCTTTCTGTCTACTCCGTACCATTAATATAATATGCGCCCTTAAGCGCCACCGGCGTACGGTCGGTGATACTTGTTCCACTAATCTCCACATACCCATCGGCAGTGGTGCCCGGCCTGACCGGCATTTTCTGAAAGCCATTCCCGGTTTCCTGGAAAACAAAAGCGTCCTCCCCGGAGCGGATCAGTGCTTCTTCCGGCACAGTCAGCGCCATGCGGCTGTCCGTCTGTATTTTGGCAAACAGGAAGCTGCCGATCGCCAGTTTGGAGGTGCCTTCATCCAGGTGGACATGCACCCGTGCGGTCTTCTGCTCCATATCAATGCTTTGGTTCACCATATGAACCGTACCCGTTACCGGCGCCTCTTCGCCCGGGAGATTGGCGATCACCGGCTGCCCTTTCTTTACGCGGTGCAGATCTTTGGCATAAACCTGTAGCTCAAGGTGGAGGTGGCTGTCGTCCGTGATTTGGAAGAGCATAGTTTCTGGCTGTACGAGCTGCCCGGAGCGGACTTCCACGTGTGTGAGCTGCCCGCCGGCGGGTGCGTAAATGCCGATTGCAGACTGAATTTCCCGGGTTTCCTCAAGGTTTTTAGCATTGATACCAATGAGTTTCAGTTCCGCTTTCAGGCCTTCGTACCGGACCTGCATGATGGACAGTTCAGACATCGCCAGTTCGTAGTCTCTTTGAGAAGCGGCATCTGACTGAGCCAGTTCGGCCTTACGGTCCCTGTCCTTTTGGAGATAAGGCAGCTGTGCCGCCGTTTCCAGGAAAGTCCGCTGCAAGCGTACCAGATCAGGATGGTCAATGCTGGCCAGGCGCTCGCCTTTTCGGATCTGCTCGCCGGGCAGATGGCGGATATTGCGCACAAAACCCATCACCGGGCTATGCACAGCCTGTTGATAAGCCGGGGGCACATCAATCGTACCGGAACAGGATAGGTAAGTCGGAATTTCCCGCTGCTCAGGCTGCCCGGTTTGGATGCCCGCTGCCTTTAATTGGGCGGCAGACAAGTGGATAATGCCATCCGCCACTTCAGCTGCAGCCGGGGCTTCGGCAGAGTCAGCCGGGGCGGCTTCGTTTTGGCAAGCCAACAGGCTCACGGCGAGGAGGAAGATGAAAAATGCGTATTTCATGGTTGATATTTTAAGGTGGATTACTGAGATAGAAATTCGAGGTACAGCACGGCCCGATTGTAGCGGGCAATGAGGTTGGTGCGCTCGAGCTCGCTGCTCAGGGCAGCGTTCAGGCTCTGGGCGTACTGGAAATAGTTGATCTCCCCCTGCTCCAGTTGCAGGCGGGCAAGTTGCCGCAATTGAAGGGCTTGCGACCGCAGCGCCGGCCCCTGTTCTTCCAGTTGCCGGGCGAGTTGTTGCCATTGCACCTGAGCCATTCGGCGTTCCTGCTCCAAGTGCTGCCGCTGCCCCTGCAGCTGCTGGGCGGCTTTGATCGCTTCCAGTTCTGCCTGGGCGGTGCGGGCGCGCTGGCTTTTTTGGAAAACCGGTGCCCGCAAGCCGATCTGCACCGCATTTAATGGCAGGTCCGGGCGGATACTTTGTTGCATATACCCAAATGACAACTGCGGCTGCAGGCGTTGGGCTTCCACCTCGGCCTTCGCACTAGCTACCTGCATTTGCTGTTCCAGCGGGCGCAGGAAAGCCTGTAGTGCGGCGGTGGTGTCTGCCGCCTCCGTAGTGAGCAATTGAAGGGAATCTATCGGGCGGATAGCAGCCGGGCTGTACGCCAGTTGCTGAAAGCGCCGGAAAGCTTGTTCCTCTCGTTGCCGGGCCTGTTGGCTCGCGCTTTGGGCTTGTGTCAGCTGCTGTTGGGCCAGGGTATAAGACAATCGGTCTGTGGCACCAGCCCGCAGCTGTAGTTTAGCCTGGTCGGCCAGGTTTTGGAATACACTTTCCTGCCGTTGGTATAATCGCAGGCGCGCCTGTTCCGCCAGCCAGTTTTGGTAGGCCTGCCTGATGCCAAAGGTTACCTGATGCTCCAGCAGGGCCTGCCGGCTGCCGGAAAGCGCCAGTTGAGCGCGAGCGGCAGCCTCTTGCTTTTTATTCAGCCCGAATGGTGCCAGCGGTTGCGTAATCGAAACCTGATAATCGCCCATCGTCGTATTGTACTGCCCGAAGCCGGCCATGAACTCCGTTTGCGGGATTTCGCGGGCAGCCGTAATGCCCAGCTGGGCCTGTTGGATACTCAGCTCACTGTTTTTCAGGTCTGGATTGAGCGCCAGAGCTTGCTGAGTAGCGTAGTCAAGCGTGAGTAGTGGCTGGGCAGCACCCGGTGTTGCCAGGAGCAGAATGGCAATGACCGTTGATCTGGCACCCTTTGCAAGCCCTGGGCGGTTCCTGTTTTTATTTGTAAGGTAGTAGAGCACTGGCAGTACGAGGAGCGTAAGCAAGGTAGCCGTGACCAAGCCGCCAATGACAACGGTGGCAAGTGGCTTTTGCACTTCAGCACCGTTGGAGGTGGAAAGCGCCATGGGCAGGAAACCCAAAGCGGCGACTGTTGCTGTCAGAATTACCGGCCGCATCCGGGCCAGTCCGCCGAGGATGACCACCTCGCGGATATCCGTGTAGCCCCCTTCGTAGCGTAGACGGTTGAAGTGGCTGATGAGCACGATACCATTGAGTACCGCTACTCCAAACAGGGCGATAAACCCGACGCCCGCCGAGATACTAAACGGCATGCCCCGCACCCAAAGCCCGAGCATGCCCCCCACAGCAGCCGTTGGTACCGCCGTAAAAATGATCAGCGCGTACTTCAGCTTCCCAAAAGTGAAATAAAGCAAAATAAAAATGAGGGCTAAGGCGACGGGCACGGCCACGCTCAACCGCGCCCGGGCCGCTTCCAGGTTCTCAAACTGCCCGCCGTACTGAACGTAGTAGCCCGCTGGTAAATCGAGCCGGGCTTTGAGTTGTGCTTCAATATCGGCGACCAGGCTGGCTACGTCCCGGTCGCGCACGTTTACCCCAATATTGATGCGGCGGCGGGTGCCCTCCCGGGAAATCTGCATAGGCCCCTCCGTATAGTGCACCTGGGCTACCTCACTCATGGGCAGGGAGCGCCCGTCGGGCAGGTGGGCAAAAAGCTGCTGTAAGTCAAGTGCCTGCCGGCTGTTTTCCATTAGGCGGACGACCAAGTCGAATTTGCGCTCATTCTCAAAAACTACCCCCGCGGGTTCACCGGCAAATGCGGTGCGTACCAGCGTATTGAGCTGTTCAATATCCAGCCCGTACTCTGCAATCTTCGGCCGGTTGAATTCGACCATCAGTTGGGGAAGGCCTTCGGTTTGTTCCACCTTGACGTCGCCGGCACCGGGAATATTTTTAATAATGCCTGCCGCCCGGTCGGCTTGCTGTTTGAGCACAGTAGTGTTTTCCCCGAAAATCTTCACCGCGATATCGGTCTTAGCACCTGTGAGCAGCTCATTGAAGCGCAGCTGAATGGGCTGGGTAAACTCGAAGGAAGCGCCGGCAATGACTTCCAGCTTTTCCTTCATAGCGGCTACCAGCCCTTCGCGGCTTGTAGCGGTCACCCATTCTTCGCGGGGCTTGAGGATAATCATAATGTCGGCATCCTCAATGGCCATAGGGTCGGTGGGCACTTCCGCGGTGCCGATTTTGGAAACCACGTGTTCCACTTCCGGGAAGTGGTCCAGGATGATCCTTTCAGCCTTGGTCGCTGTTTTTACGCTTTCCTGCAGGGAGCTGCCCGGCTGAATAGCCATCTGCATGGCCAGGTCGCCTTCTTCCAGGGTGGGGAGGAATTCGGCCCCCAGTGTGCGGAACAGCAGTATAGCGCCAACCAATACAGCGAGCGTAGCCCCTAGTACAAATTGGGGCAGCCGAAGTGTGGCTTCCAGCGCCGGACGGTAGAGCCTGCGCAAAAACTCGGCCAGGCGGTCAGCAAAGGTTGTTTTATTGTCAATCTTTTTAGGCATTACCCAGGCGGTCATCATGGGCACATAAGTGAGCGAAAGGAGGAGCGCACCCAGCACCGCAAAGCTGAAGCTCATCGCCATTGGCCGGAACATCTTGCCCTCAATGCCCGTCAGCGTCATGATCGGGATAAACACCGTGAGGATAATAAACACCCCAAATACCGCCGAGCGGAAGAGTTTGGCAGACTCCTCGATGATGATATTGTCCATCTGTGCCTGTGTCAGCTGCTTGCCCATATGGTAAGCGAACAGGGCGTGCAATACCCCCTCTACGATAATCACGGCACCATCCACGACGATCCCGAAATCAATGGCGCCCATACTCATGAGGTTGGCTGAGATTCCAAACTGATTCATCATAATCAAGGCAAATAGCATAGCCAGGGGGATGACCGAAGCCACAATGAGCCCGGCCCGGAAATTGCCAAGCAGCAGGACGAGCACAAAAACCACGATCAGCCCACCCTCCAGCAGGTTGGTTTTGACGGTGTTGATCGTCTTGCCTACCAGCACAGAGCGGTCGAGGTAGGGGTAGAGCTCAATACCTTCGGGCAGGGATTCGCGTACTCGATCAATGCGGTTGTGAACATTAGCGATGGCTTCCGAGGAGTTGGCGCCTTTGAACATAAGGGTGATGCCCCCAACGGCTTCGCCTTTCCCGTCCATGGTCATCGCCCCGAAGCGCTTCGGGCTGCCGAGCTGCACCTTGCCCACATCGCGGATCAGCACGGGCGTACCGTTGCGGGCCGCCACCACGATTTGCTCAATATCTTCAAAGCTCTGCACCATACCTTCGGTACGGATATAGTAGGCATTGGTGTTTTTTTCGATGTAGCTGCCGCCGCTGTTTTGGTTGTTGCGGGCCAGTGCATCGAAGACTTCGCTGACTGCAATATCGTAGCTTTGGAGGGTGACCGGATTCAGGGCAACCTCGTACTGCTTGAGGTAGCCCCCGAAGCTGCTGATTTCGATAATGCCCTTAGTGCCTGCCATTTGGCGTTTGACGATCCAGTCCTGAATGGTGCGCAGCTCCATAGGGCTGTACTGATCTTCGTACCCAGGCTTTGCGCGCAGGACATACTGGTAAATTTCGCCCAGCCCGGTAGTGATGGGCATCAGCTCCGGTGTGCCCAGACCGGGCGGGATTTCCTGCTCGGCCATGCCCAGCTGTTCTTTAACATACTGCCGGGCCTGTAATATAGGTACACCAGGCTCGAATACTACCGTAACCACCGAGAGCCCAAAGCGGGAGATAGACCGGATTTCGGTAACGTCCGGTATATCCGCTACGGCGATTTCGACCGGGTAGGTAATGAATTGCTCGACTTCCTGCGGAGCAAGTGAGCCCGAAACAGTTACAATTTGTACCTGATTGTTGGTGATGTCAGGCACCGCATCAATGGGCAGCCGGGACAAGCTGTAAATGCCTGCGCCGGCCAACCCTGCGACCAACAGCAGAATGAGGAGCTTATTCCGTACGGAAAACTCAATTATTGCTCTAATCATCTCTTGAAGAGTTCAGGCTTACTTAAGAATGGCGGGGAGTGCCCGCTTTGCATCAAAGGGTGGTTCTGGCCTGAATAGGAGGGCGGAAGATGGAATCAGCGTAAGCAGCCGGATGCCAGCTGCTGTGGTTTGGGGCCAGCTTGGCAACGTAAAGTGCTGCCTCCAGCGGGAATAAGCCTGATTGCGGCAGGATGATGTAATCGAAAGCAGTCAGGTGCTTGAGCGGGAGTTTTTGGTGGCTGTGTTCGCCATCGTCGTGCTCATGGCTGTCCGTATGCACAAAGTGTTCAGCCACAAAGGTGAGCCAGGAAAATGCCTTGCCCTGGTCGTGCGCAATCTGCTGATGCAGCTGGTAGTGCCGGATTACAGAAGGGATTTTGCCCAATTGGCTGAAGTCCGCCCTGGGCAGTAAGCTGCCGAGCGAGAAATAAAAAGCCATAAACCAGGCGAACCCTTTCATGGTAAATCAGAATTTATGGATTATCCCGACAATAGGTAAAGTGGCTGCTTGCGCTTGGCCTCAACAATAGCGTTCGACCTGCCCGGGGGCTTACTTGAAGGAGCCCCCGCTTGGCCAGGGGCGGGTGCACGATTGCAGAAGGCGCAGAACACTTCACTAATGAATAAAGGTAGAGTATGCCGCTGACAGATAAAATGACGAAGGTCACACTTTGGCAGCTATTTTTGGGCTAATTTCGATTCTGAAATCGCCCGCCCATCCGGTTTGAAAACCCGGATTTCGAAACTTTTCAACGTTATTAGGGTTTCAAAAGGGACATTGAATCTTTGGCGCAGCCCAGTATCAGGCCTACCGGCAACTCTACTGTGCCCTTAGTATTAAGCCAATAAACTGGCATGGTAAAACAAGTCAAGCAGAAAAATACAACTAAAATGAAGCGGCAGGCGGAGGCCTTAATTCCTACGCCCTGGGGTGACTTCAACATGGTAGCTTTCTCCGAAAGTGACGAAGATTGGATGCCTCACCTGGCGTTGGTGCACAAAGATGCGGATCCCTCTAAGCCCATACTGGTACGCTTGCATTCTGAGTGCATTACCGGAGATCTATTTGGCTCCAAGCGTTGTGATTGTGGCGAGCAATTAGCGGAAGCGCTCCGTTTGGCGGCTGAGCACGGTGGCGTTGTTTTGTACCTCCGGCAGGAAGGACGGGGAATCGGTATTATCAACAAGCTCAAAGCCTACAATTTGCAGGATAAAGGCATGAATACCGTGGATGCCAACTTGCATTTGGGATTGGAGGTGGACGCCCGGCAGTACAATATTGCCATCGAAATGCTGCAACAGCTCGGCATCGAGAAAATCAAGCTCCTGACTAACAATCCTGAAAAAATAGGTGCCTTCGATGAGTCCGACATCGAAGTGCTTTCCCGGGTCCCGCTGGTTATTCAGCCACAGAAAGAAAACCTGGAATACCTCAAAACGAAACAGAACGAGATGGGGCACCTTTTTAAGCTATAAATTCATGACAGAAGGGCTATGGAATGGGATTTTGACACTGCGTGCAGCCTTCTCACGCACTGTCGGCCCTGTCCACCTGGCTGGTATGTCGCGATCCGGGGCGGTAACTTTGCATCAGCCAGTGCCCGACAGAGACACCATTCTGATAAGCTTCAGCGAAATCATCCCTTCCCTGCCCCCAGATACAGCACACATACAACGAGTAGATCACGTCCGTTTCGAGGTCCGGCAAACCGGAGCCTTCGATCCGGTATTGCTTCGGTCGTTGAAGACTTATCTGCCTTATCTATCATTAGCCCGCCTGGCCGAAAAGAAGGGCCGGGCTTGTACGGTGGCTCATTTTGCTCAGTCGCTCGATGGCAAAATCGCTACGTCTAAAGGTCATTCCAAATGGATCGGCAATAACGAAAACCTAGTCCACGCCCATCGGATGCGGGCGCTTTGCGATGCGGTACTCATCGGTGGGGGCACGCTGGCTTGCGACCGGCCGCAGCTAACGGTGCGGCACGTTGCCGGCAAGCATCCGGTGCGAGTGGTAGTTGGCCATCCGGATGCCGACTTTGAATCCTTGCTCAATGCCTGCGATCAACCCATTTTTGTCTACGGCGCGGCCGATGCTACAGCCGAGATACCGGTGGAGTATACGCAGTTGCCCGATTTACCGGAAGGGCGGGTCTGTTCGCTTCGGGTATTGAAAGCCCTGTACGAAAGGGGCATCCGCAGCGTATACCTGGAGGGAGGGCCGACTACGACCTCCCGTTTTCTGGAGGATGGGGCGGTAGATATGGTGCAGCTGCATATTTCTCCCCTGCTGTTTGGTTCTGGCATGAACGCCGTCAACCTTGCTCCAATCAGCGAAGTAGATGAAGCGGTTGCATTTCGCAACTTCACTTTTGAGGCTATCGGAGATACGATGATGTTTGTCGGTGTGCCAGAACGAAGCCAACCTCCTCCGGCCACTCCTTCCGCAACCGCCGCAGCCCAAAAAAAATAAACGACCATGCCGATCGCCCTGTGGCACCTGTCTAAGGCTCATTCTGACCTGCAACCTGCGCAATTGCGTGGGGAGGGCCTGCGGGCCAAAGCCCTATACTCCCTGGTCAGCACAGGTACTGAACGCCTGGTAGCTACTGGGAGCGTGCCCCCTGCTTTACACACTTCTATGCGCGTGCCCGGTATGTCTGGGCAGTTTACCTTTCCACTGACGTATGGTTATTCCTGGGTAGGAAAAATAGAAGCGCCGGGCCAGGAAAGGCATGGTCAACTTGTGCATACCTTGTGGCCCCACCAAACTGAATTGCGTACCGGTGAAGATATGCTGTTTCCAGTGCCCGCTTCCGTTCCGCCCTTACGCGCTACCCTGGCCAGTAATATGGAAACTGTGGTTAATGCCATCTGGGATAGCGGGGTCAGCTTAGGCGACCGCGTGCTGGTCCTGGGGTTTGGTATGATTGGCGGGCTGCTGACGCGAACCCTGAGCCGAATACCCGGGGCAGTGGTAATGGTGGCGGAAACGGACCGCCAACGCAAACAGCTATGTGTCGAAATGGGCTTTAGCAAATGGGACGAGCAACCGGTGGATATAGCGTTTCATACTACGGCTACCAGTGTCGGCTTGCAATCAGCCATTGATGCAGTCGGGACGGAAGGTAAGGTTATAGAGCTCAGTTGGTACGGCCAGCGGGCAGCAACAGTAAATCTTGGGGGCGACTTTCACTACGGCAGAAAACAAATCATCAGCTCCCAGGTAGCGCATCTGCCCGCCGGGCGGCATGCCAGGTGGGATTTCAGGCGGCGCAAGGCGCTGGTGATGGAGCTACTGGAGGACGCAGGCTACGATGCCCACATCACAGAAGTGCTGCCGTTTGCGCAGGCCCCGGATTTTTTCCGGCAGCTGCGCGCGGGCGAAGCCCTGCCCCTGGGGACAGCATTTGATTACTGCACAAAAAAATAAATTATGTTTAGCGTTACCATCCGACAGCACATTATGATTGCGCATTCGCTGCCCCACCCTGACTTTGGGCCCGCCCAGCGGTTGCACGGGGCAACTTACGTCACTGATGTCACCTTTTTCAGCAAGGAACTTACCGAGATGGGGATTGTCATTGATATTGCCCTGGCGCACGATGCGCTCAAACAAGCCCTGGCGCCTCTTGATTACCAAAACCTGGACGAGCTTCCCCAATTCGAAGGCAAGCTAACCACTACCGAATTTCTGGCACAGTACATTCATGGCCAGGTGAAGGCTGCCGTAGCTGATCAGTTCGACGGGCGGATAAAGGTTGTTCTGGGGGAGTCGCATGAAGCCTGGGCAGCCTATGAAGCCTAGGGGACAAGGCTGCGCTTTTCTCATTCCAGATACGGAAGCCTTCGTGTCGGGGGGCAATCTCTACAACCGGTATCTGATAGACGCGTTGCGGGTGCGGGGGCACACCATTTACGAAAGTGCCCGACTAGAGGATTTGCCGGAAGGTTGGCCCGTGTTGGCCGACACCTTGATGGCCCCTTCGCTGCCCCGGCACCTGGCGCAGCGTTCCGGCCTGATCGTGCACCACCTGCAAAGCCTACATCCACCGGAAGGATGGCAGGGGGCAGATTGGTTCAAGGAAAAAGAATGGCCCTGGTTGCAGCATTTTGCCTGGTATTTGGCGACAAGCGCATACACGGCAGCGTATTTGCGGGGCATGGGTATTTCCAAACCGGTTGAAGTGATAACGCCCGGCCTAAAGCGGCTCCCGGAAGTATCAGATAAGCCCTCTCACCCCATCAAGGCATTGGTAGCAGCTAATTTGGTAGAGCGGAAAGGAATCCTTCCTCTGTTGAATGCCTGGGCCGCCGGGCCGCCCGGAGGCGTAACCCTGCACTTGGCCGGCAGCCGGGATATGTCGCCCGCCTACGCCGAACAGTGCCTGTCGGTAATAGGACGATTGGATAGCGTACATTATCTGGGCACCCTGGCTCAGGAAGCCCTGTACGCGGAATACGCCCGCTCCAACCTCCTGATTTCAGCCGCCTACATGGAAACTTACGGCATGGCCCTTCAGGAAGCCGCCGCTGCGGGCTTGCCCATTTTGGCTTACGACGGTGGCAATGCCCGCTACCATGTGCAACCGGGCAAGAATGGCGAACTTTGTGCGTCTCCGGAGGAAATACTATCTTGGTTGTACCGATGGGCGGAGGAGCCTCACGCCTTTCAGCCCTATTTAGCGCAGGCCTGTCAACTAGCGCCTCGCCGGCAACGTTCCTGGGCGGATGCTGCCGCCGAATTCGAAGCGATTAAATTTTAAAGATGAAAGCCATTCAAGTCAAAGCTTTTGGGGGCCCCGAACAATTATACCTGGGGGAATATGAAACCCCAAAGCCGGCCGAAAATGAAGTACTGGTAAAAGTAGAAGCCACCGCCCTCAACCGGGCGGACACCCTGCAGCGCATGGGGAAATACCCGCCCCCCGAAGGCGAAAGCCCAATTATGGGGCTGGAGATGGCGGGGGAGATCGTAGAAATCGGTGACGCAGTGATCCACTGCAAGGTGGGCGATAAAGTATGTGGTTTGCTGGGTGGCGGCGGTTATGCAGAGTACGCCGTCATCCCGGAGCGCATGGCCTTGCCCTGGCCGGAAGGGTTTGATGCGCCGCAGGCTACGGCGGTACCTGAGGTTTTTCTCACGGCTTTTCAGGCGCTGCGCTGGCTGGCGCATCTGCAGGAGGGCGAGCGGGTGCTGATTCATGCCGGGGCGAGTGGAGTAGGCACTGCTGCCATTCAGCTGGCGCGGGTGATGGGTGCCCGCCCTATTGTCACGGCCTCGTCCGGCAAGCATAGCCTGTGCAAGGAATTGGGCGCAGCACTAGCCATTGATTACAAAACAGAAGATTTTGCCGAAAGGCTGAAAGCCTACACAGAAGGAGAAGGGGTGAATGTGGTTATTGACTTTGTGGGGGCCCCTTATTTGCAGCAAAACCTGCAGGTGATGGCCCTGGAAGGGCGTATGGTGCTTTTGGCGTTTTTGGGGGGCGTGAAAGTGGACCAGCTGAACATTGCGGCCCTACTGCGCAAACGCCTCCAAGTCATAGGCTCTACGCTGCGGGCCCGTAGTTTGGAATACAAAATCCGCCTTTCCAATGACTTGCAGCTTTTTGCCTGGCCGCTATTCGCCAACGGGCAATTGCGACCGGTCATTGATAAGGTATACGATTGGTCGGAGGTAGCCGAAGCCCACCGGTATATGGAAAGCAATCAGAGCCGGGGGAAGATTGTGCTGCGGGTCCATTCCTGATCGTGAAGCAGGAATAGGTCTAATACATTGGAAATCATTGCAGGATTAGAAGGGCGCTTTTGTTCCTACACGATGCCGGTTTTAGCCATCTGCATTGAGCTAAACGCCTAAAAAGCGCTCAATGGGTCAGCCCCGGTCAGGAGCAACATTCGACTCATTTGGTGGTAAGCTAATACTACTCCGTTGTCAGTTATATTGCTTAATCACTTAAACGGTTGCTACGCCTCGCTCAGGACGTACGCTCAGCTAGTGCAAGCGGGGGGCAAATCAGTATTAGACGGGTTACTTTGCGTAGTGCGCAGGAGAGGAATTCCCGCTCCACCACGATCATTGCTGGCAAGGCGCAATAGTTGGCTTTTAACGTATTGATTAGCAGTTTTTTATGCTAAAGGCAAAAAAATATCTAAACGCTGGTATTGATTTTAATTTGTATTTTTATTAAAATTAGGATCTAAAATATTGCTTTTGTTGATTATTTCAAAAGCTTATAGCTCTCTTTGTAACCAAAACCCTATTTAATATGAAAACGCTAGTTTTTCTCTTATCTCGCGTATCTCTGTCAATCAGATTCGTTATTTACATTCTATTTCTGGTGATGGCCATGTCATCCTGTGGCAATCCGGAAAGTCTTTCAGAAGTAACCCCTGCACCGCCGCCGGAGCCCTCTGACCCCATCGAGAAGCTGGCTGATGATATGATGCAGGACCCTACTTTCCTGGCTATTCTGGAACAGCAAGCCTGGATGAACAATCAGGTGGAACAATACCTGTTCGCGGCCTCGGAAACCGACAGAACTGCTGCAGTATCCATTATCCAAAGCTGGCAGGAAGAAGCGCATATGTTCGGAACAGAAGACTGGAACATTGCCCGTGAAGTTTTAGGCTTCCCGGACCTGGAAAGCTTTGAACAGTATCAAGCTGAAATGGGCCAGCGTTTGAAAGCCTTTGCGGAAAGCTATGCCGGCGTTCGATTGAGTCCTCAAGAGGCAAAACGGTTGGCGGGCTACCTGGCTGACCGTGTACTTACAGATTTTCCAAAGCCCAAAGGATTTGAGTCTTTGGAAGAATTGGAGTTTAGGATTGCGGATTGTTGTTGTGCGAACCCGAATAGTTGTTCGACACTTCTATGTAATCAAATAGATGCTTGCCATCGAGATGCGACATCTACATTTTTTAGTTGGTTTGTTGCGGGTGCAGGGTTAGGAGGAACTTTGGGATCGAGTGTGCCAGGTCCTGGTACTGGTTTTGGAATGGCGGTAGGAGGAGGACTAGTGCGACTAGTCCGAAATAGCACAGCGTATTTCACGCTTGGGCGCCCTGGTTTTACTGGGTTTCTTCGGTTAGTCATTTCTGAAACACTCCACTAGGTGCGATAATTGGTGGGGTTTTATACGGTAGTGCTTCGGCTGAATGTCATTCAATGCATGTTGGATGCGACAATTGCGGTTGCGAATAGGTTCTTAAAGAAAAAAGCGCAGCGGAGTTGAATGTTTCGATAAGTTCAACTCCGCGCGCACAATAAGTTAGAAAATGTTGCAAGAAAAATTTGAAAAATTAGAAAATAAACAAGTCCTTACACTAGGAGGCTATACCATAAAGGCATCAAAGCTAGGCGCAGTACTAGGAGGGACAGGCGCGGTTTTAATGCTGCTGGCGAATCAGGAAAGTATGGGCTGGTACTACAACGAGCTATTTGCGTTAGCTTGCCTGGTTGGTGTAGCCGGATTTATGCTGATCAGCCGGCCTATCACCTTGGTTTTTTTAGGATTA
This sequence comes from uncultured Phaeodactylibacter sp., assembly GCA_964575505.1. Lineage (GTDB taxonomy): Bacteria > Bacteroidota > Bacteroidia > Chitinophagales > Saprospiraceae > Phaeodactylibacter. The sequence goes on from CAZNSK010000013.1 coordinate 13,898, forward strand.
TCTGCTTTGGTGCTGCTCATTTCTTTGCTGCAGAAGGCAAGCTTGATGTCCTGAATTGAATCGAAGATTTGACAGACTTAGGGATCGCGAAATAGGTAACCGTCAACAAAAACCAAGAAAACATGTCAAACTTCATCCAAACCATTCGCTAACCCTTTGACCAGGTATAGGTCTACAATCTGCTTGGCTGGAAAATGACCAATAAAGCGATAGGCACCTGTTTTGCAGTGCTTGCTGCGTTATGTTTTGTGCTGCATGGTATAATAGGTTTGCCTGAACCTTACCAATACTTGCATCAGGAAGTAGTGGCGTTAAACCTCATTTTCGCACTCATCAGTGTATTTGTGGTAAGTCGGCCGTCCGGTGTGGCCTTGCTACTGGGGTTTTTAGTGATTACCCTATTTGCTATGCTTCATCAGGTATGGATATTCGGCGGTTAAGGCCGTTATGAAGAACCAATGATTATAGGGAGCAGAAGTTATTTTCTGCTCCCTCATCAAGAAGTTCACTCCTATTGAAGCATTTCAAAAAAGAGAATCTACAAGTTCTCCCATTAGGAGGCTATCATAAAGGCATAAAAACGGACAGCCTGTGCTCGTATGTACGAACGCAGGCTGCCTGTGTCGTTTCAGTGATTTCTTTTTATTGCTTAATCACTTTTACTGTGGATAAGCCCCGCTCGGTACGTACGCTCAGCCAGTACAGGCCGGCGGGCAATGCAGTAGCAGACAGGTCGCTTTGCGTAGTGCCCTGGGGGAGGAATTCCCGCTTTTCCAGCACCACCTGCCCGGCTGCATTAGACAGCCGGTAGGCTACGGGTTGTGCCCGTTCCAAATTGAGCTGAACAGAAAGGGTGGCTCGGAAAGGGTTGGGCAGTACCCGCAAGCCAATCGGTGTAGCCAGATCGCGGGAACTTGTCAGGCAAGAGGTCTGAAAAGTCATAATCGCGGAAGGCTGGCCCACGTTGTCTACCCCTTCGCACCGCATCCGGATGCGGCTTTCGTATTCTGAGCAAACCTCCAGAGAATCCAATGCCAGGGACTGCCCGGTGGTCGTATAGGTATCCCAGGGCAGGGTGCCCCCTTTCCTGATCTGCACGTCGTAATCTATGGCTACCGCTTGGGCCTGCCAGTTAAGCAGGGCGGTCGTATCCGTTATTGCGCCCGCAGCCAGCAAAGTAGCATCACTATCGCAATCCGGATTGCAGAGCGTAGAAAATAATAAAGCGTCTGACCATGCACTTGGAAAATTGCTGCAAAGACCGGCTACCTGAACTTCGTAGGTGGTACAGTGACTTAGCCCGCTAAGCATCAGGGCGGGGGCTTCAAGGGTGTCCGGCATTATCCATTCGGAGAAGCCCTCTTGCCGGTATCGAATCAGGAAGCCCTCGTTGCTGCCCGACCAGGCCAGGTGCACTCCCTGATAGCCTATGGAGTCCAGCAATAGGCTGCCGGGTGAAGGGCAGGGGGGGAATTCATCCGTAATTTCGAGGCAGTAGTCTTCTGTTTCGCCGGCAATTTCATTACCGCAGGCCGGCAGTGCGCTGGATTCCCAAGCCATCGCAATCCGCATACGGGTGCTGCCGGTTAGGGCATTGTCTGGTACCCATACCGGAATTGCTACTGAAGCATCCGTTGTGGGGCCTGCATTACCGACGGCTTCGGTATCAAGGTTGAAGGCCCCATCTTGATTAAGGTCAATCAGCACCCAATAATTTTCGGGGAAACTGCTGCCGTTCCAGCCGGGCGTTACCGTGAGGGTGTAGTTGGCACCTGTCTCCAGGGTGGTGCTCAGCCCGGTGTAGTCACCGTAACCTCCGTCATTGCCGGAAGTGTTGTCCAGGCTGTCCAGGGTGATGGCTTGAATATATTCGTATTCAGTATCGCCTTCAACCGTGCAGTAATCCAGGTCTATGCAATTTCCACAACCAGGCACATCAAAGAGCAGGTCGGTACCCAAAGAGTCTGGCAAAAGGCTGTTGCTACAGAGGCTCCGGACATTGGCCAGGCAAGTCTGGCAGGAGTCCAAGCCGGTAAGGGTAAGTGAATTCGTGAATACACTATCGAAGGTCAGGGTATCCGCTAAGCAAGTGACCGTCACCTGATAGGCAGCGGCCGCCTCAACTGTTCTCCAGGAAAGCACGGTGCTGTCTGTAGCCGTTTCGGCTAGCAGGTCTTGGGGCGCATCACAGCAGCCGTCGGTCAGAAACGTACTGACTGTAGAGAAGACCGTCGTGTCAGCGCAAACATCCTCCACTGCAAATTCGTAAGCCGTGCAGGCGGTTAGCCCATTCAGTTCGATGGGGGCTATCGTATCCGGAACGATCTGCCAGGTGGTATCTCCGCTGGTGCGCCAGTACAGGCTGGAGAGCAGAGTAGAGTCGCTGGATAGCCAGTTGATGGTTGCGCTGCTATCGGTTACTGCTGTGGCTTCCAACCTTAGTGCTGCCGGGCAGGGGCCGCAGTTTTGGAGCAGCAGCTGCAAGCTGTTGTATAAATTGAGCGTACCGCCGGTCACCGTGATGCCTTCAAGGCTTGGGTTAGGCTTGACCCCCTCAAAGAGCGCCTGCCGGACCAAGAGCGCAGCTTCCGCCGGAGCTTCCAACGATAACTGCGTAAGCTGGGCACATGGGGCAGAATACAGTAAAGCGATAGCGCCTGCAACGTGGGGCGTGGCGCCGGAGGTGCCGCCAAAACCATCGTAGGTATTGCCTTCAGCAGCGGTCCAGGTGCCTTGGCCGGGCGCGCCAAGGTCGATGGTCTCAATGCCGAACCCTGCACCATTTACCTTATTGCCAGTGCAGTTGAGATTCGTTACACTGATCATAAAGTCACTGCCGCAGGCGGTGGGCAGGTCGCCTATCTCGTCTACGTTTTGGTTACCGTTGATCGTGGCACCGGCGTTGAGAATACCATGTACACCAAGCGTGTCGTAGAAAGCGCACCACAGCGGTGCGTCCTCGGGTTGCCCAAAATCAACGCCCCAGGAGGAGTTGGTGGCGACGACGAAGGAACCTTCCGTGCCACCAGTCTCGTTGTAGCGCATTCTGTGAGCGAGCGGAAAACTGTAGGCTTCCAGTACTTCGGATTCAATACCGGAACCGCCTACCACGATCATGAGCTTGACATCCCAGTTGACACCGGCTACACCAATTCCATTGTTGCCCTGAGCGCCGACAATACCCGCTACCGGCGTCCCGTGCCCATTGGAGGCATCAATATCGTCGTCATCAGAACTGGTATTCCAGCCAGCATAATCATCGATAAAGCCATTGTTATCATCGTCAATTCCATTATCCGGGATTTCTGCGACATTGACCCACACGTTATCCCCAAAATCCTGATGGTTGGGGTCTAACCCGTCATCGACGATGCAGACGACGATATCGTCCCCGAAGGCATTCTTGCCGCCGGTCGTGATGTCCCAGGCCAGGTCAGCATCAATATCGGCCCCTTCAACGCAGTTATCAGTGCCTGGGTTGATGTATTGCCATTGGTTTTCGAATTCAGGGTCATCGGGTACTGTAGCGCGCAGCTTCAGAAAGTGATTGAACTGCGCAACTGTAATACCGGGGGTTCGATTGAGGTGGGCGAGAAAGTCAATTTCTGAAATGGCAGTATGGTCAAAACCGATACGCCAGATACGCATATAAGGTGCCGTCTCTTCAATAATTCCCAGTCCGGTGGCTTGCCCGTTGAAGGTCTGAAGCTGCTGGGCGATGGCCCTGATACTGGCGTGGGGTTCAAGGCGGATTAGCGCTTCTCCCTGCACATGATCGAGCTGCTGAGCCCAGCCAATAACGGAGCTCAACCCGATGAGCAATAGAGGTAATAGTCTTTTCATAAAATCCAAATTAAGAAATTTAATATTGGGCTGAAAGTAGGGCTAATCAGGTCGGTACTGGTCAAGAAGGGGCATGAAATTGCGTCGGAAGATATACAAAAAAAGCTGATTGACCATACCAGGTCAATCAGCTTTGTTAGGGGGAAATAGCTCAGTGGCTATACAATCAATGGAAATCTTTTAACAACTATCGTAAGTCGTAGTTTTTGTAACTGTTCATAGCGATGTTGTTAGAAAGTGCATTCATTACTTTTTGAGCGTGGTCAAAAAAGGTATACACTTCTTCCTTCTGGTTAGTCATCAGTTCGCCTGGGTTAATGGCACTCGCCGCCTTCTTCAAGTCTGAAATCTGATTGCCAGATAGTTTTACATTGGCATTTGACTCAATGTCAGCGATCAAATCGGCAGTATGCTCAAAGGCTTTCTTCGCTTTGTCGGCATGGTCTGTAGAGGTCCAGTTCTTGGTTAGCCCATCTGCCAACTTCATAATATCGTTCTTGCGAGCTTCAAAATTGTTGACATCAATGCCTTCCATGGTTACCATAGCTTCGGTAAAGGATAACAACTTATCCAACCCGTCGTGGGTAAACTCATGATCAAGACCTACCTCTCCATCGATATTGATAGTTTTCCAGTTATCGAAACTTCTCTTTTCTGTATCATAGGCTACCATAATTGGTTCTAGTTCCACCATAACTGGCATTACAGCTATCAGTTCTGCACGGGCGATGCGGCTGCGGAAAGCTTCTTCGATATCAAAAAAGCGCATGGCTTTCTCGTATGGAATGACATCTTCAAATTTGTCAAAGAAGTTATTCTTTAACTGCATCTCATCAATGTCGATTTGCCAGTAGTCTTCGACGAACTCAGCTCTTTCTTCATTTTTATCTGCTTCAGAATCTTTTTCTTCTGAAAGCTCTGCTTCATACTTCTCAATCATAGCTAAGCGATCATCCATCAGTTCCGCTTTTTCATCCATGTAGTCCATGTATAGCGGTGTGAACTCAATAATTTGGTCTTCAGTGAGGTCAAGTGTTTTGATTGCAAGTTCTCTCAGATTGATCTCGAAAGAATTTTGAATCATGCGCTCGTAGGTCTCTGCAGATACTTCATCGTTGTTATTATTCTGACCCAAAGCAACCGTACTGAAGCCAACTAAAAAGGTCAAAATGATTGATAAATATCTCATAATCAATTGATTATTTAGGTTTTTTATTTCCTGTTTGCCTATTGAACTGATGCAGTGGAGAGATGTTTGATCGGTGGCTGGAAAATCTGCAGAAATCAAAAAATACAGGCTGGCACTGTGGGGTGCCAGCCTGTAAGCTGGAAAAAAGTTAACCGTTCGCCACAGCGCATTTAATCAGCCTGCTACGCTGTGTAGAGCAGAGGTTATATTTGTTTGGGTGGGCTACAGCCCTTATTTGGCGTGAAGGGTATTTTTGCCCTCAAGAGCAACATCTGCCCGGTCTTCATCCAACTCCAGCGGCTGGCATTTCCATACAGGGGTAAAATTGCTGCCCTCATGGCTGTATCGGCAGAGCTGGGCCGATTGCTTTTGGCTGACAATAAAGGGTTCATTTGCAATTTCCTGCTGGGTGGTATACTCGGCATGGTACACACGGGTGAGGTTCGCGCCATCGAAGTAGTAAAAGGCTTTTTCAATACCCGCCCAGCAGCCAATCGTCATCGTGCTGGCTTCAATTATGGGGAACCCATGCTGGGTACTGAACACCCTGATCAATGGGCTGGAGGCACAATCCTCGAATACACATAGACCGGGAACAGACTTCGCGGTGATCAATTCCCCATCGCGAAGCACGCGGATTTCTGCTTTGATGTCCCGTAATTCTACGCGGGGCTGGGAAGAAATACCAAGCATGAGCAGCTCATTTTGCCCGTCTCCGTTTAGGTCAGAATGGCGGTAGCCTTTGGCAATCCCCGCTCCCCAGACGTATCCGTTGAATGGCTTTCCGTCTGGCGTTCGCCCTGCGACATGATACCAAAAATCACCATACCCATCGATTTCGTCCTGAGGAAGATAGTACTCATCTTCGTAGCTCAGGTTGGTAACCGGCAACCCGGCCGGCAGTGTCGTTTTTACGCTGGAGTCCGGGCAAGGGCCCTCGTAGACGGCCGTGCCAGGTAGAAAGGTATACAATGTGGTTTGTTGCTGGTAGTGATCCGCAACTTGCGACTGTTCGTGAAACCATTCGTAATAGCCTTCGAGCGAGTGGCTGACGAAGCGCTCTTGAGCGGGGGCAGCCTGAACAGTGAGCAAAGCAGACAGGATGAGGATATTCTTCATGGGTGAAAGGGATTTGGGATGTTTCCTAAACAATTTCGGTGCTTTAGTTATTGCGTTTGTTGGCAGGAAATTCTGAAATTCAGATACTTATCTCAATTTTATCAGGCTACGCTCCGCATATGAAAAAACTGATTTTGTCTATAAGTTCAATTGTCATGTTCAATACACTACACGCCCAGTTGCTGCAAAAGCACGAATGGCAGGACCGCATCATGCTTACCTTCGCTGAAACCCCTCGGGATACTTCGTTTGAGCAGCAACTCAAACTACTGACGGCCAAAGCCGGAAAAGTCACAGAACGGGATTTGGTGCACTACCGGGTATTCCTTCAAAGTGGTCAGGCTCCAGATGGTACGGCGCTGACGCCTGCTGAACGGAAAACCCTTTACCATAAATACGGGCCAGAGCAGGTAAAAGGTTTCAAATTTGTGCTCATTGGTAAAGATGGCACCGTGAAAGTGACGGCGCAAGAAGTGGTCAGTATGGAGCGCTTATTCGGTATTATCGACCAGATGCCGATGCGGCGGGCAGAGATGCGGCGGCAGCAGAAAGACAAAAACTAGCCGATTCGAGCAACATTAATTTACCTATTTTTGTATTACGTGGGTAAGTGTAATCTCACATTCCGACTCCGCTAGCCAAGACTTTGATTGCGTAACTATCAGACTGTTCCCGAACATGTATCAAAATCGAAAATCCGCTCCGCATAAGTTAAGCATTTGGATGCCGCTGCTTTTCGCCATTGTCCTCGTCACTGGTATGCTCATCGGCATGCGCATGCAGTCCAATATGCCCCAACTGGTCGTGGAGCAGGAGACGCCTGGCGTGGAAGGCATTAGCCAGGGCAAAATAGAAGAAATACTCCGGTACGTTGAAGCCAAGTACGTGGATGAAGTAGACAAGGAAGCACTTACCCAAGAAGTGATTGACGAACTGCTGTCCCGGCTCGACCCCCATTCCAATTACATTTCTGCGGAGGAGCTAAAGGAAGTGAACGAACAACTCAAAGGGAACTTCGACGGCATAGGCGTGGAATTTATGGTGCTGGATGATACCATCGTAGTCGTCACACCACTGGCTGGCGGCCCTTCGGAAGCGGCGGGTATAGAGGCCGGTGACAAAATCATACAGATTGGTGATTCTACTATCGCCGGAGTCAATGTAGATTCCGAAGCGATCATCAGCATGCTGCGTGGAGAGAAGGGAACAGATGTGGAAGTTGGCATTCTGAGAGACCGGGAAGATCAAATCCGCCGGTTTACCGTGACCAGGGATGCCATACCCATGAATAGCGTTGATGTAGCTTACATGCTGGATGATGAAACGGGCTACATTAAGCTCAACCGCTTTAGCGCGACCACCTACGAGGAGTTCATGAAGGCGTTGGAAGAACTGGTGGAAAAGCAAGGGATGGAAGATTTGGTGCTAGATCTGCGCCACAATCCCGGCGGGTACCTTCAGCAGGCAACGAACATGCTCAGTCAGCTATTTCAACACAAAGATAAGCTGCTTGTCTACACGAAAGGTGATGCCGTCAACCGCAGCGAGTACACTTCTACCGGGCGCAACTTCTTTGATGTGGAAGATATCGTGGTCCTGATTGACGAAGGCTCTGCGTCTGCCAGCGAGATTGTAGCAGGCGCTATACAGGATCATGACCGCGGGGTGATTATCGGTCGGCGGTCCTTTGGTAAGGGATTGGTACAGGAGCAGTATAACTTACGGGATGGAGGGGCACTCCGGTTGACCGTGGCTCGTTATTATACCCCTTCCGGGCGGTCTATACAGAAGCCCTACGACGACCCCGATGCCTATCAGCATGAGATGCACGACCGCTACAAGTCGGGTGAGCTGGAAGAAGCAGATCGTATGCTGATCGAAGATTCTACTGAATACTATACGGATAACGGCCGGGTTGTCTATGGAGGTGGAGGTATAATGCCGGATGTTTTTGTGCCTATCGATACCACCACGGTTAGTGATGGCTACCTAACCCTTCGGCAGTATGTCCCTCAGTTCGTATTTCGCTATCTGGATACCCCAGGCACTACCGAGTCTATTGTGAAGATGGGGCTGGACAACTTTGCCCGCAATTACCAACTGGACGCTACTGCTCTTTCCGACCTCCTCGCCTACGCGCAAGAACGCGGCGCCTCGGTGGAACAGCCACTAACCCCCGAGTTGGAAAGCGCGGTTCGGCATATGCTGCTGGCACGAATTGCCAAGCAGGTATTCGATGACGAAGGCTATTACAAAATCTGGAACCAGGAAGATAATATGGTAAGAGAGGCGCTGAAAGCCATGTCGCGCTCCCGGTCTCTGACCGCAAGCCAACAGTAGTAATTATGGAGGTGCAGTTGGAAGCCGTAACGGTTAAGTTCGGCAAGCAGCCGGTGCTGCGCAATCTTTCCCTGCATTTAAAACCCAAAGAACGCCTCCTGCTAAGCGGGGCATCCGGGAGCGGCAAGTCCACTTTGCTCCGCCTGCTGCTTGGTTTTCACTCTCCTACCCACGGAACGGTATACCTTGATCACACGCCACTCACACCAAATACGGTATGGTCACTGCGCAAGCGGATCGCCTACGTCCCTCAGCGGATGCCCGAGATAAGCGGCACGGCCTTTCAGTTTTTAAGAGACCTCCATCAATTCCGCGCCAACCAAGCCCTTCCCTTTTCCGAAGAACGCTTGGTGGAATATTTCCGGGATTTTGGCCTGAGCCCTCAACAATTGCATCGGGAAGTGCGCCAGCTTTCCGGCGGAGAGCAACAGCGGCTATCTATCATCGGGGCGCTGCTGCTGGACCGGGAGCTGCTCCTGCTGGATGAGGTGACCGCAGCGGTGGACGAGCAGCGCCGGGCACAAGTTATTGAACGCCTCTCCTCCTACACAGACAAAACGATGATCGTAGTGGCCCACCACCCAGGTTGGGCGCTGGACCGGAGCCTCGAACTCAAAACTGGGCAGGATGCGTGAATTAGCCCCCCTACCGCTATGGGCGATGGTAGCCCTTTACGGGTTACTGCTGGTACCCGCTGGCCTGATATGGTACTTCCGCCTGGGCGTACTCTACCGCTTGGCAGTAGCGGTGGTGAGAATGACTGTGCAGCTTACCGTCGTGGGCGTTCTGCTCATTTACTGGTTTCGGTGGGATAACAGCGGGCTCAACTTGCTTTGGGTACTGGCGATGGTAGGTTTTGCTGCCGGCTCTGCTATACGTAACAGCGGGTTACAGTTGCGCCCTTTCTTTTTCCCGGTTTTCGTGGCCTTGCTATTGTCTTCTATGGCAATGCTGCTATTCTTCAACGGGCTGCTATTGCAGCTAAAGGATATCTTTTCAGCCCAGTACCTGATCATCATTGGCGGGATGTTGCTTGGCAATGCTTTGAAAGGCATCGTCATCGGGCTATCCGACTTTTACCAGCGCCTTCACGACAATCAGGAACAGTATCGATACTATCTGGGGGCCGGCGCTGAACAGTGGGAGGCTGTCATCCCCTTTTTTCGGACCAGCCTCCGGTCTGCGCTTAACCCTTCTATTGCCAGCATGGCTACTATGGGCGTCGTCTTTTTACCTGGTATGATGACGGGGCAAATTCTAAGCGGTATCACTCCAGACACGGCCATTCGCTATCAGTTAGCCATAATGATTATCATTTTTGTTTGCATCGCGCTTAGCGTCTGCCTTGCCATTGGCTTCAGCCTCAGACGCAGCTTTGATGGCTATGGCAACCTGAAGACTAGTATCTTCCAGAAAAATACGAGTGCAAATACCTAGTACTGCAGTACTACGAACGGCTTGGTTTCCACGCTGTCATTCCTGAAAACTTCCACCACATACAGGCCAGCTTGCCAGCGGCTTACGTCTACTTCCAGCCTTTTCTGCTGAAAGCGGGCCGGGGTATCGTTGTTGCGGTAGACCAGTTGCCCTAAGGCATTGTAGATCCGAAACTCGTATTGTGCGAAGTCCGGCGTCTCATAGTGGATCGTGACGCGGTCTCGGGCAGGGTTGGGGTAAATATTGAGCAGGCCCAAGGGGCCGGAAGTGCCGCCACAGGCTTCGCTGATCCGGTTCATGGCAGTGCGGACGTTCAGGCGGCCTCCGGTAGCCGTTATGTCTGCAAAGGCCGGAAAAAGATCTACGCTTTCTTCCAGCGTAGAACGGATGAAGAGGGCCGTCTCCTTGGGGTTAGTCAGGGCATCCGTGGCCAGGAATTCGCAGGGAAGGCTATACAGAAGCCCGATTGCCCCGGTGAGGTGGGGGGCTGATGCCGAGTTGCCGCCAAAGGCCGCGTAACGGTTGAAAGGGGCGAGGCTGTAGGAGCCTTCTCCCGGCGCTGCCATATCAATCCCCACTTTGCCGTAACCGGATTGGGTGAACCGCTCCTCATCAAAGGTGCTGTTGAGCACCGTCATGATAAAATCGCTTTCGCAGGAAGTGGGCATATCGCCTACTGCATCAATATCCCGGTCTCTATTGGCGGTGCCTGCTCCCGTCAGAATGCCTTCCTCCCCCATCAGGTCATACATATTGCCCCAAATGGGATACTCCGAGCAGAAAAAAGGGTCAGTCAGGCCAAAAGAGGCGTTGGTGGCCACCACGAAAGCGCCCTCAGCACCCAGTGTTTCGTTGTAACGTTTGCGCTGATCAATGACGTATTCGTAGGCAGAGATGATGTGATCGATGTACTGAATGCTAAGGAAAAGTACCTTGGCATCCCAGCAAACGCCGGCTATGCCTTTTTCATTATCGCCCTTGGCAGCAAGTACGCCGGATACCTGCAGGCCGTGGTCGTCATAAGCAATATCCGGGCTATCCGAGCGGAAGTCCCAGCCGTTCATGTCATCTACGTAGCCATTATTGTCATTATCAAGGCCATCCCCCGCCACTTCATGTGGGTTGGCCCAGATATTGCCAGCCAAATCTTCGTGGGATAGGTCAAAACCGCTGTCCAAAATGGCAATCACAATCGTATCTCCATTAGCTGTGACTCCACCCCGGCCGTCCGGCCACACATCCGTCAGGCCAATGCGTTCCGGGCCCCATTGGTGATCGTACTCCGGATCGTTGGGGGAGCTCCGGAAGTCAAGCTGGTAATTGGGTTGCTGGAGCCTCACCTCTGCTTGCTGCTCCAGCCATGTGGCCAATACAGCTTCGGCGGTTTGGGCAGGGGCAAACTCCAGGAGGTGGATGTTAAGGCGCCGGGCAACGGTACGCACAGGCTTTACCGAAGGCAGCCCCTGCTGATGCGCCCGTTTGAGCAATGGCTTCAGGGCGGCATCTGGTTCTAGTTGTACCAAGACTTGGTTTAGCACTTTCCCGCTGACCGGGTCCGTCAGCTGGGCTTGTCCCAGTTGGCTGGTCAGGGCAATAAGCAAAAGCAAAGTAATACGTTTCATGGGCCTAATCTTGTACGCTTAAGTGATGTTGCTACCGGGCATTGGCATAGCTTGCCTCGTTGCCCGTCACTACTCAAAGATAACGGTTTCCAGGCAACTACATTGCCGTGTATTGGCATTAAGGGGTGCGAGGCCACTGAATTGTTGGTTGCTGATGGCGGAATGGCCAGGTGGATGGGGTGTCGTCAAACTGTCAGTGCGGGTTGGCAAACAGGGGGTGGTCAGAGGCTAACCTGGCTTGTAGAGTCCGGCATAAGCCCATTTCTGCCAAATCAAACGCCCCGCAACTGCCGGAAGTAGGGCGGGCTAAGCAGCAAGCGGCTGCCGTACCAGGAAAACAGCTCGCCGTTGACCAGTTTGACTTCAGCGGTGGGGCATACCTGCCGGATTTCCTCCAGGTGCTTTTCCCGGAAGGGGAACGGCTCGGAAGAGAGCAGGACGACTTCCGGCTGCCGCTGAGCAATGGCTTCCAGCGTAACCTCCGGGTACCGCCGCTCCCGGGCAAAGATATTTTGAAAACCAGCCCTTTGAAGCATGTGGTCAATGAAGGTTTCCCGCGCAGCCACCATATACGGTTTGCGCCAAATGAGGTAGGCTGCCCGCTTCGGCGGGAGCAAACTCATGTGTTGATTGAGATCTATAAATGCGCTTTGTATTTGGCCGGCGAGCTGTTCTGCAGCGGGTTGGCGGCCTGTGAGCAACCCCACGGAGCGTATCATGTTCAGGGCGTCCTCCAGGTCATGAATATCGCTCATCCAAACCGGGTAGTCGTTTTCGAGCTTCCGGATGTCCTCGCGCTCGTTTTCTTCCTTATTGCCAAGGATGAGATTGGGCCTAAGCTCAGCGATGATGTCATGCTTGATCTTTTTGGTGCCCCCTATTCGGGTTTTTTGCCGGAACCAGTTACCGGGATGCACACAAAACTTGGTGATGCCCACCACCTGCTTGCCCAAATTTAGCTCAGCGAGCAATTCGGTCTGAGAAGGTACCAGTGAAACAATACGCAGGGGCGCATCCGGCAGCTGAACTTGCCGGTCCATTTGGTCCGAGACGATTGGCGGCATAGATCTTTAGTGCTCTACGCCCCCTTTGCCGTGTACATGCCCGTGGGCTACTTCTTCCTCAGTGGCTTCCCGTACGTCCTCAATACGGCCGGAGAAATAGAGGTCAACGCCTGCCATTGGATGGTTGAAGTTCATTTTGACTTGCTGTTCGCCAACTTCCATTACCGTGCCCAGGAGCTGATTGCCTTCTTGGTCACGCATGGGGATCACCCGGCCCACCTGTAGTAAATCTTCAGCCAGCTTTCCGTCTACAACGAAGGCCTCGGTCGGTACCGGGGCAATAGCATCCGGGTTGTATTCGCCGTAAGCATCCTGGCTCTCAATGCCGAAGGCAAATTGGTCGCCTTCTTTTTTGCCGGCCAGCTCTTCCTCAAATTTAGGGATCATCGCGCCTGCGCCGTACAAAAATACCAGTGGGTCGCTGCCGAAGGTTTCCTCTACCAGGTCGCCTTCTGCGCTTTTTTCTTGTAGTTTATAGTGTAAGGTGACTACCTTGTGCTTATCAATTTTCATATTTGAAGGTATGATTTTTTTGAATTCCGCCAATGTAAGCAAATAAAAGGGGCTTTCGAAATCGAGGCGGTTGAATTGCGGCTTCAACTCCAGGTACAGGTAAAACCCTGTTCCGGGCCCAGTTGTTCTTCGTGCTGGGCCCTTTGCGGGCGTAAGAGGCGAAGAGCGCCAATCTAATGAGTTTGAGTTCATCAAGAAAAAACGTTATGCAAGCCGGCATTACCGAACTTCGCCAAAAAGCTTATCAACTTCGGCAATCGTACCAGTACGAAGAAGCCCGCCAATTGCTGGAACAGGGGCTTTCCCAATTTAAAAATCCGGCTGAAACCTGGGCCCTGCACTACGAGCTGGGCAAAAACTACCAGGAAAATTTTAATATGGACAAGGCCTTGCACCATTATCAGTGCGCCATTGACGATTTGAAGTCCGAAGGGGGCCATCCTTCTGTGTTTTTGGGCCGGCTTTACGCTGCCTGCGGATTGGTCTGCCAAGACAAAGGCCTGGAAGTCGAAGCTATCCGTTGCCACCACCGGGCGGTAGCCGTACTGCGGCAGGTGCCGGAGGAAGAGGGCGCTCTGTTTTTAGCCTCCAACCTTAAATACCTCGGAGAGCTCTATCAGGAGCAAAGTGCCCTGGCGGAATCGCGGGAACACTACCGCCCGGCCCTTTCCCTGCTACAGCAGCGGCTAGGCAAGGGCGAGGGCTTTCTCTACCTGGAAGCTGCGACTGTCGCCCTGCAGTTGGCGGCGGTCGAAGTAGAGCTTTTGATGCAAAGCAAAATCAAAGGGGCGCAGTCGGCACGACAGCTCCTCGAAGGAGCGGCGGCCTGGCTTCAGCAATTGGATGGGGAAGACTCTATTGTGGAGCAGCGGCAGAAGGATATGGGCCGACTAAGCCGTATGTTGGACAAACTATCCGCCTGACCGTTGGAGCCAATCTGACCAGGGGCCGGTATCACTGGGCTGGCGATCGTTTGCTTGCAGCAGCTGTAAAAATTCCGGCCGCGGCATGGCCGTTGCGCCGAGGCTTTTGAGGTGGGGGGTTTCCTGCTGGCAATCGATAAGGGTGTATCCACGGGCTTCCAGCTGGCGTACCAGGGTGATAAAGCCAAACTTTGAGGCGTTTGAAGCCCGGGCAAACATGGATTCTCCGAAAAAGACCTTTCCCAGAGCTATGCCATACAAGCCCCCTACGAGTTCATCCTGCTGCCAGACTTCCACGGAATGGGCATAACCTGCCTGGTGCAAAGCCATATAGGCAGCCGTCATTTCTTCGGTAATCCACGTGCCCCGCTGCCCGGCCCGGGGCTGCCCGGCGCAGGCTTTCATAATTTCCAAAAAACAGCAGTCGAAAGTAACGTCAAACTTGCGCTGGTTGAAGTAGGGGCGCATGCTTTTTGAGACCTTCAGGTCTTTAGGGTATAAAATGCAGCGAGGGTCAGGGCTCCACCATAGAATGGGGTCGCCGGGTGCGTACCAGGGAAATAGCCCGCTGCGGTAAGCCAATAGCAGGCGCTCTACTGAAAGGTCTCCGCCCGCTGCCAGCAGCCCATCGGGTTCGGAGAGCGCAGGGGGCGGAAAACTGAGTACTTTTTCATCCAGCCAAAAGACAGGCATGCAAAAACAGGCTTTTCTTAAAAGCTAACAATGCTTTACAACACAAATAACGGCATCGAAAGGTTCAGCCCCTTTGTTATTTTTCTTTGAACAGCAATGGCGTGGCTTCGTCCACTCGCTTGTAGAGCTTGACGAAACGGGCGGTAACGGCGATGATGTCTTTTGATTCCAGCAGCAGGCTGAAGTACAGCATACTATTGCGGTGGCCATATTGATTCGCCTTCAGGCCAGTCACCTGCCTGCCGATTAGCCTCTCGATGTCCCGAAGTAAGGCTTGCTTGTGCTGAACCAGCTCTTGCGCAGACCCATTATTGCGGATCTCGAGCGCCCGGCCCACCTGTTTCAGGTAGCTGCCGAGTGCGATCCCCAGCCGGTTTAGGTCGGCCCGTTGCGATTTGTCCAGCGGTGGCATGCTGTTGGCTACGTATTCCCGGCAGTAGCCTACGATCAGCTGTGTGGATTGTAGCAGGTCCTGCTCTAAATCGTATACCAGCAGGTAAAGCTCACTGCTGTGGGGCTGGCTCTCTTCCACGCGTTTGAGGCCACTCATGAGCCCATACCGGAAGTCGTCGTGCCGCTCCAGAAGCTGACTCCGACGATAAGGTCAGAAATGACCAGCACAAAGAGCAAAACGACAATAAACAGGTACAGCTCAGGCATAGGGATGTGACTAAGGGCTAAAGCTAACCGTCACCTATTAACTGAACGTAGAGCCAAGGTTAATTTTGCCGGACCGGTTGGCCTGCCTGCCGCCGGGTAAGCCGTAAAAACCGCAAAGTCAGGAGTATCGCACTGGCACTTAGCCCTAACACCAGGCCGATCCAGATCCCCGCCACTTCCATGCCCTGCACGAATGCCAGCCAGTACCCAGAGGGAATGCCAATGACCCAGTAGGCGAGCAGCACGAAGAAGGTAGGCACTTTTACATCCTGAATGCCCCGCAGCAACCCTACGCCAATCGCTTGCACCGAATCGGAAATCTGAAAAACGGCGGTAAGGAAAAGCAAGGTTGCTGCAAACTCCACTACCCGCTGCTCATCGTTAAACAGCAGTGGCAGTTCGTAGCGGGTAAGGATAAACACAACCGCACAAAGCAAGCCATAAACTACGGCGATGGTAATTGTAGATTGGCCAACGCTGCGGGCATGCGACCAGTTGCGCCGCCCGTAGGCGTATCCTACCCTTATGCTGCCCGCTGCACTGACCCCCACCGACACCATGAAGGTAAAGGACGCAATGCTAATGGCAATCTGATGGGCTGCCTGTTGGACGTAGCCCAGCCATCCCGCCATGATGCCCGAAATCGCAAAGGCGGCTGATTCCATCCCGTATTGCAAACTGGCTGGGATCCCGATGCGGAAGATATCCTGGAAGCGCTCTTTGCGCACTTTCAGCTGATCGGACAACTGTTGCCGGTAAGGCGCAAAGCCTTTACTGTAAGCAATCAGCCAAAACAGCGCGATCATGGTTACAATCCGGGAAGCCATTGTGCCTACGCCTGCCCCCTCCAGCTCCATTCTTGGCGCCCCCCATTTGCCGAAGATAAAAGCGTAGTTGACCAGTACATTAACAGGGATAGCGAGCAGAGCCAGGTACATGGGTATCCGGGTGCGCCCCAGGCCATCGGCAAACTGCTTCATCGCCATGAAAACCGCCATGGGCACCATGCCCCAGCCCATCCAGATGAGGTAAGGCTTGGAGAGGTCGGCCACAATTTGGTCCTGGCCGAAGTAATAAACCATATCGACCCCCAGGTGGATACCGACGGCAAAAAACAGGGACATCAGGATGACGATAAGCCCGCCGTTAAATAGAATGCGGAGCGGCTTGTCGGGTTGATCTTCGCCCATAGCAGAAGCCACCAGGGGGGATATCGCCGTTGTCAGCCCGATGGCCAGCACCAAGGGCAGGGTGATCAGATTGTTGACGAAAGCGGCAGCAGCCAGCTGAGAGCTATGGATCGCCCCTACCATTGCACTATCGATGATGCCCAGTGCGATCTGCGTCATGTTGCCCAATACGATGGGCCAGCCTAATTTGAGGGTATGTTTGACTTCCTGCCACATGGAGTTTCAATTGCGCGGCAAAGGTAAACGAATATTGAATGCGGTGCTGCAGATTGCCGGGTTTTCAGGACATTGCTATATTTGGCTTTTGACCAAGCATCAAGTTTATAGCATATATGAAGACCCTTAAGCGACTTACCCGTTACAGCTCTTTTGCACTGGGCGCTATCCTGCTGGTCAGCTTTATTTCGGAGCGGAAGCAGGAGGGGGCCCCTCCACGCCCCTGGAAGGTAAGGGCTTATATTCAAACACATGATTTTCTGGCGGAAGCGCTGCACCAGGAGACGGGCATCCCAAAAGCCATCATTTACGCCGTGGCTGGCCTGGAAAGCGATTGGGGGCGTAGCGAACTGGCCAAACATGCCAATAATCACTTCGGCATCAAGTCAAAACCCGATTGGCGCGGGCTGGAATATTGCAAGCAAACGCAGGAATTCGACGGCCAGGCCTTCCATACCAAGGAAGAATGTTTTAAAAAGTACCCGCTTATCCGCCGGAGTTATCAGGATTTTGGCGACTTTCTCACCCGCAACGAGCGCTATGCTATCCTCAAAACCCTGCCGCCCGACGATTACAAAGGCTGGACGGACGCCCTCCAAAGCGGGGGGTACGCTACTGACCCCGAGTACGCCCACAAACTTCGGGGCATCATTTGGCGGTACCGTCTGTCCAGATTGCCGTGATCGTGCTTGGGCAGCTGTAAAATTTTGTATTTATTAACCACCGGAATTTAGGGCAAATAGGCAAAAGCCCTATTTTTGATTTTTTCAGAAACCAAAACCAGCCATACCATGGACCTTAATGCGCCTATTTCTTCTATAATGACTAAAGAGCTTAAAGTGGTTAATCCGGATAGCCCGGCTACCGAAATCGACACCCTGTTCAAAGAAAACCGCATCCATCATATCCCGGTGCTCAATGAAGAGCGAAAAGTGGTGGGGATTGTTGGCAAGTCTGACTTTCTGTACTTGCTGCGGGGCTATACCTCTCACGAGACGGACCGTTTTCGGGAAACGGCCAAACTCCGGGCATTCAAAGCCTTGGAAATTATGCACAAGGAAGTCGAGACAGTAGTAGAGACTGCACCCGTGAAGGAGGCCGTACGGCTATTGGCAGAAAACCGTTATCAGGCCTTGCCGGTAGTCGATGAAGCAGGGCGGATATCGGGCATCGTGACCACCCACGATATCCTGGATATGGTCAACGCCGCCGCCAAGTAGCCCTATTCGCCGAGTACTTCTTCTATGGAAGGCTCCTCCAGCTTTCGGCCCAGGTAGACGACTTTGACGCCTTCCTTGAAGCTTATTTCCCCAAGTGTTGGCGGAATGGGCTCTAAATCGCCATCCGGCATCAACAGGAAGAGCGGCGCAGTATGGGTATTTACGGCTGTACGGTCCAGAATACGCTCAATGTCTTCTTTGGATTTGACTTCCAGCTCATGGATTTCCGGAAAGTCCCGGGCGATCTCATTCAGATTTAGGAAGTCATCCGTATAAGAAAAGATGCCTTGCTGTGGCAGGTCTTCCCGGTCCCGTTTGAGCTCATCGGGCGTCAGGAGGCGGAAGGAGCCGTTTTCCCCAAAAATTTTCTGGTATTTGCGCACAGCATAGCTGTTGATATCTGCACTGCTCGTCATTGAAATCATGTACCCCATATCCAGAAGCTCAAACTGATCAGCGAGGTCATCTATGTAAATATTGACGTTGTAGGCTTCGAGGTTCTCCTCTCTGGCCTTAACCACATTACTTTCATTATTGTCGATGAGGACCACGTGCCGGTTGCGCCGCTGCAGGTACTGCCCAATCATACGGCTCGCACCGTTAGCCCCCACAATAAGGATGCCTTCGGAGCTATCAAGGGTTACTTTGAGGAGCCTGGCGATCAGGCGGGCAGTGGTCGCGTTGATCAGCACAGTGCCCAGCACAATCATAAATACGAGGGGCACCAGAAATTCCGCGTCTTCTACCGGTGGGGTCTCGGAGGTCAGCGTGAGCCCGAATAAGGAGGCAATACCCGCCGCTACGATACCCCTTGGCCCTACCCAGGAGATGAAAAGCTTTTCGCGGAAGTTGAGCTCCGAGCGGCGTGTGCTGAGGAAAACCCCCAGCGGGCGGAGAATAAGGGTGATGGACAAGAACAGCCCCAGCGCCCGCCAATCGCTGATGATGATTTGGATGTCGTCTACGTTGATGAGCGCCGCCAGGATGATGAACAAAATCGAGATCAGCAGTACGCTCAGCGATTCTTTAAAGGATAAAATCTCCTTGAGCCAGGGGACCTCCATGTTGCTGAGCACCATGCCCATGACGACTACCGAGAGGAGCCCGGACTCATGCGCCAGCAAATCGGAGAAAACAAAGATGAGCAGGACCATGGCCAGGGTGAACACATTGAGCAGGTAGTGGGGGATGAGGTCTCTCTTGATCAGTTGGTAAAGCGTATACCCGGCCAGGGCGCCCATCGCAAGCCCAATCAGCAGGATTTGAAAAAAAGAAACCAGCGCATGGGAGGTGAACTCCACTCCTCCCTCAGCCGAGCGGATAAATTCAAAAACCAAAACCGCTACCAGGGCACCAATGGGGTCGATTAAAATCCCTTCCCACTTGAGCACCGTGCTGACGTTGCGGTTCAGCGGAATGTTCTGCAGAATCGGTGCAATCACGGTAGGGCCCGTCACGATAATCAAAGCCCCAAAAAGGAAAGAGACCGCCCAGTTGAGCCCCATGAGGTAGTGGGCGGCCAGGCCCGCTCCCAGGAAGGTAATCAGGGAGCCGATCGTGATCATTTTGAGAATGGCAGCGCCAACCCCCGCGATTTCCTTTCTTTTAAGAGTGAGCCCGCCTTCAAATAAAATGACCCCGATAGCCAGAGAAACGAAAGAGAACAAGTACTTGCCCGGGAAAATACCAATGGTGCCATCTGCATTTCTCAACAATAGGGGTTCCAGCAGCTTCTCGCCATCGTGGGTGAAAAAGGTAGAAATTGGCCCCACGAGCAGCCCGATCAGAATTAGCGGCAAAATGGCGGGGACCTTGGTGCGCCAGGCCAGCCACTGTGCGAATATGCCTAAAACGATGATGCCTGCTAGTTCGAGCATGGGCGGTTTTCCGGTTAGTGAGTGGTTAAAAACAATTTATGCTTTACAGTTAACCCACTTTCGGCAGGCTTGGTTTGCGGGCTAAGCCAATGGCTTTTGCCAAATTCCTGAATAGCGGTGGTTTCGATGGAAAATTAACTACCTTTGCGGCTCGAAAAAGTTAGGTTTTTTTATGGCTTTTAAACAAGAACTGAACCGGCGCCGCACTTTTGGCATTATCAGCCACCCGGATGCCGGTAAAACTACCCTTACGGAAAAATTGCTGCTTTTCGGCGGTGCCATTCAGGTGGCCGGTGCCGTGAAGTCCAATAAAATAAAGCGCAGCGCGACCTCCGACTTTATGGAGATCGAGCGGCAGCGGGGGATCTCCGTTGCGACTTCGGTGATGGCCTTTGAATACCGAAACCTCAAAATCAATATCCTGGATACACCGGGTCACCAGGATTTCCAGGAGGATACCTACCGTACCCTGACGGCGGTGGACAGCGTGATCGTGGTGATCGACGTGGCTAAGGGCGTAGAGGCGCAGACCGAAAAGCTGGTCAACGTGTGCCGTATGCGCAATACGCCCATCATCGTTTTCATCAATAAGCTGGACCGCGAAGGGCTTGATGGCTTCGACTTGCTCGATGAGCTGGAGCAAAAGTTGGGCCTCACGGTGCGACCGTTAAGCTGGCCTATCGGCATGGGGCAGCGCTTCAAAGGCGTTTACAGCATGTATGAGCAAAAGCTGGTGCTATTCCGCCCCCACGGCAAACAGGAAGAGGAGGAAGACCGGATTGAAATCACGGACCTGTCTGATAGCTCGCTTGATGAACTGGTTGGTGAGGAAGCCGCCGAAGAATTGCGGGAAGAAGTCCATATGGTGGAGTCGGTTTACCCGAAGTTCGACCGGGAAGCCTACCTGAAGGGCGAACTTTCCCCCGTTTTCTTCGGCTCCGCTATTAACAACTTCGGCGTACGTGAACTGCTCGATTGCTTCGTAGAAGTGGCGCCCCCGCCCCTTGGCCGCGTCACCGAAGAGCGGGAAGTGAAGCCCACGGAAGACAAGTTCGCAGGATTTGTCTTCAAGATCCACGCCAACATGGATCCCAACCACCGCGACCGCATCGCCTTCCTGCGGGTTTGCTCCGGCCGCTTTGAGCGCAATACGAACTACCTGCACGTCAGGCAGAACCGCAAGATGAAGTTCCCTAACCCCACCAGCTTCATGGCGGCTAAAAAAACTATCCTTGAAGAAGCTTACCCGGGTGACGTAGTGGGCCTTTACGACAGCGGCAACTTTAAAATCGGGGATACGCTTACCGAGGGCGAGGTGCTCCACTTCAAGGGTATCCCGAGCTTTTCTCCCGAGCAGTTCCGCTTCGTCAATAACGCCGACCCTCTCAAGTACAAGCAGCTCGACAAAGGCCTCGTTCAGCTCATGGACGAAGGGGTGGCGCAGCTGTTCACGAAAGAGGATAACAACCGGAAAATTATCGGCACCGTAGGCGCCCTGCAGTTTGAGGTCATTCAGTACCGCCTGGAACACGAATACGGCGCTAAGTGCAGCTACGAGCCCGTCAACCTGCACAAAGCCTGCTGGGTCACCTGTGATGATGAAAAGGCATTAAAAGCGTTCATTCAGCGCCGCAAGCGCGACCTGGCCCGCGACAAACACGGGCAGCTCGTTTACCTCGCAGAATCGGCCTGGTCGTTACAAATGGCACAGGAGAACCACCCGGAGGTGCAGTTTCACTTTAAGAGTGAGTTTTGAGGCCGTTTTGGATTAATCCGCCGGCTTATCCGGTACTGGCGCACTCGCATGGAAGTCCCGGTGGATGCGCCCGGCGTAATCGTCCAGTAGGGCGTGGATGCGCTGCAGGTCAGATGAGCGGACGATCATACCAATGTGGTGGTCCTTGCGGAGCCGCCAGACAATTTCCGGATCGTCAAAACCAGCGCTATCAGGGTGCTGAAAGCGCGACAGAGAGACCACGATGCCTGCGTGGTCTTCCTTGGCCTGCGGTGTTTCGTAGGGCTGCTTTTTAGCCATAGCTGTTTCCAACCGTGCCCATTCCGCCCACAGATTAATGCCCGAAGCATACTCCACCATTTCAGCCAGATGCGCACCGCCCACCCTTGAGCTGGTTTCCAAAAAGTAAAACTGCCCGTCGTCATTAGACTTGATGAACTCGGTGTGAGAAGCACTGAACTGCATGCCGAAGGCTTCCATGACCTTGGCGTGTAGTTCCTGAACGCCTTTATCGTCCGCACTGCCCAGCGGTAGCGTCGCTGACCGGAAAATACCGCCGCCGTGAGCCACCTCAAACGGGGTATTCAGGTACTTGGAGACCCGGCAGAAGTCGACTTTGCCGTCTATCGTTATCGCATCCGCATGGTAGACCGCACCGGGCTTGAACTGCTCCACCAGGTAGGTATGGCGTTTGTCGCCGAGGTTGTGGACGACCTGCCAGAGCTCTTCCAGCGTATGTACTTTTTTGATGCCGGTCGCCGAGGCCTCCGCGCGGGGCTTGACGACCCAGGGGCCGGGGACGGTGGTGGCATAGTGCGTGATGTCCGCATCGTTGAACAAGGGAGAAAACGGAGGCACCGGAATACCCGCCTCGGCGGCTTTCATCCGCATGGCCAGCTTATCGCGAAAGTAGCGGGCGGTAGTCTGCCCCATGCCTGGCACCCGGAAGGTCTCGCGCAGGAAAGCGGCTTTTTCCACGTCAAAATCATCCAGTGCCACGATGCGGTCGATTTTCTTGCTACGCATTAGCCAGGCCAGCCCTTTTTCCAGATTGGCAAAGTTCTCGGGCGTATTTTCATCGGAGTCCATAAAGAAGAACTCATCGATGGCGTGGCGGGGCCAGTCGGCATGCTCCAGCTTTTTGGCAGTGAGCAGGTAAACCGTATTGCCGGCGGCTTTGCAGGCGCTCAGAAAATCTTGCCCTTTGTGATAGCAGGTTACGCAGAGGAAAGTCAGTGGTCGCATCATAGTATTCAGGTTGCTCGCAGCCTTCGGTGGTTGGGCCGTAAATATCTGATCATTAAGGCCGCGGCACCGATAAGCGCAAGCGTAGAATTCGATCAAATAATATGGCCTGCCCGCATCAGGCGACGATAGATTTACGCTTTTTTCAGTTGTTCCAAAAAGGCAGTCAGCAAGCGCACACCGTAGCCGGTCGCACTCTTTTGCACAGTAAATTCGGAATCCCCGAAGGCCACGCCGGCGATGTCGAGGTGCGCCCAGCGGGGATGTTGCTCGGTGAAGCATTCCAAAAACTTGGCAGCATTGATGGCACCCGCCATAGGGCGCCCGCTGAAGTTGCGCACATCAGCTACGTCCGATTTCAAATCTTCCTCATACACTTCCCAAAGCGGCAAGGGCCAGAGGCGCTCGCCGGTGGCCTCGCTGGCGCTTTTCAGGGCTTGCTCCAATTCCGGATTTTTGGTAAACAAAGCGGCGGCGTGGTACCCAAAGGTGCGTACGGTACTGCCGGTCAGTGTGGCCAGGTCAATAAGCGTATCGGGCGCAAAGTGCTTCAGCATATAGGCAATCCCGTCCGACAAGATCAGGCGCCCCTCGGCATCGGTATCGATCACTTCGATGGTCTTGCCACTGTAGGAATCAATCACATCGCCCGGCTTGATGGCGTTGGCATCCACACAATTATCCGTTGCAGGCACTATGCCAATGAGGTGAACGGGCAGTTGGAGCCGGGCGGCGGCTTCCATAGTGCCAAATACCGCTGCTGCACCGCCCATATCGCTCTTCATATAGTGCATATTGGTAGAAGGCTTGATGGAGACGCCGCCGGTGTCAAAGGTGACGCCCTTGCCCACCAGGCCAACTTTAGGCAGCGGCCCGGCGGTATCCTTCGGCTGGTATTCCATGACGATAAAGCGGGGCGGCTCCTCGCTGCCCCGGTTGACAGCCAGGAGGGCTTGCAAATCTAGTTCTTCGATGCCTGGCTTGTCAAATACCGTGACCTTATAGCCATGCTTCCGCCCGGACTGAACTGCCCAGTCGGCCAGCATAGTCGGCGTTTTCTTGTTGCTGGGTGCATTGACCAGCCCGATGATGGATAACTGTGCTTCGGAAAGATGCCGGGCCCTTTCGGCTGCCTGTTGCCCGGCCGGGGCTTTATCTTTGGGGAGGAAAAGCGTCAGTTCTGCCTCGTCGGTGGCAAAGGGGTGAGGCCTATTGGTTTCCTGCCGGTACTCCCCGGTTGGCAAGGTGCTGAGCAACAGCCCGCTCACCGTAGCTTCTGTGAGCATAGCCATATCCGCTACCGGTTGATGCAGAAAACTAACGCCTATATGCGGCGGCAGCTTTCGCTTATGCTTATGCGCAAAAGAGCGAACGGTTTTTAAGGTATCAGCGTAGGAAGGATCCTCCCCCAGCCCCAGCAGGTACCAGTCGTGTTGGTTAGCAAAGAAAGTCACTTGTTCTCCAGCCTCGCCTTTGAAGCGTTCCTGAAGGCCTTCCGCCGATGCATTCCAGAATTGGGCAATAGACTGCAAGGCTTCCTTCAGCCCCGGGCCGGCGGCCAGCGGAAGGAGCACCTTATGGGGAAGTTGCCCCGGAGCAGCTGTTAGGGCTTGATTTACAGGTACGGGCTCATGTCTGAGGTTGATGGTCATGTCTTCAGGATGTTTTTGGAGGTTGGTTGAAAAAGAGCCACTCAGCAGCACGGGGGAATTCCTGCCCCCATCGGGCCTCATTGTGGGCACCGTTGGGGTCTAGTGAGAGCTCAAAGTTGAAAGAAGCATCGCCCTGTTCCTGTGCCGCCTGCATAAACTGTCGGATATTGGGGACCATGTTCTTGCTCTCCCCTTCTCCGGCGTAAATGTAGATATCCATATCGTGAGGGTCGTTGAGGTTCATCATCCGGAATGGAATATGGGGGCTCACCCAAAGTGAGGGGGAGAAAATCATCAATTTGCCGTACACTTCCGGGTAGATCAGGCCTGCATAGATGCTAATCAGGCCACCCATAGAGCTTCCCCCGATACCCGTAGTTTCACGGCCAGGCAGGGTGCGAAAGTGCTCGTCAACGAAAGGCTTCAGGCGGTCGGCCAGCACCCGGAGGTACTTTTTGCCATTGCCGGCACCCAGTTGGGTGCGGTAGGAGGGCGTAAATTCAGTGATGCGGTCCTTCTCGGCGTGATCAATCGCCACGACGATAATATCGCCGAAGCCCTGCTCCTTCATCAGCGCCAGCTTCTTGTCTACCCCCCAGCTGCCAAAGGGGGCGTAGTCATCAAACAGGTTTTGCCCATCCTGCAGGTAGAGCACCGGGTACCGCTTGTCGGTTTCGTAATAATCGTGTGGCAACAGGGCGGCAATCCGGCGGGTCTTGATAAGCTTCGGGATTTTGAAGTCCTCAGTCAGGATTTCGATCTTTGGTAGGTATTGGGGCTTGTAGGACAAGCCATCGGTCATCCAGCGGTCTACGCTATCGGACTGCGTATCCTGTTCGCGGGTTGCGATCACGCGGTTGGGGCGGGGGTTACCAAACCGGTCCAGTTCCACCTGATCCCAGTCGCCCCGGTGGTATTTATACTCCAGCTGCTCGGGCAGCCATTCGTCAGCCGGGAAGTGGTATTCGTAATAACCCGGCCCGGTTTGCTGCATTGCATAAGCCTTATTGCCGGTACGCCAGCCGTTGAAGTTGCCCGATACATAAACGGGCCGGCTGTTTTCCTTTGCCGGGGTTCGCAATTGTAGCCGCAGTTGGGTGCCATCCGAGGGGGCATGGCCGCTGGAAGAAGCGCCTTCTGTCATATATCGTTGCTAAATCAGTCGTTCGTAATTGTCAGGTCAAAGGTAAAAAATAAGCGGATTTTGTAGGCAGCAGACCGTTGTGAAGGCGGGAACGGGAGTGAGAAAAGTTGTAATTTTAAGCGAAATCAGGAACCCGGGTATGAAAATCATAGATGTTGGCTTGCTGAGTGCTTTCAGAGATGCGGTGGACTTTGACCCCATGGCAGCGCTTTCTGAAAAGTCTGCAGAGCACCTGCCTGTGGATTACTTTCGGTTCTATCATGCCGTTTCCAGCGTCTATTCCTCGATTTTCTTCCTCACTTGGTGCCTCAAATCCCTACCTTGGAACTACCCAATAATCCCCACGAAAACCTAATTTTGTCCGGTACAACAAAACGAATCCATGGAAAACCAACTCCTTTGGGGCATCGACCTCGGCGGCACCAAAATTGAAGGGGCGATCATCGAAAGCATTCAACCTTTGAAAGTGCGTTCCCGCCTGCGCATTCCTACCGAAAAGGAAAAAGGGTACGAGCACATCATCGGGCAGATTGGCAAAGTGGTAGACTTGCTGCGGGAAGACAGCGGTGCAACACCGGAGCGCATTGGTATCGGCACCCCCGGCACCCTCGACCCCATCACCGGGCTGATGAAGAACGCCAACACCACCGCGCTAAACGGGCAGCCCCTCAAGCAGGATTTGGAAAAGGCGCTCGGCCTGCCGGTACAAATGGCCAATGACGCCAACTGCTTTGCTGTCGCGGAAGCCCACCTGGGCAAAGTGCCCCGGGAAGCACCGCACGCACAGGTCGTCTTCGGGGTCATCATGGGCACAGGCGTGGGCGGCGGCCTGGTCATCAACGGGCAGGTGCGCAACGGCCGGCAGGGCATCGCCGGGGAGTGGGGGCACAACTTCCTGGACTTCTCCGGTGGCGCGTGTTACTGCGGGCAGGTCGGTTGTGTGGAAACCATTATTTCCGGCCCTGCCCTGCAGCGGTTTTATGAAAGCCAGTCGGGCAAAAAAGACAAGCTCAAAAATATCCTGGCCCGCGTTGACTCCGACGAGGATGCCAAGGCGACTCTCGAACGCCTCATTCACTTCTTTGGCAAAGGCATGGCTTCGGTTGTTAATACCCTCGACCCCGATGTGATCGTCTTGGGAGGCGGCCTGGGCAATATCCCCGATTTGTACACGGAGGGCGTGGAGTCGGTCAAAAAACACGTCTTCAACCACCGCCTTGATACCCAATTCCTGGCACCGGAGCTGGGCGACAGTGCCGGGGTTTTCGGTGCGGCGATGTTGCTGGCGTAGCTTTACCTGAAGCGCCCTCTACAATCAGTTGCCGATGGCCTCCAACGGGTTAGGCAGCTCGTGCACCGGTGATAAAATAACCCGACGGCCATCCGCACATTAGGCCCAGGGGGCACAGAGCACCTGAAGTAGCTGAATAGTATGGGAGCGACTTATCATCAACTCCACCATAGCCAGGTTTTCGCCCACGCACCTTCGGGGCTAGGCCAAAAGGGGAATAGCTATGTCCTATAGCTTGAAGCTTAGGGGTCGCGCAGTAACGAACCGGATCGGAGCCAAAAAACTTCCGGAGGCATGGTAAACCTGATGCCTTTATCCGGCTTAGTGCGCAAACACTTTTACATTTGTATGGCAATTTTTATTTTTGGCGTCTCATTTTTGATGATCTGAAGATTTTCATCCACTAAGTGAAGCTATGGATATCAAAATCAGCAATCTTACAAAAAGCTATGGGCCGCAACGCGCGGTCGACAACATCTCATTTGAAGTCAAAACGGGTGAAATCCTGGGTTTTCTCGGGCCTAATGGGGCCGGGAAGACCACTACAATGAAGATGATCACCGGCTACATCGACGTACAGGACGGAGAGGTTACCCTCGGCGGGCAATCGGTCAAAACCGGAGCTACCAAACAGTATGTTGGTTATTTGCCCGAGCACAACCCTTTATACACGGAGATGCCGGTAATGGACTACCTGGAATTCTGCGCAGCCTTGCAGGGGGTGCCGAAAAAGCAAATCCCCGGCCGCGTCCGCGAAATGGTCCGGGTCTGTGGCCTGGATGTGGAAAAGCACAAGAACATCAGCGAGCTGTCCAAAGGCTACCGGCAGCGGGTGGGCCTGGCACAGGCTATGATCCACGATCCGGAAATCCTCATTCTCGACGAGCCGACGACCGGCCTGGACCCCAACCAAATTGTGGAAATCCGGGAACTCATCCGGCAGTTGGGCCAGGAGAAGACTGTCATTCTGAGCACGCACATCCTGCCCGAAGTGGAAGCTACCTGTGACCGCATCCTCATCATCAACCGCGGGCAGATTGTGGCTGATGGCACAGCAGAGACGCTTCGCAAGCAAGCCCAGGGCCAGCAGGTGCTCCGGGCGCGGATTGAAGGCGCCGCAGCGGTGGAAGTCCAAAAAGCGCTGCAACAGCTGCCTTCCATCGCCACATCGGAAATCCTGGATGCCGAAACCGGCCGCTTTGAGCTGCAGAGCCAGCCGGAGCAGACTTCCAACCGTGCGGTCTTCGAGCTTTGTGTGCAGCAGGGCTGGGCCCTTACCGAGCTGGTGCCCTTTGAGACCCGCCTGGAAGATATTTTCCGTGATCTGACCCTGAACTAATATTCGTCAAACCAAAAAAACCAAGCGCTATGTCTCCCGTTTGGATTATCGCCAAAAAGGAGCTGAACTCGTTCTTCGACTCCCTCATTGCGTATGTCATCCTCGTCGCCTTCCTGGGGCTGAGTGGCTTGTTTACCTGGGACCCCCTCGAGCTCATTGGGCAGGGCGATATCTTCTACCGCAAGCAGGCCGACCTGCAGGTCTTTTTCAGTATTGCGTACTGGACCCTCTTCTTCTTTGTGCCCGCTTTGACCATGCGGCAAATTGCTGAAGAGAAAAAGGCGGGCACCATTGAGCTTCTGCTGACTAAAAACATCTCTGACCGGCAACTGGTCCTGGGGAAGTTTCTGGCTTGCTTCCTAATGGTGTGCATTGGGCTGGCCTTTACTTTGCCGTACTACGTCACCGTGGCGCAACTCGGTGATATGGACCACGGCGCTACCCTGTCTGGCTACATCGGCCTGCTGCTTATGAGCGCAGCTTACATTAGCATTGGGTTATTCGCCAGCAGCATCACCAGCAATCAGATTGTCGCCTTCTTGCTCGCTATGATCATCGGGCTATTTTTTCACCTGCTCTTCGAAATCATGGCGGGCAATTTGCAAGGCGGCCTGAGCACTTTCTTCCAAAGCCTGAGCCTGCGTTACCACTTTGACGCTATTCAGCGTGGGGTGATTGACTCCAAAGACCTGATCTACTTCGCTTCCATCATCGTGCTCGGGCTGAGCCTTTCTGAACTTATCATCTCAAAAAGACAGTAGCAGACATGAAACGACAACAATGGTATTCTACGCTGCTCCTTATCGCTATTGTGGTGGTCGCCAACCTGATCGCCCGGCAGCTGTTTTTCCGGATCGACCTGACCGAAAACAACCAGTATACCCTAAGCCCGGCCACTAAGGACATCCTACGCAATCTGGAGCAGCCGGTGACCGTGACGGCTTATTTCTCGGAAAATATGCCACCTAATATCGCCAAGGCCCGCCAGGACTTTCAGGAAATGCTGGTGGAGTACCGCAGCCTTTCGGATGGCTACCTGGACTATCAGTTCGTCAACCCCGACGAGGAGAGCGAGCAACAGGAAGCTATGCAGGCCGGTATACGCCCGGTGATGATCAATGTGCGGGAGAAAGACCAGGCGAAGCAGCAGCAAGCCTACATAGGGGCTATTATTAGCCTGGGCGATCAGCAGGAAGTGCTCCCCTTTATACAGCCGGGGGCCGCCATTGAGTATGAGCTTTCGACCAGCATCAAAAAGCTTTCCGTACAGGACAAGCCCTCCGTGGCTATTCTGCAGGGCCATGGGGAAGCAGGGCTGCAGCAGTTGGGGCAGGCTGTTCAATCTTTGAGCGTGCTCTACCAGGTGGAAACGTTTGACTTCGCCGCCGAGCAAAGTATCCCTGACCGGTTCCGGGCAGCGGCGCTCGTCGCCCCTACCGACACCCTGCCACCGGCTGATTTGGCCAAGCTCGACGACTACCTGGCGCGGGGCGGGCAATTGCTGATTGCGCTGAATACCGTAGAGGGGGATCTGCAAAACGCCCGGGGCACGGCTACGCCCACCGGCGTGGAGGATTGGCTCGCCCAAAAGGGGATTGCCGTTACGCCCGGTTTTGCAATCGATGCGCAATGCGCGCCGGTGCAGGTGCAGCAGCAGCAGGGCTTTTTCCGCTTCAACACCTCCGTGCAATTTCCCTTCTTGCCTATCGTCACCGAGTTTAGCGACCACCCGGCAGGTAGCGGGCTGGAGCAAGTGGTAATGCCCTTCGCCAGCCCCCTGAGCTTTGTGGGCGACAGCACCGTCAAGTATACTCCGGTAGCCCTGACGTCTGTCTCCTCCGGCATTGTGAATGCGCCTACCTATTTTGATATCAACAAGCAGTGGACAGAAGCGGACTTTACAATGAGCAACCTCCACTTGGGCGCCGTGCTGGAAGGGCCGCTTGCCAGTGATACTTACGCCCGCATGGTGGTCTTTGGGGATGGCGACTTCCCGGTCACCGGGCAGCAAGGCCGGCAAAGCGAAGACAACATCAGCCTCTTTGTCAACAGCATCGACTGGCTGTCGGACGATACCGGGTTGATTGAGCTGCGCACCAAGGCAGTAGCCTCCCGCCCCATCGACCAGGAATACCTCGGTGAAGAAGCCCTGGGTACGCGCAATTGGCTGAAGTACCTCAACTTTGGCCTGCCAATTCTGCTGGTGTTGGGCTATGGGGTGCTTCGGTACCAACGGCAACAGCGTCTGCGGCAGCAGCGTCAGAACCAAAGTTTTGCATAAACCGAAAAAAGAGCTAGTATGAATAACCGGACTTTATTCATTGTTCTTGCCGTTTTACTGGGGATTTATGGCCTTACCCGACTGTTTTCAGGGCAAAGGGAGGCGACCTTTGACCCCAACCTCGTACAGGTTGATACGGCTGCGGTCACTCGCTTGCAGGTACATCCCTCCGGTGATGCTCCCTCCTTCACGCTCCAACGGGAGCCGGAGGGGTGGTCAGGTACGCAGGAAGGGCGTACCGTTGCCCTATCTGAAAAGGCGGTGCACCGGTCGATGGCAGCCCTGGAAAGCATCCGTGCCAAGCGGGTGGTGGCCAAGTCTGAAGACCAATGGAAAGACTATGGGCTGAGCGGTGAGGAAGCCCGCCACCTGGAAGTCTTTGCCGATGGCGAAAAAGCCGCCAGCTTCTACCTTGGCAAACTGGACTTTGATCAGCAAACCCGCTCGGCTACGGCTTATGTGCGCAGAGAGGGCTCCCCTGACGTCTACGCCGTGGATGGCTTTCAGACGATGAGCCTGCCTGCCGATTTGACAAGCCTGCGCGATAAAATGGTCATCCGGATGGATGCGGGCATGGAAGTCACCGCCCTGGCCTATCAGCAAGAGGGCCAGACCCTGGAGCTAGAGCGCAGGCCGGAAGGGTGGATGCAGGGCGGCACGCCGCTGGATAGCGTACAGGTAGCGCATTACCTCAACGCACTGCGCAACCTCAGCGGCACGGCTTTTGCCGATGCGTTCACGCTGGCGGGGCAGCAGCCGGTAAAAACCTTAACACTGTCTGGCAATAACATGACTGCGCCGTTTCGCGTTGAGGCTTATGTAGATACAGTGGGCACTGCGCCCTTTGTTATACGGTCTAGCTACCGGCCGGACGTTTACTTCCGCAGCGACTCCAGCGGATTGTACAATAGCCTGTTTGGCAAGCTGGAAAGCCTGATCGCCAGCGGAGAGTAAAGAATAATCGGGCGAAAGTCCGTATCTTGCCAGTTGTATACCGGGCGGCGGAGGTGCTGCAAACGCTTAGCGAGCACCCGCCTGCAACGGCAAATAAGTATTGTGAAATAGCCCGGCACGATAGGCCGGTTCACCCAATGCACCAGCTATTCTACCGGGGCTATATTCGTTCATGAAAGAAACAAGAAATGACCATGAAACCATTAATGATGATGCTGGCTCTGCTTTTCCTCGGTTCCATGTCCGTGCAGGCACAGTCGGTCAAAGCCTGTTGCAGCGGAAAGGATAAAACGAGCTGCAGCAAAACAGCTGCTGCCAAGAAAGCTTGCTGTGCGAAAGGCGAAAACGGCAAAACCTGTAGCAAAACGGCTGCCGCCACGGCCAAGAAAGTAAGCGTGGATGCAGATGTCACTACGGCTTCCATCCGTATTTACGGTAACTGCGGCATGTGCAAGCGGACCATCGAAAGCGCCCTGAATGGCGTTGAAGGGGTGCACACGGCTGATTGGGATGTGAAGACCGGCGTACTTGCTGTGGCCTACGAGGCGGATAAAGTTTCCCAAGACGATATTAAAGCAAAGGTAGCTGCAGTGGGGTACGATTCGGATACGCACCGCGCCCCCGATGAGGTTTACGCTGCCCTGCACGCCTGCTGTCAGTACGAGCGGCCCAAAGGGTAAGCACCCGGCTGCGGATGTTGTTGGTTGCCAGCCACTCCGGCACGGGCAGCCAACAGCTATTCTTCTTCTTGGCTGGCGATCAATGCGTCTTTCTCCAGCTGTTTGTAGAGTTTAAGCGACTGCTCACTGAGCGCTTCCATCGGCACTTCGGTCTGCCCCATGATGTCCAGCAGGACGTTGATCCGGCCTTCCACATCATAGAATTTGTTGATCACAATGATGTTGCGGTCTTCCACGATAGCATAACCGGAATTGAAATTCCCTTTCTCGTAGCGGACCGTAAAATCGATTTCCTCAAACAAGGTTTCCAGCTTTTTCAGGCTATTGCGGGTGTACTTGAACATAGGTGGTGGCTTTGGCGCTAAAATAGCTATTTCAACACACACTCCACACGGCAGTTTCGCTGCCGCCCTGCAGCAGTGCTGTTTTCAGCTACCGGCTGACTTTCCCCCTACCCCTGGTAAATAATACGGCTGGGATTGATACCCCATTCGAGGAGGTACTGACGAACTGCTCCAGCCCGGCGCTCCAATAGTAATTGGTTATCGGATGCCCGGCCGATACTATCGGTTACGATGGTATCCACATTAAAGTGAGGCCAAATATTGAACTGCCTTACCGACTGATCAAAAAACTCATTGGGGGCCAGCCGATTCGTTAAATTGGAATGTTTTCCGGGAGAAGCTACACGCTTTTTGGTATTTGGCAGATTCCAGGGTTTCGAATCCAGGATTAAGGACCAGGTTTTGTGCCTGCATCCGAACCAGGGGAAAGAAGGCATAAGCAACCGACAGGAAAGTTTTCATAGGGTTTTGCATAATAATGTAGGGCAGTAGCACAAGTTACAGGGGCCTTAGCTACACCATAGTGGCGCAATATGCGTTCAATTGATAACTTTGGGCATTAATTTAAAGGGTGCTATGCAAAATATACCATTACGATTGTTTTTGACCCTCTTAGCGAGTAGCCTGCTGATGGGGTTGTCCGCACAGAATACTGGGCCGGAGCGCCGTTTTGAAGCCGGTGTAGTGGCAGGCCTGAACCTCTCTCAGGTGGATGGCGACAAACTGCGGGGATTTTACAAATTTGGATTTCAGGGCGGGATCAAAGCAGATGCTGTGCTCTCGGAACGCTGGAAAGTGGGCATTGAAATCCTATTTTCTCAGCAAGGGGCCAGAAAGAGCAATTTCGATGTCCCGAGCTCCGAATTGGATGTCGAATCCATTCACTTCAATATGGTGGAGGCTCCTTTGCTCGTTCACTTCCGGGACTGGAAACTGCAAGTTACAGCGGGGGGCTCCTACGGCAACATCATCAACTACACCGTAACGGAAATCACCGGGGATGATGGGACGGGAACCCACCCCTTATCCCAGGATGTGTTCTCCCTGATATTAGGGGGCTCCTTTTACTTTACGGAAAACTGGGTGCTGGATGTGCGCTGGTCGCGCTGGCTAGGTTCCCCCTACAGTGAAGAGCTGGCGGAAACCAATGAGCAAACCCTGGTCCCCTGGATTGGCCGGACGATTACCATCCGGGGTTGTTATTTATTCTAATCTTAAACTAATCCTAAAAGGGGTTAAAGAGGGTTAAAAACCAGCATATAAGTTGATTTTGCTGTTTATTTGAAAGGCAATAAATCCGACTGTTATGAAAAATAACCATCTCTTGACCACCCTATTGCTCTTGGGTGCCCTCAGCCTTACTGCTCAAAAAGAAGAAACGCTTTTCAACAGTTCAGATATCCGGATATCCGGTATTTGGGGGAGCATTGATTACAACTACAGTTTTTTTGAAGACGAGTACGCCTACGCCCGGGGTTTCAATATCGGTATAGAAGTGAGCCGGTCTATTTTCGTAGGCTTTGCGCGCAACAGCTTCCGGGAAGAGCCGGCAACCGGGCCGGATGGCCGCCGCATCGACCTTTACTACGATGGCCTCCTGCTTGGGTACGCCCCTAACTCCGAACGCTTGCTGCACCCGCGGGTTAGCTTTTTTGCCGGGGGCGGACGGGCAACTCTGGAGGGCATTGATGACGATGCTGTCTACGTACTTAAACCCTCGGTAGGCCTGGAACTGAATGCAACACAGTGGTTTCGGGTAGGCCTGGAAGGCGGCTACCGCTTTGTTACCTACAACGATATTCCGGAACTGAACGCCGGAGATTTGTCTTCCCCTTTCGTCAATATCGCACTGCGCTTTGGCCTATCCTGGGGAGATTAGTGCTTCTAAAACCCGGGCGGGCAGTTTACGGCTGCTCGTCCGGGTTTGAGAGCAAGGCTTCCTTGTGTTCCGGGAAAGCGGCCCAAAAATCCTCCATCAGGTGCCGGCTGGCGATAAAGAAAATCCGCCGGCCAAAAATCCCAGGCTCCTTGAAGTATACCGTAGCCAGCTGAGGAATGAGGAAGCGGCTGATGCGGAAGTGTTCAATATTGTGGAAAGGGTAGCGGGCCGCTTTGAAGTAGTTGGTTACGTACAGGAAATCACCGTTGGCTTCCACTCGCTTAAGGCGGAGCAGCGTAAAGCTGAACAACAGTACCCCCGTCACAAAGAAGAAAATCATCCCCGCCTTAAAATACAAAGCCGGGGTGTTGCCCAGGTAGTCATATTGATAAAACAGGGCAGCCACCGTAATGGCACCAAAGAAAACGATCCAGAAAACCGGAATAAAGAACTTCAGAAAAAGAGTGGCGTTGCTCGATAATCGGTGCATTAAAATTCTTCATTTTCTTGGTTCACGCGAGCCGATACAACGATGCTCACCTCGTATAGGATGTAGAGCGGAATGCCGATCAAAAACTGCGTGACGACATCCGGCGGCGTTATCATTGCCGATAGCATCAACACGCCGATGATGGAGTGGCGGCGGTATTTTTTCATGCCTTCCGGCGTAACCAACCCTACCTTGGAAAGGAAGTAAACAATGATCGGCAACTCGAAAATCAGCCCTGCAGGTGCCGTGAACATGATCATGTAGTTGATAAACGAAGACATCGTCGGGGTATTCTGCACCCCAGGTATTTGATACCCCGCCAGGAAGTTGACTGCAAAGGGAGAAATGATGTAGTACCCAAACAGCACGCCCAGCATAAACAGCCCGGAACAAATGCCAACCATCCCACGGGCGGCCTTGCGCTCCTTGGCGTACAGGCCCGGCTTGATGAACTTCCAGAACTCCCATAGCACATAGGGGAAGGCAATGATCAGGCCCATAACAAAGCATACTTTGATACTCATGATGAAGGGCTCCCCAAAGCCGGTCGCAATTTTGGGAAAGTCGGGCGGCACAAAACACATCGTATCGCCCAGGCCAATGGCATTGGACAAGCTGCAAATGGCACGGTAGGAAAAAAAGTCCGCTTTGGTAGGCCCAAAGATAACCGTATCGAACAGCCACCCCTGGAAGAGGAACAATACAATTCCCAGACTCACGATGGCTATCAGCGATCGGATGATGTGCCAGCGCAGTTCTTCCAGGTGCTCCAGAAAAGTCATTTCCTGGCTTTCCTGCCCGGACTCCAACTGATCTACGTCTATTTGGTCGAGTGGCATAGTTTAAAATCTACAGCCCATTCTCCGGGCTTTATTACATGCAAAAGTAAAAAAAAACACAACCTCCGCAATTTTAACATTTTCAGCTTGTAACAATTGCCGAAGCTTGCATTATAACGACACAACATCGGAAAAACGATACGTACATTCATCGCTCTTCTGTAAAAATTATCTTTAGGACCATCACGAATACATTTTGTTTAATCGGGCCTGGTAAGCGCCGCAGCTCGGCGTGCTGCACCTGACCGGTTGCCCCTTCACGGCATCAACGCATTGGCTTGCACGCACGGCTTGCCCTGCTACCGGTTTGCCCACAAAAAAAAGGAAAATGAAGTGTTACCTGACCTTGGTGCTGAGCTTGCTGCTCACCCCTCTTTTTGCGCAGACCGAAAGCACCCGGCTGCCCCTCAACGATATTACCCAGCGTAAACTGACGCATCAGGAGAAGCCATTGTCCTATCCTGCGGTGCGGGAAGCCGACCTGCTTTGGGAAAAACGGGTCTGGCGAGTTATTGACACCCGGGAAAAAATAAATTTGCCCTTTCGGTATCCCAAGCAGCCCCTGATCACCATACTTACAGAAGCAGTGGAGTCCGGCAGGCTGCAAGCGTACAGCACCGAGAACGACGAGTTCAGCCTGCCGCTTTCTCAGGATGACCTCAGCCGGATGCTCTACCGGGTCGACACCGTGCCCATCTTTGATATTGAGACGGGAGAAGAAGTCTACCAGATCGTTAAAGACGAACTGAACCCCGAGGATGTCAAACGGTACCGTCTCAAGGAACACTGGTACTTCGATACCCGGAGTTCTACACTGCAGGTCCGTATCCTTGGCATCGCCCCGCTGATCGAAGAATACGACGACAATGGCAACTTTAAATACGAGCGCCCCCTGTTTTGGGTATATTTCCCGAAGGCTAGGGAGCTGTTAGCGCACATACCCTTGCCGGTCGATGGCTTAGCCTACTCCCCCATGAGCTGGGCAGACCTTTTCGATATGCGGAAGTTTTCCAGTTATATCACTAAAGCGTCGAATATACAAGATGCCCGCCTGGAGGCTACCTACTCCGGTGTGGAGCTGCTGCAGCAGTCCCGGCGGCTGGAGCAGGAGCTATTCAACTTCGAGCACGATCTTTGGTCGTATTAAAATTGTTTCCCTGCGCTGATCATTAGATTTATCTTACTTTTGCGGGACGAAAAAACGAACGAGCGCAGAAGGGGCTAAGCTGTCTTAGCCCCTTCGCAGAAGAAGGTATATGGATATAGCATTATACGCAGGGCTGTTTATTATTAGTTTAGGGGTGCTGTTGAAAGCCTCGGATTGGTTTATTGATTCGGCTGAGCAGATTGGCCTCTCACTCGGGGTTTCCCCTTTCATTATTGGCGTGACGATTGTGGCCTTCGGTACCTCACTGCCGGAGTTGGCTACTTCGATTGCCTCGGTCTTGAGCGGGGAGTCAGAGATAGTTACCGGAAATGTCATCGGGTCCAATATCACGAATATTGCCCTCGTACTGGGTATCGCGGCGGTGGTTTCCAACAAAATAGAACTGGAGTACAATATCTGGCATATTGATATGCCTTTTCTTTGGGGGTCTGCCTTTTTGCTGTGGTTCGTACTCCGTGATTTTCACTTTTCCCTGTTCGAGGGCCTGTTGTTTCTCCTTGGCATTGTCGTCTTCCTGGCCTACTCCTTTAAATCGGAAGAGGAGCCCGAAACCTTCGAACGCCCGACCGTCACCTGGAAGGAATATGCCCTTTTGGTGGTAGGGGGCGCGCTTGTTTATCTGGGGGCGGATTATACCATTCTTGCCATCCGGAAACTATCGGCATTTGCGGGCATCGACCCGGAAATCATTGCGCTTTCTGCTGTTGCGCTGGGCACCTCCCTGCCGGAGGTCATCGTGAGCCTCAATGCTGCCCGCCGGGGCAAGGCTTCTATTGCCGTGGGCAATGTATTGGGCTCCAATATATTTAATACCTACATCGTCATGGGGCTCTCTTCTTTCTTCGGCAAATTGAAAATTCCGGCTGATATCAACGAACTCTACCTCCCGCTGATGGTTGCCATGACGATACTATTTGGCATCATGGCCAACAACAAGAAGATTACCCGCTGGGAAGGGGTGCTGCTGTTGATGTTTTACGCCTTCTTCTTTGGTGAACTTGTGGAATCGGCATTATGACCCGTTAAAAGCTTTAATCTATGGCACTCCTCAAACCAGTAAAAGGTATTATGCCCCAATTTGGGGACGACTGCTACCTAGCAGAAAACGCAACGATCGTGGGCGATGTCCAAATGGGCAACGAATGTAGTGTTTGGTTTCAGGCGGTCATCCGGGGCGATGTGCACCGCATCCGCATGGGCAATAAGGTGAATGTACAGGACGGGGCCGTCATCCACTGTACCTACGAGCGCGCGCCTACCACGATTGGCAACAACGTTTCCATCGGGCACCGCGCGATCGTGCACGGCTGTACCCTTAAAGATAACGTACTGGTGGGCATGGGGGCTATTGTCATGGACCATGCTTTGGTAGAAGAAAATGTACTCATCGCGGCGGGTGCCGTCGTGCTGGAAAACAGCCATCTGGAAGCTGGCTATATATACGCCGGCGTGCCGGCCCGTAAGGTCAAAGCCCTGAGCGCCGAAACTTTCAGCGACACGGTGGAGCGGATCGCCAATAACTACGTGATGTACAGCGGCTGGTTTAAGGATTAACCCTTTTGGTGTATTGCTCCCGGACAATGGCCCTAGGCCCTCTGGCAGGGCAACGAATTTTGAGCCCCAAACAACGGACTTTTAAGCCGTCCTTCCCCAAACTATTGCGGCTAAACCGAAATAGTTGATCGTCTTTTCACGCTTGAGCGCTTACTGCCCCGATAGCTTTGGGGTTAACTGTCAAGCATTTGCGGCTCAATCCATTAGCACTCACTCCTCTTCGTACCCAATCTCCATATTATACCGCCACTGATCAAAGTACAAATTACCCCCGCGCCATTCCACCTCACCCCGTTGGAAGTCCACCGTTTCACTGCGGGGGTGCACCTTGGCCGGGAAGAAATCACCGGAAAAATCATCGTTGACAATCAGACGGTAGGCATCGGCCCCGCCAAAGAAAAAGCGGCGGGCTTCAGGGTCATCTTCAATAGCCTGAAGGTTGAAATCAGGGTCAACGGGTACCCAGCCCAGTCCCTCGAAGTACAACTCCGACCAGTCGTGCAGGTTTTTGCTGACCGGATAGAGGAACCAGCCGCTTTGCCACTTCGCCGGAATGCCTACATAGCGGCAGAGGGTGATAAACAGCAAGGCCTTCATCCCACAGTCCCCCCGCTGATTTTCGATACAGTAAGCCGGGATATTGGGCATGGTGGAATACTCCCGCGCACTTGCCCAGGGAATATTGTCGCCAATCCACCGATAGATGAGCCAGGCTTTTTGTACCGGGTCCTGCTCATTGCCCACAATTTCCTGAGCGAGCTGCTTTACTTCCGGCGTAAAGCGGATGTGCTGTGCCCGCTCCTGCGTGTAGTACTGGTAGAGCAGGGAGGCCGTATCATAGGGCTCCACGTTTGCATGTAGCAAATCCTGCCAGTGATCGTAGGCGGTGTAGGACACTTCGTACCGGAATTCCGTCCACTCCCCCGCCACTGCCGGTTTCTCCATGTAAATAGAGGTATGCGGATAGCTCAGGGGCGAAAGAATGTAGTGCGGCTCGCTGGCGTTGAGCAATTGGGGAGCCGCCAGGCGGTCGCGGCTCGACCGGGGATAGGGCAGCCAGGCGCGGACCATTTCGCCGGGCGGTACGGCATCGGGTTTCACCCGCAGGGTATAGGCCAACTTAAGGGTGCGTGGGCGGGCGATGGGGGTTTCGGTATCCTTTACGGCTCCTACCGCCCGTGGAAGGTAGGCCTGCAGGAAACTGTCCAGCGTTTGGCTGCCCGGGCCATCCACCTCCTGCTTGCGGGCTTTGGCTTCGGCATTAACCCGGAAGAGGTTCCATACGGCATTGCGGAAATAGCGCTTTTCTCCCTCGATAACGCGCATTTCGAGCTCGCCGCTTTCCTCCCATTCCCGTAGTTGTTCGTCGCTTAGGCCGGGAAAGTACGCACCCAGAGTCTCCCGGATGTAGGCTTCATCCCTTGAAAAGTCGAGCTTGATGCGGTCGAGCAAAGCGGACTGCAACTGCAAGTTGTACGCGGTGGTGGCATCAAGGCTGCTTTCCGCTATCCGCTTGGCAATCAGCTCTTGTGCTGTATTGAAGGCCCCCTGGGCAATTGCCGAGTCTATTTTGGGGAAGCCCGTTTGCGCCAAGCCGGGCAAGGAGAGGAATGCAAGAAGAACAGGCAGTAGTAATCGCATGGCAGTAAGTTTGATTTTGAAGCTAATATAACTGGGCGGCAGGAGTCTAGGAAATGGATCAGCCGCTTAATGCGCGGAAAGTGTGCATTCGTTGGCTTACGAAAGCGAATGCTGCTTCGGATTGGAAGGGCCTGCTGCCCTTTGGTCGGAAATGGTTCATAAAAAGCTGACCAATTGAGCTAACTTAGCGTTCACCTCGGCAGTGCCTCTTTGCGCTACCTTCAAATTGCAGTAACCTAAAAGTCCTCTATGATAACAAACAAGCTCATCGGACAAAGCTCTTTGCTGCTCCTGTTTGCACTCATCGGTTGCGTAGCCCCCTATCAGGAAATAGACCTTCCGCAACTTGCCCGGCAGGAGGTAAGCTACAAACTCAAAGACTCAAAAATAACTGTGGCTCTTGTGGACCACGTTTTTGACGGGCAGCGCAATAAGTTTTTTTCCCGCATGGAGTACAAGCAGCGTATCAACCTGATCGGGTTCCGGGTCGAGAACCAGGAAACCCAAACCCTGAGGCTCCCGGAAAATCTAGTCTTCCAGGACTTAAATGGCGCAATGCTGCCGCCTCTGACTGCAAGCGAGGCGGCGAGCCTGCTCTGTGAAGACCGGTCCAGGGACAATGTGACGGTCAGTGGCGATGGGGCCAGCTTATGGAAAATAGGGCGCTTCGGCAATCAAATGCATAAAGCGAAAATCCGCAGCGACTTTGCCCAAGACCTGATGCGCCAATACCTCACCGGGTACGACCTACAACCGGGGGAATCGGCCTACGGCTTGCTTGCGCTTCCCTTGCCCCCTGAAACGCCCTTCCGCATTACCGTCGAACGGCTTCCTTCTGTATTGGAAAAAAACTAAGCGGCTCCCCCTGCAAAGTAGAGCTCCAGCTCTTCCAGCGTCCGCTCGGGCGCATCTTTCAGGTCCCGAATAACCTGGCCCTCTTCCAGAAGGACAATCCGCTGGCATACTTCGGTCACGTGCGCCAGATCATGGCTGGAAATCAGTACGGTGAGGTCATCAGGCAGTTCGCGGATCAGGCTCTTAAGCCGAATCTGAGAGCTCGGGTCAAGGTTGGCAAATGGCTCGTCCAGAATGACCACCTCAGGGTCGCCAAGCATAGCTGCCGCAATACCGATCTTCTTCTTGTTGCCCTTAGACATGTTGCGGATGTATTTGCCGCTATCCAGAATTTCTCCGTTGAACAATTCTTCAAAGCCCTGCAGGAAAAGCTGTACATCAGAGGGGTTCTTGCCGTACAATTGCCCTACGAAATTGAAATATTCCTCCGGAGTCAGGTAACCAATCAGGAAAGTCTCATCAATGAAGGAGCCCGTATAGCTTTTCCAGCCGTCCGCATCTGCTACGGCTTCCCCCTTTGACCAAACGGTGCCCGAAGTGGGGCGGATGAGGTCGAGCAACAGGCTAAACAGGGTGGTTTTGCCAGCGCCGTTATTGCCCACCAGCCCAAAGCGCTCCCCGGCGGGAATCTCCAGGGCATCAATATGCAGGGCGGCCTTGCTGCCGTATTTCTTACTCAGGTTGTCGATGCGTATCATGTTAGGTATCTTGTTTGTAAGCGTCCACTAAAGTATACTTCTGCCGGCCCAGCTGCCGGACCACGGCCTGCATGATGGGCCGGTGCAGCATCATGCCGGCTACTCCTATCATGCCGAGCACCGCCAGGCCCCACTGCCAGCCCAATGCCCAATGCAACAACAGGTGGATGAGCACCGGCAGGAAAAAAGCCGGCAGGACTAGCAAAAACTGGGAGGCGCCAACCCCTTCCCAGTTCATAAAGGCACTTTTGTCTGGGTTGACCGGCCGGGTATTGTAGCTGCTAAAGAAGAGGATAATGTAGGCAGTAATGCCCATATTGACCAGAAAGGAGACCCCTACAATCGGAATCATGCGGATATCCGCCAGGCCATAGAGCAAGCATATGGAAAAGGCGGCCACATTGAACAGGGCGAAGAGGTAGTACTTGCCTTTCATATACGCCATTAGGGGCACCCGCCGCGCCATCAGCAAGTTGAAAAAACTGCTTTCCCAAGCAATCAGGAACTGGCCGTAAGTGGCCATCGGGAAGGTGGTTGCCATGAGCGTGAATAGAAACACCATGCTAAACGACTCCCCGTTTTCCAGGTACTCCAGCGAAAAGAAGGGGTAGAGCAAAATGAGCACCGCCATCAGCAGCATCGTTTTTGGCCGCTTATTGCGCATGATTTGCAACAGTTCCATTTGCAGGAAATGGCCCGCCAGGCCGAGGCGGCGCAGTGCCGCAATCCCTTCGGTACTTTCTACCTGGCTGCCTTGCTCTTCTACCATGTCCAGGTAGGCATTCCGGCGCAGTGCCCACAGGGGCAACTGATAGGCCAACAGCACTGCACCGATGGGGATCAGGGCTAGGGCGGGCACATCCAGTACGGTCATAAAAGCGGTGCCGAATGCGTCAGATAAGGGTAGAATGGATTGGACATCCAGGTATAGCACGCCGCCCAGCAGGACAAATGCCCCCAGAATGGCAAACGGGCTAATGTTGAACTGCCGCTTGAGGTAAAAGCCAATGAAGTTGTTGAACAGCGCCAGGCACATCACACTAACGACCCAGGCTGCCTGAGCCAGCCCTCCGTATTCCGTAGCTACAACCTTGAAGGTGAAGGGGAGGATGAAGACCAGCGGAAAAAGGTTGAAGACATTGAATACCGAGCGGATAAGCAGGTAGTGGCACAGCTTCCTGCGGCTGATCGGCAGTAGGAGAAAGGGCTGTATATCCAGCACCGGGTAGCTCTGAAACAAAAAACGGAACAGAAGCCCTGCCAGCCACGAAAAGAAAAAGATGCTGCTAAGTACGGCAATGGGGTGTTCGTCCGGTACCGTGTTTTCCAGGATCACATCCAGGAAGTACCCTACGAACAGAAAATTCCCCAGCAAATAAAGGGCGAGCAAGCCCAGCAAAATATTGACGACGAGCCCGCGTTCCCACAGGGGCGAACGTACCTGTGCTTTCCAGCTCAGTGTTAGTAAAGACCGTATCATATACAGGGTGTTCAAATTTCCTGCTCAAGATACGGCCTTCGGTAGGTTCGTTGGTATTTTACCGATTATTCGGGACGAAATTTCGACGTAGGGTACCGGCTTCTAGTACAGGACGCGGAACCAGATGGTCGGCTCGATTTGCTTGAGCTCTTCCAGCAGTTCATCGTCGTATGCCCGGTCAACATCCGTAATCACATAGCCAATTTGCTCATTGGTTTTGAGGTACTGGCTGAGGATATTGATATTGTGCTTCGCCAGGATTTGGTCAATGTGGGCCAGCACTTTTGGCACATTGTGGTGGATGTGCAGCAAGCGATGGGCATTTTGGACAGGCTGCAGTTGCAGATTGGGGAAGTTG
Organism: uncultured Phaeodactylibacter sp.; assembly: GCA_964575505.1. Taxonomy (GTDB): domain Bacteria; phylum Bacteroidota; class Bacteroidia; order Chitinophagales; family Saprospiraceae; genus Phaeodactylibacter. The sequence goes on from CAZNSK010000013.1 coordinate 57,431, forward strand.
ACGCTACCCGCCGTACTGCCTGTGTTGATATACTGAATCACCTTATTAGGCACGAAGTTGCCAATGTTCTCCTGAGCTTCCACTGTGGAGCCGCCAATGTGGGGCGTAAGGATGGTATTGGGCAGCCCCATGAGGGCTGATTCGAAGGGCTCGTCGTTGCTCTTAGGTTCTTTCGGGAAGACATCCACCGCGCAACCTTTGAGCTTGCCGGAGTTGAGGTTGTCCCGAAGGGCCTCTATGTCCACCACTTTGCCCCGGGACAGGTTGATGAAAATGGCATTGTCTTTCATCACTGCAAACTGCCTGGCTCCGAAGATGAGGTTGTTTTCGGGCCGGCCATCCACGTGCAGGGTCACAATATCGACTAGGCCCAGCAGTTCTTCCAGCGTATCGCATTTGGTGGCATTGCCCATCGCGAGCTTCTCTTCCAGATCGTAGTAGTAAACATCAAGGCCCATGGCTTCAGCAACGACGGAAAGCTGCGCCCCAATGTTGCCGTACCCCACGATGCCTAGTTTCTTGCCCCTTACTTCCTGAGCGCCGGCTGCCGATTTTTGCCACTTGCCTTCGTGCATCGCCCGGGCTTTGTCGGGCAAGTTGCGCACCAGCATAATGATTTCGGCAATAGCCAGCTCTACGACCGAACGGGTATTGCTGTAAGGTGCATTGAATACAGCCACGCCGTGACGGGTACAAGCCTCAAGGTCAATTTGGTTGGTCCCGATGCAAAATGCAGCTACGTTAATAAGCCGCTTGGCACTTTTGATGACCTTTTCTGTGATTTGCGTTTTGGACCGTATGCCGATGATGTTGACATCCTTGATTTTCTCGCACAGCTCATCTTCAGAAAGAGAAGTCGTCATGTATTCTACCTGATAGCCTTCCCGCTCAAATAACTCTACGGCGCGATCGTGGACGCCCTCCAGGAGAAGAACTTTAATGCGATTCTTAGGGTAAGATAGAGATCTGCTCATTTTCAGTTCGTATAAGATTTCGTCTAAATTAGGAGCGATATGGTCAGCTTCTGCCATCACTTTTTTTCGCTCTACATTTTCCGTAAACAGGTAAAATTTGTTGGCATAACCTGCTTTTCGGATTTCCAGGTCGTTGGCTCCATCGCCAATGACGTATACATCGCCACGTAAATTCAGCCGCCGGATGACTTCCGACTTGCCGCCGGTGCGGGACAGCGGGTTGTCCTTATCAAACCCGGTAATATATCCTGCATCATCGTACAGAAATTCATTGGCGATCACTTGCTCCGGCTTGAAGCCATAATGGGCCACCACGGGCCGGATAAAGTCGGTGAAACCGTTGGAGACAATAAAAGTTGAATCCCGCAATGCAATGAAATACTCCTGATTGCGGAGGAAGGACCGGGAAATCTGCCCCTTAAGGCGCTCGGCCAATGCATCGATGTCCTGCCGGTGGGCGTGCAGCAGATTCAGGCGCTGCTCCAGGGAGGCTCTGAAGTCTAAGCTGCCGTCCATACCCTGGTCGGTAATGTCCTGTATTTTTTGCAGCACAGCATCGCGCTGTGGCGCGTCCTTCAGAACGATTTCTGCGAGCACATCCAATGCTTCCACCCGGGTGAAAGTACTATCAAAGTCGATGACAAAATTTGCCTGCTTGCTCATTCGCGCAAAGCTAATACCCTGGCCGTAAGGATTCCGTAATCGGGCGCACCTTTTCGTATTAATTTTTTATTAAGTCTACGATTTGTAAACTGCTCCAACATCTGCGCTTTTTTGTGGGGCATTGTCCGGCAGCCTGCGTACCTTTGCGCAAAATTTGTAAAGGAGAAAAACTGTGGCGCAAGATTTAGCTTACCGGGACCGAAAAAAAGCCATCAGCCAATTGCCCCATGACGCCTACTGGGTCTTGGGCGTGCTGGGGGTATATGGCTATCCCATATCTAACTACAGCATCGAAAAAGTACTCGATAAGGTAGGGTTCCGGCCGGAGTCCCAAAAGACGGTGACCTACGCGTTTATCCGCGATAAGCTCAACTGGCTGCAGGAGCAGGGCTTCATCAGTTATCAGTATAAAGACCCTTACATCAAGCCAGTTTGGCGGGAAGCGGCGGCACGTAGCTTCTTCCTCAGCTCGGGCAAAACCCTGAACCGGGTCATTAGCCAGCTCAGGCGGGAGGAAAAGCTGGACCGCCCGGTATACTCCTTCCAGATGCGGGAAGAAGACCTCAACCGGCAGCTCAAGAAACTGCGCTTGTTGCTCTTTGAAAAGAGCTACTATGACTACAGCCACCTGGCTGACCAGCTGGCCAACAATTTTACCTTCGACAAAGACCAGCGCCACCGGACTCTGGAATCGCTGCTCTCCAATTTTCTGCCGCTTGACCCCGATTTTATAGCAGCGCTGCCAGTGCCTTTCCAGGGAGAAGCCGTTTACTATATCTTTCAATATCCCCACCTCTGGCAGGGCGGGCGGGCGGAGGATTTTAACCGCCTGCTTCGGATTTTGCTCTCCGAAGGCCACAAGCGGGATGAGATGCTCAACCTCTTTTATGCGTCCAACCTGGCTATGCAAGGGCCTAGCCCTGCTTCGCTGAAAGAAGCGATGCCACTGCTGGAAGGAACCCATCACTGGACGGGCCTGTTGGCCATGCAGGCACTGCTTCGCAACCAGAACCAACAGGCAGAAGCTTACCTTAAGGAATTAGCCCCCAGGGGCAGAGACCGTGTCCATAACGACTTCTGGGGGGCATTGTTCCTCATTTACCAATGCCGGGGCCAGAAGCTCGACGGCCTGGAGAAACTTAGCAAAATGAACGAGCGCATTGATGCCAGCCCGCTGCCCGGTGTGTTCAATGCCCTACGCATTTTTTTCTTCTTCCTGGTGCAGGATGAAGATGAAGCCCTGGAACGGCTGTACGAAAGCCCTGACCTGATGGAGCACCCGCTTGAGCAGTTGTCCATGCTGTGGGTCGCTTACTGGATTGGGGCTGAAATGGACCTTGAGCTGGCCGACCGCATTGATGACCTCCTGCAGCGGTGGGAAGAAGCAGCCCTATACTGGTTGTGCGGGGAAATGGCGAATGCGCTCGCTCTCGTTTTCCCAGACCACCCCAAGCAAAAAAACTGGATCGTAACCGCGCGTTACTACCAGGAAACCTACCATTTCCATTACCTCATCCATATTCTGCCGCAACAGTCGGCCTGGGAGCGCATCCTGAATACCCTGGATGCCATGGGGAACGGTAAAGCCGAGGGCAGCAACTATCCGCCTGGCAGCACCCGCCTGGTATGGTTCGTAAACTTTGAGGAGGCTCACCTGCAGCCCAAAGAGCAAAAAAGAAGCAAACGGCATACCTGGTCGGCCGGGCGCAAGGTGCCCCTCGAAGATATTTACGAAGGCAAAGTGGATAGTTTTACCGAAAAAGACCGCATCGCTGCTACTGCGATCTACTCCAAGTATAATGGGGGGGGCAGTTCCTTCTACTACTACAGTAACGATGAATTGGCCATTGACTTCGAGGAAGCGCTCTACCATCTGGCCGACCACCCTTTTGTGTTTCTGGACGGCAAAGGGGATATCCCCGTGGAGCTGGTCCGGAGCAAGCCCGAGTTGTTGATTACCGAAGAGGGGGGGCAACTGCGGTTGACGTTCCGGCCAGCCACCAAAACAGGGGGCTATGTAGTGGAAAAGGAAACCCCCACCCGGTATCGGGTCTACCGGCTTTCCGAAGCAGAAAGCAAGGTCGCTAAACTGATTGGGCGGGGGGCCTTGATGCCCGAAATAGCCCGGCCGCAGCTCGAGCGTATTGCTCAAAACCTGCAAGGCCAGATTCAGGTGCAGTCCCCCACCACTATGATTGAGGAGGGGCTGGAAACCGTGAAGGGCGATCCCCTGCCCTGTTTGCACCTCCTGCCCTTTGGGGAGGGCTTCAAACTCGAATTTTACGTCAAGCCGATTCCTGAGGAAACACATTACTTTAAGCCAGGCGAAGGCCTGGCCACTCGCATCCTTTCTACTGAAGCGGGGAGGGTGGCTTGTGACCGGCAGCTCGATAGGGAGCAACAGCTCGCAGAAGCGGTGGTCGCTGCCTGCCCCACCCTGCAAGCGCAAGCCGCAGTGAGCTACGAATGGCAAATCGAGGATACAAAAGCTTGCCTGCAAGTTTTGCTCGAGCTCCATCCGCTTAAGGAAAACGGCCAAATCCGCCTGGAGTACCCCAAGGGAGAGAAGGTGAAACTGGCGGGCATCAGCGGCACCGACCAGCTCAGCTTGCGTATTCAGCAGGAGCAAAACTGGTTCGCTATGGACGGCAGCCTGAAGCTCGACGAAGAAGAAGTGTTGCAGTTTCAGCAATTGCTCGACCATGTCCGCAAAGACGACAGCCCGTTTGTAGAATTGAAGGAGGGCACCTTTATTGCGCTTACGGAATCCTTCCGGGAGCGGCTCCGCGAGCTGGATGGCCTGTTGCAACAAAAAGGGCAACAGTATGAACTGAACCCCCTGGCGGGCCTGCGGGTAGACGAGCTGGCTGGCGAGTTGGCCGAACTGGAAGCGGACCGCCACTGGGCCAAAAGCATGCAGCGGATTCAGCAGGCGCAGCGCATCCGGCCTCGTGTGCCTAAGACCTTTGCCGCCGACCTCCGGTCTTACCAAAAGGAAGGCTTCCGCTGGATGATGCGGCTGGCAGAGTGGGGGGTTGGCGCTTGCCTGGCCGACGATATGGGGCTGGGAAAAACCGTACAGGCTCTGGCTATGCTTTCCGCCCGTAGCGCATCTGGCCCTGGCTTGGTGGTTGCCCCCGCTTCTGTTACCCGCAACTGGCTGCGGGAGACAGAGCGCTTCGCCCCCGATTTGAAGCCCTATCTGCTGGCGAATAGCAAGGATACAGAATTGATTGAACAGGTCGGGGCGGGCGATTTATTGCTGGTCAGTTACGGCCTGATGCCCTTTGTGGAGGAAGTCCTGACCAATAAACAATTCAGCACAGTCGTGCTGGACGAAGCACAGGCTATAAAAAATGCGGCGACCAAGCGGTCTAAGATTGCGATGGGCCTAAAAGCCGACTTCCGCCTAGCCACTACCGGCACGCCCATCGAAAACCACCTGGGGGAGCTTTGGAACCTGTTTCGGTTTCTCAACCCTGGGCTGTTGGGGGGCCAAAAGCGCTTTAACGAAAAATTTGCCAACCCCATCGGCAAGGGGGATCAGGAAAGGCGAGAGCAGCTCCGCCGCCTCATTCAGCCCTTTATCCTGCGCCGCCGCAAGCGCGAGGTATTGACGGAGCTGCCGGCCAAAACCGAAATCGTACTCTCGGTAGAGCTTACCGAATCAGAGCGCTCCTTCTACGAAGCTATACGCCGCAGCGCCATAGAAGAAGTAGCTGCTGCAGACCCCGCTGCCAAGCGGTTTGCATTGCTGGCGCAACTGACCAAACTCCGGCAGGCGTCCTGCCACCCCCGCCTGGTCATGCCGGATAGCCGGGTGCCCAGTTCTAAGCTAGACCTGGTGGGAGAAACCATCCTGGAGTTGCTGGACAATGGTCACAAAGCCCTGGTGTTTAGCCAGTTTGTCAAGCACTTGCGCATCGTGGAGCAGTGGGTCAAGCATCAAGGCATTCCCTATCAATACCTCGACGGGCAGACCCCCGGAAAGAAGCGGGAGCAAGCCGTACAGCAGTTTCAGAATGGCGAAGGGCAGCTCTTCCTCATCAGCCTGAAGGCGGGAGGCACCGGGCTCAACCTTACGGAGGCTGATTATGTGCTTCACCTCGACCCCTGGTGGAACCCTGCCGTTGAGGACCAGGCCAGCGACCGGGCCCACCGCATCGGGCAGCAGCGCCCGGTGACCGTCTACCGGTTCGTTAGCGAAGGGACCATTGAGGAAAAGATTGTACAGCTCCACCACGATAAGCGGGAACTGGCCGACCAGCTATTGTCAGGCACGGATGTGAGTGCCAAGCTGACGGTTGAGGAGATGCTCGATTTGCTCAAAGCAGGCTAAGCTATACCTTAGGGGTCGCGCAGTAATAAGTTACCTAGAATAGGCGAAGTTATTTTGTGCG
>CAZNSK010000014.1:0-63316 GCA_964575505.1 uncultured Phaeodactylibacter sp.
TTGGGGCAAAAGCGCCCGTCAAAAATGATGAGTTATTTATTTCTCATTCCTTAGTATAATTTCAGGGTCAATTCGCCCAACCGGCCCTTTGGCGCCACTTCCACCGGAATGCCTGCGGGTGCCTCGTAGTGCAGCCAAAGCTGACTGCCTTTCACCGCCCATCGCACCCGCACGGGCCCGGCCGGGTGCGCCACCGTGCCCTCTGCCCACTCCAAATGGTCAGATTGGGGCTCAATCTGTATTTTACCCCGGTCGAGGGCTTGATTGAACCCCAGGTTAACCCCTAATACCTCCGTAGCCATAAAATAAGCAGGGTGGCCGCTCCAGGCGTGGCTGGAAGTCCCCTGCCCCCCATCGATGCTAAAGTTTTCCCAAACGGTAGGCGTGCAACTGTGCAGTGCCATCGGCCCCCAGTGCTTTTTCAGGAAGTGCTCCGCCAGGCCGGCGGCGCCTTCACGGTAGAGCAGCGAAAAGAGGTAAAAAGAAGAATAGGGCGTGAGGGTACGGTTGCGGTGCTCCTGCCCGATATCCTGCAGTTCCTTGGCAAGGAACTGAATAATTTCCCGGGTGCGCTGCGCATCTGTCAAGCCCAGCAGCGCCGGCCATATACTGGAGGTCGGATAGTAGCTTTTAATTGGGGCACCGTTTTTCCAGCCATCATAAAAAGCGTTTCGGCTGGCGTCCCAAAGCACAGTGTTTACCGCCGCTTTGAGCAACTTGGCTTCGCTGGCAAAGCGCTGGGCCTCTTCTGGTTGGCCGAAGCGCTCTGCCCATGCGGCAAGGATTTCCAATGACCGCACCAATTGCGCCTGGTAGGCCGTCATTGCTGCATCGGATTTGTTGATCCGGCTCCACTCTATAAACACTTTTTTCGCTGGGATGAGCCCCTGCTCGTTTTTCTTATTGAGGTGGTGCTTTAGCAAAGACGCATAATTCGAATAGGTGGATTCTGCCAGGGACCAATCGCCGGTATATTCCGCCACGTAGTGCATGGTGATAAGGGTCCAGAGCGGAAAATCATTGTGCCGGTTCTCCAGTCCACTTTCCATTTCTTCCCGGTACATATCCTGGAATACGCGCAGGGAATATTCCGCCAGGCGCATATCCCCGGCCACTGCCATGGTGATGGCGGTTTCCGGAAGCATATCGCCAGCGTAGAGCCCACGCTCCCGGAAAGGGGTATCGGTGTAAGTATCCTCTGCGCACAGCTGCAGGGTGCGCCAACCTGCTTCCCAAATCCGATTAAAAATGGGGTCGCTGCAAGCGAAAGCCCCTACCTGCTCAAAGGGGTAAACCTGCCGAATAGCGCCTGCGCTCCGCAGCTCAAAGGGCTGGTCGTAATTGGAGAAATTGATCTGCATGTATTTCATCCCATAGGGTTTGAAGGAGGCGTACTCGGTTTCTGTACCATCGGCAATGAACCGCATGCCGGCACCGACCTGATACCGCTTGTAAAGCCAGGGAGTAGCGTTTGGCCCAAGCTCTTCGCTAAATCCGATGTCGATTTGGGTGCCTGCTGGAAAATCCCCTTCTACAAAAGCGCGCCCCAATTGTATTTCATTCAGGTCAAACAAGAGGGTAATACCATTGGGCCGCACCGGCACCGTATAGCTGCCTTGGCGGTTAGGCACCAGGCTTATGGGCTGCTCCAGGTCGAACTCGTACCAGGCCAGGTCACGGGCGGGCTGATTAGCGTCTTCCCCTTTGAGCTGCGCTACCCATTCCCGGGGCGTGGCTGCCCGCAGGGCTTCAATCGGCTGGCTCATATCCACCTTGCCTAGCGCTGCATTAGCCGCTTTGCCGAAAGGGCCATAGGTATAAAACCGGGCGTTGGCACCCTTCTCTGGTGCTCCGGAAACCACTATCTCCGCTGCTTTTGGCAAAGCCAGGTAAAAATCCCAGGACCCCCAGATGATACCGTACCGGAAAGCCAGTTCATTCCACCCTTCCTTTAGCTCCAGGCGGTAAGCCTGACGATACTGCGCCCGGGCGGGTGCTATCGGCTGTTTGTCCAGTTTTTGGCCATTCAGGTAGTAATCACCCCACCACATCCCGGCCTCTACGGTCTGTGCCTCGGGCGAATACAGGTAGGAATACCCCAGCGCCGTCTGTGAGGCGTTGTAATCCGCGTGCACTTCGTCATTGGTGGGGATGCGAAAGGAATAAATGTTTTCTTCGGCTTTAATGGGATAAGCCCCGCGCAGCCGCAAGGCTCCCACTTTTTTCTGGGTCAGTGGTGGATAAGGCCGGGGCCGGAAGGTGCCCCAATGCTCTTGATCCTTTAAGGGGACCGGCGGCTCCCAGCCTGTCGTTTTCGTATTCAGGCGGTACCAATCTGCTTCCTCCCGGCTATCCCAGTTTTCAATTGCACCCGTGGCGAAGGAAAACTTAGGGGCAGTTTGGTCATACCCAGTCGATTTCCGGGCAGCCCAGCCTTCAGTGATGCCCAGGTCAATAGCCTGCTCACCCGCCGACACCGTACCCCAGGCCGCAAAACCGCCCTTGTAATCAAAAAGCTGGTAGGTCTCCATTCCGTTACTGAGCACCTTCACCGCAATGATATTGGCCCCTGCTTTCAGGTAAGGCGCCAAATCATAACTGTCGTAGTAAGGGTTGGCATGGTAGGACCGGATAGGCCCGAAGCCAATATAGGTTTCATTGACATAGAGGGCATAGCGGGAATCGGCGTAGAGGTGCAGCCGGGCTTCCTCCGGCGCAGCCTCCAATTGCAGGCTGCGGCGGAAAAAAACGTATTCGTTGCGCTCGCCCCCTTCCGGGCGTATCCAGGCCAGCGTAGGGTCGGCCGTTTGACCAAGCATAGACAGGCTAAGCAGTAACCCGAAACCCATCAGAAAAATAAGCTTATTTGTCATGGTATGTCTGTTTAGTTAAGGCAATGTAGGGCGTACGGCCCAGCAAACATTTAGGGCCGCCTGCCCGCCGGGCGCTATCTTTTCGTAGGGGCCGTGAATTTCCAGCTCTGCGAATTGGGCAAAGGGGTCATAGTAGATTTCAAGAACGGCCTGCCCCGGGGCGGCCCCGTTGGGGGCGAAAGGGGACCAAGCCCGCTCCAAAACCATTCCGTTTTGCTTATACCGCAGGCTGGGAGCGGCGGGCTGTAAGAATAATTTGTGCTTGCGCCGCTGCGGGCCCAACTCCAGGTGGAGGGTATCGCCGCGCCGGGACAAACCCGGCACCTTCTCATCCGGCGAAGCGGCCGGTGCCCAGGAAGCAGTGCCTTGCAGGGGCACCCGCGTATTTTCCCACAGGCCCACCCGTACCGTATCTGCCCCCACGTTGAAAAAGGTATAGATCAGCAAGATACTGTCCGGGCCGATGGCCGTCAGGGTCTTTTCGAGCTGAAGCCCCCGGTAAACCGGGACTGGGCTGCGCAATTTGATTTTTGAGCGGCTTTTCTCCACAACTTCGTAGACGCCTTTGTCCAGCGCAGCCGGGGGTGGCCATTTCCAATCTGACTGCGGGGCCGGCCATAAAGTGCTGCCCCACTGCAACTGTTGGCTGTCGCGGCGGGTGGCCAGAAATTCCGTACCGCCGTACCGCACGGATGCAATCCGCCCCCCTACTGCCGGGTCCACCCCCATGCGTAGCTTACCGCTGCGAAGGGTCAGCAGGGGGTTTGGGTTGCAGCTCCAACTGATACTGCAAATGCCCATCCAGAAAAGGATCCGCCAGGCGGTTGATTTATTCATTTTGTTTGGTTTTAAGCCATTTCCAGGGCCTCTCCTTCCCGAAGCACGGCCGGAGCTTCAAAAATAGCCCGCAAGCAGCCATTCTCTAGGACAGCCCAGTCCCTGACCGGCCAAGATTTGCCATTTATAGTGACCTGGCTTTTATCTCCCCGCTTCCAGCAACCGGGCTTCGTGGCAAGGCTTTTCAGCTCCAGTTGGCCGCTGTGCGCCAGCAAGCTGCTGCTGCCATCTGCTTTCGATACGAAGTGGCCTGTACCCGAACTTGCTGAAAAGAAAAACCGGTCTTCATTAGCAGTCAACCGGGGTGGATTGAAGGTATAATGCCCCCGTGAAATGGAGAGCCCTGCCAGGGCATTCATAATAGACCAGGCCGACATTGGCCGGTAATAATGCCCGCCGAATTCCTGATGGTCCCAGTACAAGCCTTCAGCCCGATAGCGCTCATCGACTGCTTTGATGACAGATAAGCCTTCTTCTACCAGCCCTTCATAAATCAGGAAGGAAGCCAGGCCTAGCTCTACGCCCGTCCAGGGGGTATTGGCCTGATCTACCCAGAGGTTGGTATCCTGAATGGGGTATAAATCCCGATGCTCAGGCCAGGTGCAATTGCGCACAAAGCGGCCCTCGATAAAGGAATACTCCAGGATGGTGCGCAGGGCCTTATGGGTTTTATCCTTTCCCCATAACCGGCCCAGGCCAGCGGTATGCGCCACCCATTGCCCTATCATCTGATCGGTCAGGCAGCCTTCGTCTGCACCCTTATCGCCCAGGTAGTCATTGGAAAGCCGAAAATAACGGCCATTCCATAAATGCTTTTCCATCAGGGCTTTGCCGCGCTGGGCAATGGCTGTGCACTGCTCGCCCCATTTTTTTTCTCCCATATCCTCAGCGGCAATACCCGCCAGCTCCATAGCAGCAATCCATTGCGACAACAAGTAAGCGGCCAAGCCGTACATGGGAAAATTGTCGTAACTGCACATAATACCGTGCATATCCGGCATCTGATCCCCATCGTGGTCCAACTCCTGCAGCACATATTCTACGCCCTTTTTTATGGAGGGCCACATCTCCCTCAGATAGGCCTTATCGTTGGTCCATAGGTAGTCCCTTAGGACCATCTGAATGTAGTTGGGGGTCAGGTCTACACGGTGGTTGACCCCGAAGGTGCCATTCTGCGTGTAGTCAAGATCATGGCCTAACCCATGGTGGATGCTACCGTTCTCGGTTTGCAGGTTCCGGTGGAGGCGCATCATGGTCTTTTGCAGCTCGGGGAAGAGCCCCAAGATCATAGCCGAACCGTACAGGCTGACATCGGCTGTGACGTTGGGCCCCCAGGCCTTGCTGGGCGTCAGGCCTTCCCGAATCCCGAATTTGCCAGCCTTGGTAAGGGTAGACGAAGTGATAAAGGTGTTAAGCTGAGCATTAACCTGATCAAGCACAAAGGGCGGTGCGGTCGTGGCGTACATCCCTCTTAAGAAGTGCTGGCTCTGGTTGTGCAGGTGTTCCCGTTCCGCTACGGTATAGTCAGCCACTTCCTCGATACGCTCGAAGAAATTTTCGTAATAATGCCCTGTGCGCTTGGTCCGTTTGAGCCCTCTTACATAATCGGCGCCCAAGGGCTGGCCTGGCGCCAGCCCCTCCCGGTCGTAGATGGCGCCGTAGGCGTTGGGGAAGTACCAGTTCATGAAGAAGTTGGCATCCATATTTGCTTTGCCGCGAAGCGTCTGGCTGACCGCTATAGAGCTGTAGCATCGTTGGTCGTTGGTGCGGCTGCCCAGCCGGCCGATGAGCTGCCCCTCCTCGGTCCTGATGTTCCGGTTGGCCGTATCATCAATATTGGAAAAGGCAGGGTTGACCAACAATCTCTCGTAGTAGGGGTGTTTATGCTCCCACCCCAGGTAGTAAGAGACTTCATCGCCTCCCATTGCACCCAGGCCCATCTGCCCGTAGGTGCTGGCCGCTGTATCCATTCCACCGGCGCTGTGGGAGAAGAACTTATACTCGGCCTCAGCTTTGACTGAAGAGGTAAAATACTTCATCACCTGATCGTACCCCACCAGGTTGCGGAGGGTGCCCACGATGGAGACATCTACGGGCTGCGCCGTCGTTGAAGCCACTTTGAAGTTAAAGTAGACAGCAGGCAGGGCGGAGTTTTTGATATCATGAGGGACAAAGGGCGAATAGGCTTCCAGCTCTATTTCCAAAGGCATTTCCGGGTCCAGAAAGCGCATACTGATGAAAGGGAAGCGGGCAGCATAATCGATTTGCGCTACGCCCGACATCCAGGGATAGTAATAGGCAATGCTCTCCAGTGCCCCTTCCCGCAAGCTGTCATTGAGCTGCAGGATCTTCAGCTGAGGGGGGCCGCCCGCCACCTGATAGCGGACCAAAAAGAACATCAGGCTATCCTCCAAATGAGAATGTGGCAAATCCGGCAGCTTGAAGATCGGCCCGGTGCCCTTGGGATAGTTATTGAAAATCGACCAATTGTAGAAATTGCCGTCTTTTCTGAGCTCTACACTGCCCGCTCCAATGCCACCGAGGGCAAGGCCGCTACGCACGCGGTCAGATTTACGGTAAGTTTCAATATGAGGCGGATGGGGGTATTTATCTTTGAGGCTTTTCCAGGGCAGCCTTTCCGGGCCTTGCTTTGCGGTACCCGCAAGTGCGTCATGAGCCATTCCCAAGCCCGTTAGGCCTAGCCCTCCAGTTTTGATAAAGTTCCTCCGTTTCATGGTCATTAGTTTTTTTCAATCCTACAAGAAATGCAGCTCCCAACGCCGGGCCTCGGCCAGGTAGCTCGGTGGCGGGGTCAGTGCTTGACGGGCGGGGGCCATTCAATTTGCCCCCAATCCCGCTTGTACCATCCGATAGATTCCGGTTCTAACTGCCGGGTTACTGCTGTCAGCCGCTTAAAAGCCGGTTTACTCAGAAATTGCTGAGAATCAAGCGAGAAAGGGTGTTCAAAGGTGGCGAGATGGGGCTCTAGCACTTCCCGGAGCGACTGCAGCTGCTCCGCATAAGCGGGCTGCCCCGCCAGGTTGTACTGCTCATAGGGGTCGCTCTCCAGGTCGTATAACTGATCCGCCTGGAAATAACCCGGATAAAATTTAGCAGCGATGATGGATTGCCCCTGCCGGTATTGCCCCAAGTAATTTGGCGCGTAATTCAAAGCTCCGGATTCCATTTGGTGCACCAAAGTATCGGGATAACGCAGGGCGATGTATTTGAACCGGCCGTCGCTTACCGACCGGGTATAGCCTGCTGAAGCGAAGGTATGGGCCCGGCCTCCCGCTTTCGGGTCTTGGAGCACTGCCAAGAAGCTCCGGCTGTCCGGCGAAGAGTGGGGTGCGCCTATAATTTCAGAAAGGGTAGCCAACCAGTCGGTTATTTGGACACGGGCATCAGTTGCAGACCCAGCGGGTACTTGCCCGGGCCAACGCACGATCATCGGGATGTTGAGCCCCTTTTCGTAACAGGTCGCTTTTGCCGGCTCTGTATTGTGGTCGGCAAGGAAAACTACCAGGGTTTCCTCTGCTACGCCCATGGCCTCTAATTGCTGCAGCACCAAACCGACCTGATGGTCGAGAAAGGCCAGGCCTGCCATCCGGTGGGCGCGGGGTGAGGCCAGGGTATCAATGCGGTTGGCCAGCTCCTCGGTGTTGAGGTTGTATGCAGTTACTTCCGGGTTTTTCCCTTCCGGGGTGTAGGCGTAGTCCCGCCTCAAGCCAGCGCCGTGGTGCGGCCCGTGCAGCGCGGTCGGCGTAAGCATCAGAAAAAAGGGCCGCCCTTCTGCCCGGGCATTATTCAGGAATGCTATGGCCCCGGCAGTCATCCACGGAAAGTGGTGGTATTGCAGGCCCGGCACCGGGAAACCGTCGAAATTAGTATACATCACACTATGGGCCGCCTCGTAGCCCGCATCGGATTTCACCCGACTGGCCACTTGTGCCTGATGCTCGCCCAGCAACTTATCGGCTTCCGGGCTATCCAGGTTCCGGAGGCCTGCAATTTGTCGGCGGGCTGCTTGCAGGTGGGGCCCCAGGTGCCATTTGCCAGCCATCCCGGTATAGTACCCCTCTTGGGCTAACAGCCGGGGAAGGGTCATGACCGTACTGTCGACAAAGGTATTCCATGCGATACTGTACGGCTGATCTACCGGATTGTCCTTTCTAAAGTCGGGATGGGTGCAGCGCCCCGGATATTGACCAGATAGCAAGGCGTACCGGCTTGGTGTGCACATGGAAGCTACGGTAAATGCCTGGTCAAAACGCATCCCTTCTGCCGCCAACCGGTCAATATTTGGGGTGGGATACTGCCCGCCGTAGCAGCCAATATCTTCCATTTGAAGCTCATCGGAAAACAGGAATACGATATTAGGCAGTTGGGGGCTTTGCGGGCGGGTATCCGGCGCACAAGCCGTTAAACAAAGGCTGATCAGCAGGGCGATTCCCGGCAAAGCCGGGCAATATTTTGGTGAAATTGTGTTGAAATCCTTCATAAAGTTGGTGTTTAGTGCTGAACCGGCGGATAGTCGAGGATGCGTTTCCACCAGGGAATAAACCCGGGGCCCCGTTTGCGCACTGCGGCGGCGGCAGCCTGGTAAGCGGGCAACTGCACAAAGGCCGTATCTGCTAAGTCAAAGGGGTGGCTGAACGTTTTCACCTTATTTTGCAGCGCTGCCTGCAATTGGCGCAAGGTATCGGCGTAGGCGGAGTCATGAGCCAGGTTGTTTTGTTCGTAGGGGTCGGCTGCCAAATCGTACAATTGATCGGCAGCAAAGTAGCTGGGATAATAGGCTTGGGCGATATAGCCAAAGGCATGGACCGGCTTCCCCAAGTGGGTGATTTCCGTTTGCGTACCGCTTTGCAACCGCCCGATCAGGGTGTCCGGGAAGCGCATGGCAACATACTTCCAGCGGCCGTCACTCAAGGCACGGGTGTACCCTTCTTCTGCGTAGAGGTAGGCCCGCGGCGGCGGTGGCCCCTCGCCCCGCAGCACCTTTGAAAAGTCCAGGCCGTCGGTAGCAACCCCGGTGGCACTTCGCCCGCTAAAGCCTGCCAGGGTGGGCAGTAAATCGACAAAACTCATCCGGAGATCATTGCAGCTGCCGGGCGCCACCTGCCCCGGCCAACGCAGCACGAAGGGCACCCGCAGCCCTTTTTCGTAGACGGTCGACTTACCGGGCTCGATGTTGTGGTCGGCGGTCAGAATAACGACGGTTTGCTCCGTCAGGCCCTTGGCATCCAGGGCTTCCAGAAGTGCTTGAATCTGAGCATCCAGGTAGAGGATGCCTGCGTTGTAGTGGTTGACATGATCCGGCACCTCCGCCCCGTGTTCTATCCCCAGGCTATCCAGCTGCCGGAAGTAAGCAGCACGCCCGGGCATGGGGATATCCGCTGTATCCAGCCTGCCCTCCGGTGAAAAACGGGCTGCTGCTTTCAGGTCGGCGTAGTGGTTAGGCCCATGCAACGCGGTGGTGTTGAAGTGCAAAAAGAAAGGCTGGCCCTGGCCGCGGGCGGTTTCCAGAAAACGCAGCCCGCCCTGCAATATCCATTCCAGATGATGATGCCGCAGTGCCGGCACGGGCAGCTCTTCTGAGTTCTCCCAGAGTATGCTGCTTGCAAAATCGGTCCCGGTCAAAGCCTTTACCTGTTTCTGCAACACCTCCTGGTACTGGCCCAGCAAACGGTCTGCCTGTGGGCTGTCCAGCGCTAAACCCGGCGGGAAATCAGGAATCGCAGTATTGTGTTCCCTCAGGTCAAAATCCAGGCTGCCAATATGAAATTTGCCGACGTAGCCTGTAAAATAACCGGCAGCGCCCAGCACCTCGTGCAAGGTGGTATCCGCTTCCCGAATGGGTGTATTCCAGGCAACCGTATAGGGTTGCCCCGGTGGGTTTTGGGCAATGAAGTCCGGATGCTGGCAACGCCCGGGATATTTGCCGGTCATGACGCTGTAGCGGCTGGGCGTGCAAGCCGCAGCGGTCGTGTATACCCGGTCGAACAGCATGCCTTCCGCCGCCAAACGGTCGATACCCGGTGTGGGCAAACTGCCACCGTAGCAGCCCCAGTGCTGAAAATCAATATCATCCGCCATGATCAGGACAATATTGGGGGGCTGTTTTTTTGGTTCTTCCGTACAGGCTAGGAGCCCGGTGCCCAGCAGCAGCAACAGCCAAAGTGGTTTATTTATAATCTTCATTTTGAGGTTGTTCATGCCTTTTCGATTAAAACCTCGACTTTGTTGACTGCCTTCAGTGCATTTATAGGGATTTTATTCCCCGACAGGGGGTTGCCATTAAGCGTGCAGGAGCTGCCGGTTTCTGCCCCCCGCCGAATATGGATATCCAGCAAGTGCCCCCGGAACTGCCGCTCGATGCGCACCTCTTCCCAGGCAGCCGGCAAGCAGGGCTGGATCACCAGGCCATCGTAGTCGGGCTGCACGCCCAGGATGTAGTGAGTAAGGGCATAATAGGCCCAGGTCGCCGAGCCGCTAAGCCACGGGATACGAGAAGCCCCGGCTTTGGGGCTAGGCGGTGCGTGCGTAGACTGGCAGAGCACATAGGGCTCAATTTCCCGAACGCCGGCTTTATCATTTTGCGCTGCCGGCATAAAAGCCCTTAAGTACTGATAAGCCCGTTCATTTTGCCGAAGCAGAGCAGCTGCCATGACGGCCCACCCCTGGGTATGCATGAAAATGCCGCCATTTTCCTTTAAGCCCGGATTCATCAATTGCGCCCGCACGATCTTGTAATCAGATTGCGTAAAGGGCGGGTCGCATACCTTCAGCCCAAAGTCGGTATACAGGCGCTCGTGCACAGCATCCATAGCGGTCCGGGCCTGCACCGGGTCGGCAGCCCCACTGAGTATAGCCCAGGTTTGTGCATTCAGGAATAGCTGCCCCTCGGCGGAGTCAGCGGCGCCAAACTTCAGGCCGTCTTCGCGGAACCCGCGGCGGAACCATTGCCCATCCCAGGCGTGCGCCTGCAATTGCGCATCCAGCGCTTTAAGCTGCGTTTTCGCCCAGGCCGATTCTTCGGGCGCTCCGGCCAACCCGGCCAGCTCAGCGTAGACGTCCAGCCCGAGGCGCAACTGAAAGGCAACAAAAACGGATTCTCCTTTCGCACCAAACTCCAGGCAATCGTTCCAGTCGGCTTTAAGGCCGCAGGGCAAACCGTGCTGCCCCTTTCGCGCCAGATTGAATTCCAAAGCACGCCTGAGGTGGCCCAGCACGGTAGCCTTCCCGTGGTCTGAAAAAGGCACCTCCTGTTGCAAAAAGCCAAGATCGCCAGTCTCTTTCAGATAAGCCGGCACCGCATTGAAGAGCCATAGGCAGTCGTCCGACCGGTAGGCGACCTCAGGGGTGTGCAGTTCTTCGCCCGGCTTGTGGCTAATCGGGTACACTACCGGCTTCGCCCCGCCAGAAGACTCCTGCCCGCTGACCATCAGTTCGAGGCGCGCGCGGGCTTCTTCAGGCACGGCATGAAGAATGCCCATCAGGTCTTGCACCGAATCCCGGTACCCTAGCCCATCCCGGTCGATACCCGTATATATGAGGCTGGCTGCCCGGGACCAGGCAAAGGTGACCATAGCATTGTAAATCCCCCAGGTATTGACCGTACTGTTGACTGCAGCATCCGGGGTAATGGCTTTAAACCCGGCTATTCGCTTGCGCCAGTACTCCTGTAATTCGGTTAGTTCCTGGTCTGCCCGCCCGGGCGACTCGTAGGCAGCGCGGGCCGATTGCCCTTCCTGCTGCGCGGTTCCTATCCCGGCCAGTACGAAAAAGACCTTTTCTTCTCCGGGTTCAAGGGCCAGCTCCCCGCACAAGCTGCCACAAGGGTTGTCTCCGTAACCTACCGACTGGCCCGGGCGCCCTTCCACCACTACTTGAGGATTGGCATAAGTCCGGTAGGGGCCGATGAAAGCTTCCCGGTCGGTATCGTACCCCACCACATCAAGGCCTGCTATCGCCTGAAAGGTGTGCCGCCCCTGGTCCTTTTCTGCAAAATTGCCGGGCATGGGCGGAATATGAACGTTGGTGCCGTGGTCGATGATACCCTCTTCCACAGTCATACGGGCGGTGTACTGTACGTATTGCAGGTTGAGCAAATCGTCAATCGCATTCCAGTTGGCTGCGTATTCCAGGTAGGTAAAAGCCCGCAGCCGGCACGGGGTATCCCGGTGGTTGATTACCTTGACCCGCCATACTTCATGAGCTGCTCCAAGGGGCACGTAGTAAGTAACCTCAGAGGTGATTTGCCGGTAGGTGGATTCTATACGGGTGTAACCCATGCCATGGTGGCAAACCGATTTATAACTGGAAAGGGGCTTGCCGACCGGCTGCCAGGAGGCACTCCAGTAGTCTTTCTGGCCCAGGTCATGAAAATAGAGGTAACGCCCCGGCTGGTCCAAGGGCACGCTATTGAAACGCATGCGAACAAAACGCCCCATGCCGCCGGAACGGTAAAAGGAATACCCACCGGCATTATTGGTGATAATTGCACCGTAGCGGGTATCGCCCAGGTAGTTGCTCCAGGGCTTAGGCGTATCGGGCCGGGTGATTACATACGTATGGTTATCGTCGTCGAAGTAGCCGTACTGCATAGTGGGTCAGGGTTTAGTAGCCGGATGGAGTATCGGATGAGGCTGCCTGCCCACGGATAGCTCCAATGATGGCCTCCGTCGCTGTGGCACCAATTCTCGTCACCCCCAGCGCACGGACCTTAAGCGTGTCTTCGAGGGTGCGCACCCCGCCGGCGGCTTTCACCTGGATTTCAGAATGGCAGTGCTGACGCATAAGCTTGAGGTCATGCTCCGTAGCGCCCTTGTAAGTGTAGCTGCCATCGGCTTGCTTGAAAAAGCCGTAACCCGTAGAGGTCTTGACGAAGTCGACGCCGATGTCATTGCAGATTTCACAGAGCCTGATCTTGTATTTGTCTTCCGGCAAGTGATCGTTTTCAAAAATAACTTTCAGAATGGCGCCACCCTCGCGGCAAGCTTCGAATACGGCCTGAATATCGGCCTTTACAAAATCGTAATCCTCGCTAAGGACTTTCCCGATATTGACGACCATGTCAATTTCATCTGCCCCATCGGCGATAGCCTGCCGGGTCTCTGCCACCTTAATCGTCGTAAGGTTGCTCCCGTGGGGGAAGCCTACTACCGTTCCGACCAATACGTCAGACCCTTCCAGCCATTCTGTAGCCATCCGGACGGCGTAGGGCTTGATACAGACCGAGGCCACATCATAAGCCTTAGCGAGCTCACAGCCCGCCCGTAGTACCTCGTCGTTCATGGTAGGGTGCAACAAGGAGTGGTCGATCATTTTTGCAATATCTCTCTCGGTGTATTTCATGACTTTATTTTTTGATAGGTTTGATAGCAATCTTGAATAATCCGGAGGTGTTGATAAGCCACCGGCAGAGGCTGAATAGGTTCCGCCTTGCCCTCCAGGCAATCGAGAAAGTGCTCGATCAGGGCGTAGCCGTCATCCTGATGCTGATAATCCAATTGTTCGGTACGGTGGTACGCAGTTTCGGTTTCATCCAGGCCATAGAAGGCTACCTCCGGGGCATCCCAGGAACAATAAGCGAGTTTGACCCCGCCCCGGGTACCGTATATCCGGGTCTCATTCCGGGCTTCCATATTGGCGTGGGCCGCTCTTTCCCAGAATAAGTGAAGGCCTTCAGAAAAGGAGAGGCTGGCCGCAAAGTGCTCCTCCACATCGTAAACCGGGCTGCCAGGGTCTTTACGGTCCAGATGCCGGGCAAGCATTACCGAATTCACCCGCTCCAACTCGTGCCGGTCGCCCAGCACCCCAAGGTGGAAAGACAGGTCGTAGACCCCCCAATCGAAGAGCGGTCCGCCCCCTGCTTGCTTTCGGTCCAAAAACCACTTGGCAGTGGGATGATACTCTATGCCCGGCCGGGCCTGCTGGTTTACTGCGTTGTGGTGGACGAAGTAAACCTCTCCGAGCGCCCCCCGCTGAACGGCATCCCTTACCACCCGGAACTTAGGGTGCAAACGGGCGTGGCGGGCGGCGCACTCCATGGCCAGCAAATGCGGATGTTCCTCCTGAGCGGCTACCATCTGGCCGGCTGCTGCCGGGGAAAGGGCGAGCGGCTTTTCCACCAGCACGTGCTTGCCGGCCTGTAAGCATTCCGTCATCATCGGCGCATGCAAATGGGGTGGCGTGCAGATGATGACGGCATCCACCACACTGTCCCGGAGCATTTCCCGGTACTGCGCTGTAGTCTGGGGGATAGCGTAGCGGCTACCGACTTTGGCGGCTTTTTCCGCCGTTGTGGCGGCCATCCACCTGACTGCTGCGCGGCTGCTGCGTTGCAGGTTTTGAGCATGAGCTTCGGCGATCATGCCTGCCCCGATGATTCCAAACTGATAGGGTGCTTCTCTTTTCATGCGGCCTCCTTTTTTGTCCAGTCGATAAGGACCCCAAGGTACTCCCCCGGAGCTTCCCGCAGGCCGGCATAGCCCTCAGCTGCGGCCTCCGGAGCGAGCCGGTGGGTCAGCAAAGCGTGGGTATGCAGCCGCTTTTCCTTAATCAGGTCAAGTACAATCGCTGCATTTCGGGTGATAGAGTGCTTGTGAAACGGGGAAGGGTGAGTGGGGTAGATAAACTCCAGGGCACCTTTGAGCTGGTAATTCCAGGGCAGGAGATGAAAATGCTGCAAAAAACCAGTCAAATCAGAGGCATAGGCCGCCCTCGGGCTGCCCAGTACGATAATATCTGCCCCGGGCCCCAGCAGGGGGGCGTACGCTTCGATTACCAGGGCGGCGCCTGTGGCATCAATCATGGCCTGCACGGGGCGGTGCTTCAGCTGCGCCTTAAGAGCGCTGTTAACGCCTTCCCCCGTGGCTACCTGCGCCCCTGCAATACCAGATGCACGGGCAGCCGACACCCGTTCGGGCAGGCGGTCCACCGCCGTGACGATGCCACCTTGCAATTGCGCCAACTGAGCCGCCAGGTTACCAATGGCCCCCAACCCGGTCACCAGTACTTCATCGCCAACCTCAATGCCAGACTGCCGGATGGCCGTCAGCGCAATCGTTGCCATATGGGTAAAGGCTGCTTCTTCGTCCTTTACGGCTTCGGGCACAGGGACGCACAGCCCATGCCAGCGGTCAGTGGTATCAATCTGGAAGTACTCGGCGTGAGGGCCATAGGTGTACACCCGGTCGCCGGGCTGAAAAGCCGTAATATGCCCCCCGGTTTCGGCAATCGTGCCTACCGCCGTATACCCCGGCGTATCCGGAATCGTAAAAAAGGACTCTAAGCCTGCGATGCAAGCCAGCTCGGTACCTGCGCTAATGTGGGAAAGGTGGTTCTTAACCAGTACCGACCGGGGGCCCAGAGCAGGCGGTGCCCATTCTTCCGTAATACAGGTGACCTCGTTGATATCAGGTACCCAAATTTTTCGTCTCACCATTTTGATACAGGCGGTTGATTGGGTGCTAAAGCTAGAATACAAGCCCGCCCGGAGGGTCCCCCATTTTTTAAAATTGGTTCAGTATTTTCCCGGCATTTCCGGTACGCCCTAAAAAAATAACCTACCCTTTCTGAAATATAATCTACTTTTCTGCTTGCTGCTTGCCCTACTTTTACCGTGAACTACCAACTTTGAGTCATGAAGCTATCCATCAAAGAGAAGCTCGGCTACAGCTTCGGCGAATTTGCAGGCAGCAGCCTTTGGCAAACCATGATGTTTTTCCTGCCTGCTTTTTACACCGATGTATTTCTGCTGCCTGCTACGGCTACTGCGACCCTCTTTGTCATAGTACGGGTATTCGATGCCCTTAATGACCCCATTATCGGCGCTATTGCTGACCGCACGAACTCGCGCTGGGGCAAATTCAGGCCTTACCTTTTATTTGGAGCCTTCCCCCTGGGCATCACTACGGTGCTGATGTTTACCACACCGGAGATGAGCGGCACCGGCAAGCTGGCTTACGCATATACTACTTATTTTCTGCTCCTGGTCTTTTACACCCTTGTGATGGTGCCCTTCAATTCCCTGGTTGGCGTAATCAGCCCCGACCCGGAAGAACGGACCAGTATTGCTTCCTACAAATTTGTTTTCGCGTACGGTGCCGGGCTGGTGGTGCAGGGGCTGCTTATCCCTACAGTAGAACGCCTGGGCGAAGGGGACGAAGCCCGGGGTTATCAACTGGCGATGACCGGCCTGGCGGCGATTTGCATTCTGGCGCTGTTTGTGGCTTTCCGCAGCACCAGGGAACGCGTTAAGCCTGACCCGGCGATCACCTCCTCTTTGAAAGCCGACCTGAAGGATATATTCTCCAACCGGCCCTGGCTGATCCTATTTGCCAGCTCTGTTATTTTCCTGATTTACATCGGCACCCGCAGCGCTGCGGTCATATACTACTTTGAGTATTACGTTGGGCGTAAAGACCTGGCCAGTATATTCATGGTCTCTGGTACAGTAGCCGTTTTACTTGGGGTGTTGCCCACCAAATTCTTATCCAGAAAGCTGGGCAAACGCAATCTTTTCATCATTGTGCTGGCATTGATCGTCGGGTCCCTGGTCGTCAACTACTTTGCCAGCCCGGAGAACCTCGTGCTCATATTTGCTACCCAAATCGTCTTTTCGCTGGCCTCCGGCCCGACCATGCCTCTGCTATGGGCCATGCTGGCGGATACGGCCGATTACTCAGAATGGAAAAACGGCAGGCGGGCAACCGGGCTGGTGTACTCCGCCGCCACGATGGCGCAGAAAACCGGTGTAGCCATCGGTGCCGCCCTAATGCTCGGCATCATCGGGCAATTCGGCTACATCGCCAATGTGGAGCAAACCCCGGAATCCCTGGCCGGCATCCGGCTTACCATGACCATCGTACCGGCCGCCATCGCCTTCATTGGGCTGCTGCTCTTGTTTTTCTACAATCTGAATGAGGATAAGCTCCGGGAAATCGAGCAAGACCTGAAATTACGCCGAGAAAAATCCGCAACGCATGCAACCGCTATTTAATACCATCGCCTTATTGGCCTTATTTTCACTGATGCAGTGCCAGCCGGCCGAGCGGTCGTGGCAGCTCGAAGCGCCCAACTCGGCCTATTCGGTAACCGTCAGGCTGGATGAAAACGGCCGCTTGGCCTACCAGGTGGAGGGAGCAAAAGCCCTGGGCCAGCCTACGCTGATTCACCCTTCCCGCCTGGGGCTTGAGCGCGCAGACGCAGACTTCACCCAGGGCCTCAGCTTTGCAGGAGCCAATACCGAAGGCCCAAAGCAGGAAAGCTATGCGCTGGTATCCGGCCCGAGCCTGACGCCCGAACACCGGTACCTGGAGCAGTCCCTCCAATTCAAAAATGAACAGGGCCAGCCTATAGAAATCGTGCTAAGAGCTTACGATGAGGGGTTGGCGTTACGCTACGTTTTCCTGGGCCAGAGCGATACCGCAAAAACGGTCACCAAGGAGCTTACCGAATTCTTAATTAAGGAAGGCCAGTGCTGGGCACACCCCTACGATACCGTCACCAAGTGGAACCCCGCCTACGAAACATACTTCGAAGGGCCCATGCCGGTGGGCACTGCCGCGCCTGCCAATAAGAACGGCTGGGCCTTCCCCATGCTATTCGAAACCCAGGGCCACTGGCTGCTCCTTTCCGAGGCGGGCTTTGACGGCACCTACGGCGGCAGCCATATTCAGGGGCAGTGCGAGGGCGGCGCTTACCGTACGACTTTTGCCGTGCCCGAAGAAGCTTACGGGCTCCATAGCGCCTACCCATCCGCTAAACTGCCCTGGGCAACGCCCTGGAGGTTTGTACTCATTAATACCGCATTGGAACAACTAGCCGCTTCACAGCTCGTGACTGCGCTCGCGCCGCCCAACCGGCTGGAGGAAACGCGCTGGATTCAGCCGGGGCGTTCGACCTGGAGCTGGTGGGCCTACAGCGACAGCCCGCAGGATTATCAGCAACTTGTGCCCTATATCGACTTCGCTGCGGAAATGGGCTGGGCCTACAGCCTGGTGGATGCAAATTGGAATAAGATGAAAAACGGCAATCTGGAAAAACTTGCGGAGTACGCCGAGCAGCAGGGCGTTGGCTTGCTGGTCTGGTATAATTCCGGAGGGCCCCACAATACCGTAGAGGAAGCGCCCCGGGACCGCATGCATATCCGCGAACGGCGCAGGGCAACATTCAAACGCCTGCAGCAGCTCGGTATCAAGGGGATCAAAGTTGATTTCTTCCAATCGGACAAGCAAGCCATCATTCAGCAATACATCGGCATCCTGGAAGACGCCGCCGACTACGAGCTGGTGGTGAACTTTCACGGTTGCACCCTGCCCAAGGGGTGGCGGCGGACTTACCCCAACCTCCTCACTATGGAAGCCGTGCGGGGCGGGGAATGCTATAAATTTGATGCCAGCTACCCGGAGCGGGCACCGGCCCATTTGGCTATTTTGCCCTTCACGCGGGGGGTCGTCGGACCAACGGATTACACGCCGGGCGGCTTTTCGGATAACACTTACCCCCACCGGACCACCTATGGTTTCGAACTGGCGCTGCCACTGGTGCTTGAATCGGGCCTCATCCACTACACGGATACGCCGGAAAAAATCCGCAGCCTGCCCGGTTTTGCCATGCAGTGGCTAAAGGATTTACCTGCCGCCTGGGACGAAACAAAAATACTGGGCGGCTACCCCGGGCAATACGCTGTAGTGGCTCGAAGGAAAGGGCCCCAATGGTTTATTGGTGGTATCAACGGCCAGGTTACTCCCAAGACTCTTGAACTGCGCCTTGATCAACTAACCGGGCCTTCAGGTGGCAGCTTAAACCTTATCCTTGATGAGGGCAAAAATGGTGAAAAGCTGGTGGAGAAACGCATCAACATCGACAAAAGAGAAGTCCGGGTGGTGCTCCCCCCATACGGTGGTATGGCAGGCGTCCTAACAACCGGGCCCTGACGGGAAGGATATAAAGCAGGCACTGTAGCCGGATAAGCCCGCAAAAGGGTACTATTTTAACCGCTGTAAGGCAACCGCTGCAAAACAAGCCTAAAACCTCACTATAACAACTTGATTATCAGCACCCAACCAAGAACCCACTACCCTTGTGAAAATAACAAACCACTTTTGGAAAATAATATACTCTCTTTATAAGGTTTGCAAATACATTTGATCAGTTTAAAAATTGGAAAACAAAATCCTATACAATGAAAAAACTTTACACGCTTGCACTGATGCTGTCAGTGTGCACACTAAGCTTCGGCCAAATAGGATATTCCTGGTGGCAATTCCTGCCCCTGGACTACGAAGAAAATCCCTATCCACGCCAAACCGTACAAGTACAGAAAGTAACCGATGCTTTCGCAACCAGCCAAAACTCTTTGGATGACCTTTGGAACACGGTACCGGAGGAGTTGACTTTCCCCATCGAGGGCTGGATTAATCAAACTGCTGACGACTGGTCGTCGGGAGAAAAAACCACAGTAGACGTCCCACCACAATCGGCTGACGATTTTACCGCCCACTACACGATGATGTCAGGTGATGACAACCTGTACGTCCTCTACAATGTGGTAGATGATGAGGTATCTCCCACAGTTGGTGACGGAGACTTTGTCGAACTCGGGTTTGCGCCTTACGCCGACAAATACGACCCGGGCCGCGAGGTTTATCCGGACGTATCCCGTACGGGCTCCGGCCACTGGTGGCCAGAAGAATCTTCACACGTATGGGGCTGGAATTCCGGAGCCGGAGAGCCTCAGCCCTGGGGCACCGTCATCCCCGGTGAAACTTATGTGGATATGTCCCTGTATAGCACCTGGACAGAAGCCGGTGCCTACAAGTGTGACCTCCCGCTTGCGACGAGCGCAGATGTGTTTGCCGCTGCGCCCACCTACACCATGAAGGGCCCTGATTTAGATACGCTCGGCGATGTAGCTGGCGGTATTACTGCCAGTGCGCTTCAGACGCTTTACGAGCCTAAGGCAGATGGTTATTACTTCCTCGTGGTCGTGCCCTGGAGCTCTATGTCTTCTAAGCTGGAGAACGTTGGTGACAAAATGAGCATTGCTCCCAAAGTTAATGATTGGGACAGCGACAACTTCACCGTTGAGGATGCTGACGGCAACCCGGTGATCCACCGCTACGATGTGTGGGGTTCAACGGATAACAACGACGCTTACTGGGCCATTGCCTACTATGGCGCTATAGCTGAACTGGTAGAGGTGAGCAGCACCTACGAGGCTGTTAATAATGCCTTTGAAGCTTTCTACTCCACCAGCAGCCTGACGGTAACGAATGGCCAAGGTAAGCATACCGTTGACATCTACAACGTCAACGGCGTACTCGTAAGAACTTTCAGGGGGCAAGCCACTATGGATTTGTCCTTTCTCAATGCTGGATTTTACGTAGCAGATATATACGACAACGAAGGCAACCGCAGTTTGCTGAAGTTCGTCAAGTCTGTACACTAACGAGACGGTTAGTTTAGGTTATTGGATATTGAATTACTGTAACTTGTATTGAATGACTGCCTGGCTGTTTACCACCTAAGCCCTACACTGGCAAGTGGTAGATAGCCAGGTCATTTTTTTAAGGCCATTCGGCAAATGGCATCTAGACAATCGGGTCAACTGCATATCATAAGCCAACTCCGGATGGATTCACCAACTAAAACCTGGCCTTTATGAAACCTAATTTCATCCGCTTGGTAGCCTTCCTCATACTGGGGCTGCCTGCTATTGGCTACAGCCAGATTCAAATATCGGGTACGGTCACGGATTCTACTACCGGGGAGCCCCTCATCGGCGTCAACGTCTTGGTAAAAGGGTCTTCCGCAGGCACAATTACCGACTTCAACGGGGATTACGAACTGGAAGTGCCTTCAAAAGAAAGTGTTATCTCTTTCTCTTATATTGGTTATGAACCCAAGGAGACCCAGGTGGGCGCCCGGCAGGTTATCGATATAACCCTGGCTACTCAGGTGGAAACCATTGAAGAGGTAGTCGTTATTGGATACGGTACCCAGAAAAAACAAAACGTCACTGGTGCGGTTTCCACCGTTTCTTCTGAAGACCTCGAAGAAGCCAATGCAACCTCCACGGCCCTCGCGCTTCAGGGCCGTACGCCGGGCGTGAACATCAGTTCAACCTCCGGCAGCCCGGGCTCTAGCCCTTCAATCCGGGTACGCGGGGTGGGCTCTATTAACAACAGTGCGCAGCCCATCGTCGTGATTGATAATATTATTTCTTCCATTGGAGCCCTGAACAACCTCAACCCTCAGGATATTGAATCGGTCTCGGTACTGAAAGATGCCGCCTCCGCTGCCATTTATGGAGCCCGTTCTTCCAATGGGGTAATATTGGTTAAGACTAAATCGGGCGAGGCCGGGCGTTTGAATATTCAGTACAACAACCTCTTTGGCCTATCAACCCTGCCCCGTCGTCAGGATATTATGAACGCCGATGAATACCGCGACTTTTACGAAAAGGTATACGAGCAGCACAACGCCACTTACCCGGATGACCAGCGGGTGTTCCCGGCAGCCTACACCGATGCTGTGTGGACGGAAAACGGACGCACGGATACAGACTGGCAGGACCTGATCACTAATGATCCTGCACTCAAGCAAAACCATTACCTCAGCCTTAATGGCGGTAATGAGAAGTCTACCTATATGGTCTCGCTCAACTACGTCACCGAGGACGGCATACTAAATACCTCCTATCAAAACCTCTATAATGTCCGTATCAACAGTGAGCACAAGATTGGCAAAAATATCCGATTGGGGGAAAACCTTGCCTTTACGGTTAAAGACGGGCGCAGAGAAGCGACTACTCCGTATTTGACTGCAGCAGTCACTTCTCCGCTGCTCCCGGTATTCAATGAAGATGCCAAGGGAGGCTATCAGGGGCCAGACCCTGTATTCACGGGTATTAACGACCGGACCAACCCGGTAGCGGAATTAGAGCTGAATGAACGCTTCTTCAATGAAAACAATATTTTCGGTAACCTCTACGGAGAAATAGACCTCCTTCCGGGGCTGACCTTCCGTACCGTGCTTGGTGTCAACTACTTCAACCGGCGGACGACCAATTGGTCGCCACGCTATGAGCTGGTGCAGCGCAGCAACCCTACGGCTACCCTCTCGGAGGCTGACAACTACGCCCGCCGCTGGCAATTTGATAAAATCCTGCGTTACAACCGGGAGTTTGGCAGCCATAGCCTGGGGCTGATGGCCGGGCATACCGCCGAAAAAGACATTGGCAATTCGGTAACGGCCACGGCTTCTGATTTCCGTTGGGAAAGCCTGCAGACCATAGGCGGCGGCAACCCTGAGCTGATCACCTCCTCTCAAGGTATCGGAAAGCGCACGGGCGAGTCTTACTTTGGCCGGGTCAATTACGAATACGCCAACAAATACCTCTTCGTAGGCACCATCCGCCGGGATGGTTCTTCCCGCTTTGGGCCCAATAACCGCTACGGTACCTTCCCCTCTTTCTCCGTTGGCTGGAAGATTAGCGAGGACTTCTTCAACAGCCCGCGTTACGGCTGGATGGATATGCTCAAGCTCCGCTTTGGTTACGGCTTCAACGGTAATGAGCCTGACCGTAACTTCCTGTACGAGACCTTCATCAGCACCTATCCGGAACACGTCTACACCCTTGGCGAAACCGACCGGGCCGTTTTCGGAGCAGCGCCATTCTACAGCTTTGGCTCTCCGGAATTGCGCTGGGAAAGCTCGGAGATGATCAACTACGGTATTGACTTTACCGGTTTCAACGGAAAATTAGAATTCTACGCCGAATACTACATTAAGAACCAGAATGACCTCATCACCAACCTGCCGCTGCAGCTGGTCTACGGCCTTAGCGGAGATGCGCAGCCGCCATTGGTCAACCTCGGTGATATCCGCAACTCCGGTTTTGAATTCAGCCTGAGCTACCGCAACTATGAGAACCCGGTCAAGTTTATGGTATCAGCTAACCTGACAACGGTAAGAAACACTGTGGAATTCCTGCCTTCCAACCGGATTTTCAACAGTTCGGGCACCAACCTCGCGGTGGAAGGGCATTCCATTGGCTCTTACTTTGGCTGGGTAGCGGAGCGCATACTGCAGGAGTCGGATTTTGAACAGGATGCCAACGGAAATGCCATACAGAACGAAGATGGAAGTTTCAACCCGCTAGTTCCCTACCAAACCGATTTTATGTCACCGGGGGATATCAAGTTTAAGGACTTGAACAACGACGGTAAGGTCAATGCTTCTGATCAGACTATTATTGGCAAAGTCATTCCTGATTTCACTTATGGTCTCACCTTTGACGTACGGTACAAGAATTTCGACCTGAACCTGCTCCTACAGGGGGTGCAGAATGTTGACATGTACAACCGTTACCGCTCCCGGGCCGGCCTGGCTAGTGGTAATGAAACCTCCAAGGATGAGAACAAGCTGAGATCAGTACAAGATTACTGGACACCGGAAAACCCTGTCACCAACCAAACACGGCTGGGCTTAGGCGATTTCAACGACAATGACCGGATTTCTACCTGGTGGATTGAAGATGCTTCCTTCCTGCGGGTTCGAAACTTGCAAGTGGGGTATAGCCTGCCGGGTAATATAACGGACAGAATTGGCATCAGCGGCCTGCGAATCTTCCTTGGCGGTGAGAACTTGCTGACGTTCACAGACTACTCTGGCTACGATCCTGAAATTTCATCTACCAGTGCATTTGGTGCGATTGACGATGGCACTTACCCGGTGCCCCGGTTCTATCAGGGTGGCTTATCTGTCTCTTTCTAATGACCAAAAAGCGAATGATCATGCGTACGACCATAATAACCCTACTCACAGCCTTCTTTTTACTGGGCTGTTCTGAGGACTTTCTGGAGGTCACGAACCTCAACAGCCTTTCGGAGTCCAGCTTCTACCAAACCGAAGCGGATTTTGAGGACCTTATCATTACCTGCTATATGCCGATGGGGCATGCGCAAACGAGTGGGCGGATGCACAAACTGATGTTCGCGCAGGACGACCGAGTGCTGCACGAACAAGTAGGCATCAGCGCCTTACAGTACGACCCAACTAACAATGATATTTCTAATATCTACGGGGCGCTGATGCGGGGCGTCTTCCGGACGAATACTTTTTTAAAGCAATTCACCGAAGACATTCGCATCAGTGAAGAGCGCCGGCAAACCATGTTGGGAGAGGCGCATTTTCTGAGGGGGATGTACTACCACTACCTGGCCATTTGGTTTGAAATCCCGCCACTCCTCACCGAGCCACCGGAGGACCCCCGGGTCGGTTACGAGAACGCCACTCAGGAAGAAGTTTTCGACTTTGCCCGACAAGAGTTTGAACTCGCCATTGATCTCCTTCCCGAGACTTGGCCGGGGGCCGAACTAGGCCGGGCGACTAAAGGCGCGGCGATGTCTTTCCTGGGCCGGAATTACCTGTATCAGGCGCAGTTTGCGGAAGCCGCAGCAACCCTGAAGGAGGTTATTGATATGAACTTCTACAGCCTGAATATGCCGCAGGGCACGGATTCGCTGGACTATATCTATGCCTACCTGTCCAATTTTACGCCTATTGATATGCCTCATAATGGCAATGTTTATCAAAGTGAGTTCAATTCGGAATCCATCTACGAGATCAATTATTCTACGGCGCACAACGAAGGGGCACGGTCCAGTCAATACCTGCCGCTCCGCCGGAGCACCGGCAGCCATATGACTTGGTTCCACGGCTACTCAGCCATTACCGGTGGGTTTGGCAACATCGCGGCGGAGGACAAGGTATTCCCGGATGAGTTTGAGCGGCCGGATAACCACCCGGCAGGCCTTAACCGGGACCCCCGGTACTATGCCTTCTTCATTGAGCCGGGCGACCCGCTCGACTTCCGGCCAGAGAACCCCCTCTTCAATGAAATCTTTGAAGTTGGTGACCTGAACTCCTCAATGGGCTCGGAGAAAGGGATGCGCAAGCACCTCTACCCTTTCCATACCACCTTCACCGACCCCAATGCCCCTTTCCTTGACCCCAACAACTGGCGGTTGCTGCGCTATGCAGATGTACTCCTGATGTACGCAGAGGCTCAAGTCAGGTCAACCGGCAACTTTGGAGATGCGAATGCCCTGTCGGCCTTTAACCAGGTACGGGAAAGAGTAGGCATGGAGCCACTGAGCGTGCTGAGCCGGGAAGCCATCATCCACGAGCGGGATATTGAGTTAGCCGGTGAGCACATCCGCTTCTGGGACCTTACCCGCTGGTACAAAGACGGCTGGATGACGCTGGAGGACGTACAACAGTTCAAGTCTAACTTTCAACCCCGGCACGTTTGCCTGCCACTCCCGCTTGGTGAGATCAACCGCCACTACGGTGTGATGCAGCAGAATCCAAAATGGCTTTAACCGAAAAAATCAATAACATGAGATATTCCTTTTTCATCATAGTAGCTATGGGGCTGGCCTTCTCGGGTTGCGTAAAGGAAGACCCGGTATTGGGCCTGACCATAACGCCCTCAGCGACAAGCGTGGACGCCGGCCAGCCGATTGAATTTGATATTCAGGGCGAAGCGGACTTTCTCGTTTTTTACAGCGGCCTGGAAGGCAGCAGATACGAGGACTACCCCAACGCAGCGACCCGCGAAATCAACATGCTCGCCGACGAGCCTTCCTTTTCCTTCACCTACCGCAACTACAACGGTACGGCCAATGCTGTCTTCGTAGCTACCTCCCACGGCAATTGGGGAACCGATACGGAAGACCAGGTCTATGAGTTTACCTTTGAAATCTCGGATAATAATACCAATATCAGCAGTGCGACGCTTAAAACTGCCGGCCTGTTCGGCAAGGTTTTCGAAGGGGAGGTGTCAACACAGGACCATACGGTTACCGTACTCATACCTGAGGCCGATGCCTCGGACAGCCAACTGGCCAGCCTGACGACCAATATTGTGCTGGAATCCCAATTGGCAACCTTGAAATACAACGGCAGCGAGTTTCAGAATAACACCTCTCTGGACTTCTCCTCCGGTTCGCAAATCTTTACGGTAGAAGCCATTGGGGGCGCAACGCAGGAATGGGAAATCATCGTAGTGCGTTGAAAAGTTTTTGATGTATAGATAGTCTGATTCGAGCCGCTGCGGATTGCCGCTGCGGCTTTTTTCTTAGAGGAATACACTGAGAAGCACATAGACGAGAAAGACGAGAAGAGATAGGAAAAAGACTTCCAGTACCTGCCAGGCCAACAGCTTGCGGTGTGTATCTTTTTCATTTTTCATGAATTAAATATAAGAACGGTCAGAGGGAGCGGGCGCTCAGTATATTCAAAAAATGGTAGGTTATTTTGATGATCGGATCAGGAAGCCGGTACGAATAGTGCTTACCAGCCTAAATAATTGGATAGTATTTTAACGCTGAGTTATTTACAGGTGCCTCTCGGGCGCCGGCCATCAAATATTTACGGCTCAATTTACTATAACCACCCCATCTGTAAAGCCGCCCAGCTGTACTTTGGCTCGGGATCGTGTAAGGAGTGTTTGTCCGTAGCGCTGCAAGCGCTTTATTCTTTTTCATACCAATATCCTTCAAAAAATGTACGGTCACCCTGTACCGGGAAACCACTAATCCGGTCTACCACATCATTGCGGCGGCGCATCTGCGGGGGGTGGTCCCCCGTAGCCTTCATCCATTCCACCAGTTCGTTGCAGAGCCTTTTAGCAGTAGGCAAATGAGCTTTCCTGCCCGATAAGTGCGCCACCTGAAAGGGGTCAGCAACTACATCGTAGAGTTCGATTTTCAGGCGCGGGGCTTTAAACAACCAGGCCTGGGCGGGGCTGAGCGGCTCGGTTTCTTTCAGCGCATACCAGGAGGGGGAGCTCGACAGGTCGGTTGGAGTGCCGTGGGGCAGGGCCACATAGCTGTTCAGAATCAGCAAGTGCGAGTCGGTCCGAATGGACCGCATATGCTCGTCCGCCCCGTGCCAATTGCGCTCAGCGAATACGTAATCCCGGCCGGGAAGGCTGGGGTCTTCCAAGGCTGGGCGAAGGGATTGCCCGTACATAGCCTCCGGTTGTTCTACGCCTGCATAGTCTAGCAAGGTAGGGGCCAGGTCAATGGTGCTGCTGAGGCCATCGTAAGTTTGCCCCTGCGGGATATACCCGGGCCAGGCCCAAATAAACGGCGTCTGCAACCCGGAGTCATATAGTGTGCCTTTGGCCCGGGGGAAGGGCATGCCATTATCGCTGAGGTAGAGCACAAGGGTGTTCTCCCGCAGGCCGCGTTCTTCCAAGGCTTTCATCATGCGCCCGATATGGGCATCCATGCGGGTGATTTCGTTGTAGTAGTCAGCAATGTCTGCCCGGGTTTTGGCATTATCGACCAAAAATGGCGGCACCCTAACCCGGCCGGGGTCAGCAACGGCGGGCGCGCGGCCGCCCTGCCCGTTCTCCACCCGGTAGGGCCGGTGGGGGTCAACAAAGCCTACCCACAAAAAGAAAGGCTGATCGCCCGCCTGGTCCAAAAAAGTATTGAAATTGCCCAAAGCTTTGTCATTCCAGGTATTATCTCTCACCCAATCCGGCCAGAAGCCCTCATCGTACCCATCGAATTGGGCCATGCCATGCTGGCCGATATGCCCCTTAAGCATTAATCCGGTATAGTAGCCCGCTTCCCCCAAATAATCGGGTAGCAAGCGGGTGGTAGAATCAATGCTGGTATGCAAGTCTTCTGTGCCTATGGTATGGGCAAACTGCCCGGACAACATACTGGTCCGCGAAGGGCTGCACTGCGGAGCAGTCAAAAAAGCCTTTGTAAAACGCAGGCCGTCGGCAGCCAGGGCATCAATATGAGGGGTGGTGGCAGCGGAGTCTCCATAGCAGCCGTATTCCATCCCGGCATCATCCGCGATGAACACGACGATATTGGGGCGGTTTTGGGCCCATCCGCTGAAGGCTATCAGTACGGCACAATAACAAGTGAGCAACCTTTGCATTGGGTGTCTAGTTTTGGGGGCCGGAGTCGTCGCTTTTCAGGGCGATAACCTTAGGCCATCCTGGAAATTGCCGGGCGTCCGGTTGAGTGACATTGGCGTAGCGGGGCCAGCATTCGAAGGTTACGGTACCCTCCGCCTTATTAAAGCGCACCAGCCCGTAGCCCGCCCCTGCCGAATCAGCATCGGGGTTGGCGTAGGCGTGCACCGCTATTTTGTTGTCAAAACCATCCAGGAAGTTGCCGGTCCAGGGCAAATCAGGGTGGTGAGGGGTGGTTTGCGCCAGTTCTGCTTCCAGCGGCCACCACCAGCGGCTGTAGTAATTATTGACAATAGCGGGCACCACAAATGCCCAGGGCCCATCGCCATGCTGATCAAGCCCGTGCTGAATGACCGTAGCCAGGTGTTGATCTCCGGCAATATGGACGGCATTGGCGGCCCGAATCCGCTCCAGCGCTTTGCGGCGGCGGGTCTGCGGCCAGCCATTTGAATCCATGTCGGCGTGCAGGCGGTTGTCCTTCTGGCCATGCAGATGGGCGCCTCCGCAGAAGCCGGTTTGCGAAAGCACCGCGCGGAAGGCAGGATTCCCGGATTGGCCCCAGGCTTCCAGGAATTCGAGTTGCCGGCCCCCAAGCAAGGTCAAGCCTTCTACATCGACACTTTTGGGGTCATAATCTGGGTCCCGGATATGATCCGGCCGGGGCCCCTGCTGAGGGATTTTACCGGCAGGGCCAGATTTGAATTTGCGGTCTTCAATGATGGCAAAATCGACGCCTCCCCACTGAAGATTGGTGTAGTACACCCCAATGCCCTGTTCCACCGGAGTGGGGTCATAGGGGTCTGGCAAATGGCTGGTTTGCGCCCGCTCTACCATTTTGACGTACTCCGGGTGGTAGAAGTAGCCGCCATCGTGCCCGGCGCGCACCTCTGATTTTTTGCCCCCTTCCCCCCATAAATTGCCCTGCCCAATATCGTGATCATCCGGAATGGTAATGCAGGGGCGGTCCCGGAACAGCTCCCGGAATTGCAGCCCGAACTTGAGCCAGGCTGCGGTGTGCTGCAGGTGGTCGTACGACTGGTCTCCGGCAAAAAAGAGCAGGTCCGGATCTTGATGGCTGATATTGCGGACGTAATTTTCCCGCAGCCCCCGGTCTTTATTGGAGTTGCAAGACAAACCTGCCAGTAAAAGCTCTTCCTTTTCAATAGGATTGGCTCGGATCAGCCCCTGAAAAGTGGCGTGCTTCCCGTGCCGCAACCGGTAGGGTACTGCTTGCGTATCGTCCCAATTCTCCAGCCGGAAAGTGGCCATCCAGCCCAGGTCATTCACCTGCTGGGCGGCAAGTTCTTCCCACTCCCCACCTTGCTGTAGCTCCAGGCGTACCGTGCGGTCTTCGTCCGGGTACAAGGGATAAAGCTGAGCCGACAGCTTGAGCACGCCTTCGGACACCGTGTAGATACCAAAAGCAATTACCGAATCCCGGCTCACTTTTAGGTTGATAATATCCGTTTGCGCCCGGTTCCACCAGTCATTGGTAGACAGGGAATCCAGGTCACCAAAAGGAGCAG
Source organism: uncultured Phaeodactylibacter sp. (assembly GCA_964575505.1). Lineage (GTDB taxonomy): Bacteria > Bacteroidota > Bacteroidia > Chitinophagales > Saprospiraceae > Phaeodactylibacter. The sequence goes on from CAZNSK010000014.1 coordinate 29,259, forward strand.
TTACCGGCACATCGCCCAGGGTATAGCCCGCCTTTTCGCCCGTACCGCCCTGGCAAGCCCAAATCCCGGCCGAGAGCAGCAGAAAAAAGAATCTGAGGTTGGATAGCATGATCTTGTTTTGTTTGCAGCTAATTCTGAAAGTAAGATAAGGAAATCCCCTTACTTACCCGGTCTGTCTGCTCCTAGTAATCAGTACTTTTTCGAAAACTATTGCAATGCGGTTTTACCTACTTCTGATCGGCTCACTTCTCCAGGCAGCAGCAACCCTGGCTCAATCCCCACAAGAAGGCTGGGCCTTCCAAATCCAGCCTGACCCCTTCGATACTTCAGCTATGCTGGACCTAAGCTATCTCAACGAGCGCCAGGCGGGCGAGAATGGCTTTGTGCAACGGTCGGAGGACGGAGAAGGTTTTGTAACTGAACGTGGCGGGCCTATCCGGTTTTGGGCTACTGGCGGCGGCAACAAATCCCGGCGGATGAATGCTTGGGAGCTTGCTCAGCACGCCCGGTTCTTAGCTAAAAAGGGGGTCAATATGGTGCGCTTCCACGGTGAGGTCCATTCAATTACCGATGATATCTTCGAGACCAATATGGAAGAACTGGACGCTATCTGGAAAATGGTGGCGGTCATGAAGCAGGAAGGGATCTACACAACGATTAGCCCATTCTGGCCCCGTTTCATTGATACCATCCCCCCGAGCTGGGGCTTAGGCGACTACTCGGGTACGAAGCCTAAGCCCTGGGGGCTGCTTTACTTTAACGATCGCTTCCAGGAAGCTTTCAAAACCTGGCTTACGGATTTGTACACCCTCCCCAACCCCTATACCGGCATTCCATTAAAAGAAGAGCCGGCGGTAGGCCTGATTCAAATGCTCAACGAAGACGGCGTGTTTTTCTGGACCATTTCCTCTGCCCTTCAGCCTTCTCTTAAGACCGAGATCGAACGGCAATTCCATAGCTGGGCCATCAACGAATACGGCACCCTGGAAGCAGCTTACGCAGCCTGGGGCATGCCCGGCGGCCATCCCGAAGACAGGCCGGATGACGGGCGGCTGGCCATTTATCATATCTACGAGGCCACACTCTACGAGCCGGAAGCCAATGCACAGCGGCTGGCGGATCAAATGGCCTTTTATACCGCTGTCCAAAAGGGGTTTTACGAGGAGGTTTACAACCATCTGCGGCAGATTGGATGCCAGCAGCTCATCAACTGCACCAACTGGAAAACCGCTGACAACGCCAAACTCCTTGACCTCGAACGGTATACCAATACCGCGGCTGAGGTCATGGCTGTAAACCGGTATTACAGTGCAGCCCACGAAGGGCCCTACAACGGCTGGCGTTACCAGGCCGGTGACCATTATCAGGGCAAATCTGTACTACGGCGGCCTCATAAGCTGCCAGTCAATGTCAAACAGGTGGCTGGCCACCCCTTCACGATGACTGAGAGCAGCTGGCCCCTGCCCCACCGCTACGTTGCCGAATCAGTATTCCTGACCAGCGCCTACGCTTCCCTGAGCGGGTTTGATACCTACTACTGGTTTTCGCCCCGGGCTGTCGGCTACAGTCAGGGCGAGAATCTGTTCGTTACGTTCGACGAGCAATTTGAACCCGGTAATCTGCCTGTATTCAAATTCAACATTTCCACTCCCGCTTATCTCACTCCCTTTCCGGCCAATGCCTTGCTCTACCGGATGGGCTACGTGAAAGAGGGGCCGGTCGTTGCCCACGAGTTCCGGCCTGAAGCAGACTTGTACCAGCGCAGTACGCCCCTGCTGACGGAGGAAGGCGGATTTGACCCCAACCGCGACTCCTACACCCAACAGACGGCGTCGGCAGCAACTACAGTGAGCCCCCTTGCCTACCTGACTGGAAAGGTACGGGTCACCTATGGCCAAGACCAAGATGCCTACGTTGACCCTGAGCTCGAAAAATGGATTGACCTTTCCGGCCAGACCATCCGGAGTGCTACGGGCGAGTTGTTCTGGGACTATGGCAAAGGGCAGTGCCTGCTCGATGCCCCATCCGCTCAGGGCGTGGCTGGCTTCTTCTCCCCCGAAGGCAGCACCTTCGAAACGCAGGATATGACACTGGAGCTAAAGAATGACTACGCCGCTCTCCTCGCTGTTGCTATGGACGGCCGCCCCCTGTCTTCCGCTGAACGAGTACTCCTACAGGCCAATACCCTTTATGAACTCAGCGGTTTCCGGGAACAGCCGGCCCGCTATAAGTTGGGGGAAGAAGAAGTACAAGGTTTCGAAATTCTCCAAACCGGAAGCCTGCCCTGGAAGGCGGCCCCCACCCGGGCAACTCTGACCATCCGCAACGACAGGCTGACCTCAGCCACGCTGCTTGATGAGAATGGATATGCCGTCCGGGAACTGCCTACCCAGAAAGTGCCGGGAGGCCTTAAAATCACGCTTCCCCAAAATGCCCTGTACGTTATCCTCCAATAAACAACCCGCTATGCCCTACCCTTCCCTGTTCCGGCAGTTCGCCCTCTCTTTCACCCTAATCGCTATTATTACAGCCAGTTGTGGCTCCCCATCATCCCTTTCCGCTGATGAGCCACTAGCCATAGTCGAGCCCGGGCAGCCTTTTTCCAAACAGCTGCCTCAACCTGCTGAAGCCGCCCGGATTGAGATGAGCCTGCAGCCAGGCCAAGGGGTAGCCGCATGGAAAACAGCCTGTGAAGAAGCCCGCTCCTCTGGCGGCCCGCTCCCCACCCGGCCAACGGTGGCTGTCCTGGAGGCCGCTTACACAAATGGGCGCCGTTTGCCGATAGCCCTCCGCTACGGCGAATCGGTCAGCGGCCAGACGCGGGACTGGTGGAACGAAACAGATGGCTTCATTTACCACTTGCCCTTTGCCGAAGTTAGCCAGGCTGGGCCCTCCGCTGACTCTAACCATACTTATCAGGTGCGCTACGCCATGGCCGTTCCCAACCCATGGCCGGCCGCAAAAATCACAGCAGTTAAGGTGGTCATTCCCGATAGCCTCGCCAGCGGAAGCCGCCTGCACATCTACGGGCTTGCCGCAGCAGAACGGGCTCGAAGCACCCCTGCTTTTTTTGTAGCTCCCTGGGGCAATGATGATGAAGCGGGCAGCTTTGACCAACCCTGGGCAACGCTGCACCACGCTGCTGCGGCCATCCCACCCGGCAGCCAGATCTACGTGCGGGGCGGCGATTACCATTGCACCCAGCCGATTATTTTTGATAGCCTGAAGGCCACGGCTGCTCAACCTACAGCAGTCATCGGCTGGCCGGGAGAAACCGCCCGGTTCGACTTCAAAGAAACGCAGCTCACCTACGGCAGGAACCCATTTGGGACTGGAAAAGGCTGGTTGAACCTGGACCAGGCTATGTTTAGCATTGACCACTGCCAGCATTTCGTACTCAAGAACCTCCACCTGCAGCATTCCCGTGCCCGGGGCATTGGCGCAGAGTACGGGGAAAATATTGCCCTGCTCTACAACTCCGTTTATCTGACTTTTTCGCCGGGCATCCGGTTTGCTCATATCAATAAAGGCAAGGTCATTGGCAATACGCTCATCCGCCCGACCAGCATTCTTATGGGGCCAACCCGGCTGGAAGAGGCCGGTAGTGCCCCTTTGGTGTTGGATACCGGAGGTTCCACCTTTATCAACCCCAACCAACCTTTGTATATGCCGGAGATCAATGCGGCCCGTGGTGAACGCTCGCGCAAGCCTCCCATGGAAGGCATAGACGGAGCACACTTCTCCAATATTGAAGTGGGCTACAACGAAATCGCCTGGGCAGATAAGGAGACTTTTCTTATCGATGGCGATGTGGACCAACTGCGCGTCCACCACAATTACGTCCACGATGCCCACAACCGACCCTGGGCCTGGGGCATTGCGCCAAATGGATATGGAACACAGCAACATATCGAGCTCGACCACAATATTGCTGTCCGGGTGGGCTCCGGGGTAGGTATCGGCACCGAGGGCGGAGGCGAAGGCGCTTACGTCAAAATACACCATAACCTTTCCTACGACTGTGCCTGGAACCCCCACAGCATAACGGGTGCCTGGGGGGACTCCGACGCGGACCTGCACCACATAGCCGTTTACAACAACACGGCCTGGCGCAACGGCTACCTGGACAGCAATACGGGCCCGGCCGGGGGCATCGCCATTTCTTTTCCCAGTGGAGGGGGCAAAGCCGGGCGGACTGTAAGCGGCAAAGTAGAAGACATCACCGTCGCCAATAACCTGATTCTGCAACCCCGCGACTATGCCCTGGCCCTGGTATACCCCGGGGATCCTGAAGATAGCCGGATCAGGTTTTACAACAACTACACCGACCTGAAGTCGCCCAGCTCAATTTTTGATTTGCCCGAAAATGCGCCCTGGCGCTCCTACCGGGCATCCGGGTTACAGGTGCTAACGGATGCAGTGTTACGGAATCCCGAAGCTGGCGATTTCAGGCTTACTTCCGGAAGCGCCCTGCTCGAAGCCGGGGCCGCTATAGATACCTCCGGGGCATTCAACGCTGAATGCCCCACCTACATCGGCGCCTTCGGCCCTGAAGATGGCTGGGTGGAATTTCCAAAGCAGGCTACTGTTACTCAAAAACAACCCAGTCAATAGCCTCCACCGCATCTGTTCCGTACACCAGCAACCACAGAGCCCGCTCCCCGGCAGCAGGACTGCTCAAATCTACCGAAAGCGTATGCCATCCGGGATGCCCTTCTGGCAGGTCAAACCGGGCAATTTCCTGATGCCAGGGCTGATCGAGGAGTAGCCGGATTTGCCCCCCTTTTTCGCCTTGTTTCAGGCGGATGGTGGCCTGTTTCAGTTCTGCATCAAATTTTAGGTATTTGAAAGCCGCCTTGTCGCCATTGCCGAAATTGGAAAGCACCTCAGAGCGCTCGCCCGATTGCACCACCCGGACCTCCCCGAATAGCAAACAAGCTCTGGCCGCAGAAAGCGTATCTCTGGCAGGCAATGGCGGCAAAGCACCCTGTGTGGTCATCGGCACCTCCGGGATATGCCCTTCCGGAGTGAAGGATATCGGCTCCACACAGGCCTTGCGCATCTTCTTGCAGCCATGAGTGGAGCGGTGATAGAATACATACCACTGCCCATTAAATTCGGCTATAGACCCGTGGTTATTCCAATTGCCGGGGTTGCACTGCCGGTTATCTACGATGACGCCCCCGTAAGTGTAGGGGCCCATAGGGCTCTTGCTTGTCGCGTAGCCAATACAAGTCGGTTTATCCGCACGGCTGAGGTCGGCGTAAACCAGATAGTACAGGCTATCGCGCTTAACCAGGTAGGCCCCTTCGTGGAAAAAGTGTTCAGATTCGGTGAGCACGCTATCCTGTATCGTCGACAAGTCGAGGGTACGGCCATCTGGGTTCAGGCGGGCCATTTTGAGGGAAAACTGCCCCCAGAGGTAATAGGTTTGCCCATCGTCATCGATGAATACGGCGGGGTCAATCTGATCATAGCCGCCCAATTCCATTCTTCGTCCACCGATGAAGGGGCCCACCGGGCTATCGGCGGTGGCTACGCCTTCACTGTGCTCCGGGTCAGGCATGCAGTAATAAAGGTGGTACTGCCTGTTAATAAAGGCAGCATCGGGCGCGAAGAGCAGGGCATCGCTCCCTTCCACTTCATCCTCCGGGCCGGCGGAATGAAATACATCAGCGTGCACCTCCCAAGATTTCAAATCAGCGGTACTGAGCAAGGAGTAGCGGCGGGAACAGTAATAATCGCAGCGCTCATCCTGGGAGGCATACAGGTAGAGCCGGCCGTCTCCGAAAATCCGGGCGGAGGGGTCGGCAAGGTAGAGGCCGGGAGGGGATATCGGGTTTTGGGCTTGAAGCGCCGGCACGAGCAGGAGCATAGTAATGGCAAGCAGGGCGTATCGCATAAGCTGTCTGAATTTACTGCCGGTTTGGAAAATCAGGTTCAAAATCGGTGGGCTCCACCCAGCCAGCTTCGACGGGCGCTCCCCGCATCATGCGGTTGTAGAAATCCCGGTCTTTTTCGTTAGAATAACGATAGGTATCAAACTGGGCACCCTCTCCCCGGGCACGGGGGTCCCCCTCCGCCCGCAGGGCTTCCCAAAGCTGAGCTTCCATACGCTGCTGCCGCTCCTGAAAAGCGGGCTGCCCAGCCAGGTTGCGGACACAATCCGGACCGGACCGTAAATCGTAGAGCTCCACCCCCGGGCGTTTGCCGAAGCACCAATCCCAGTAAGGCGCTTCCGGCGCTTCTACCCGGCTGTCCAGCACCTGGGTTTTGGTGGCACCCCCATCGGTAGCCAGGTAGCCGGTTTGGGGCGGCCCTGCCGGCCAGCGCTCTGGGCGCAGGTTGCGGATCAGCAAAAAGCTGTCTTGCAAAATGGTCCGAATCGGATACCCCACATCATCGGGTCGGCCTACATCGTGCCGCTCTTTGCCCATAAGGATATAATCCCTGGGCCAATCCGGTGATTCTTTTTCGAGGAGCGGCAACAAACTTTGACCCGTAATGGGAGACATGCCAGAGGCCGCCGGTTCCAGGCCCGCCACGGCCAGAAAGGTAGGCGCAAAGTCGATGAAGCTGACCAGGGCATCCACCTGCCGGCCGGGTTGCGGAATGCCCTTTGCCCAGCGGATGGCCAATGGCATATGGTTAGCGATTTCGTAGCTGTTGGCCTTGGCACGTGGGAAGGGCATGCCATTGTCGGAGGTAACCACGACCAGCGTATTTTCCAGTAGCCCTCTTTGTTCCAGCGCTTGCAGCATCCTGCCCAAGTGCTGATCGAAATACTCAATTTCCAATGCGTAATCCAGCATATCATTGCGCACCGTATCATTATCGGGCCAGTAGGCTGGGACTTCACGGATGGCACGGGGTTGGCGGCCGGTCAATTCAGCGCCCGATCCGTATTCGTAAGCCCGGTGAGGTTCTGTACTGCCGTACCAAAAGCAGAACGGTTTGCCCTCCGGCTTCTGCTCCAGAAAAGCATCAAAGTTAGCGGCGTAGTCATTATCAGAAATCTGGGCGGTGGGCGGAACCGTTTTCAGCCGGGAAAAATCTACTCCTACTAAATCCCGCTTTTGCCCGCTCGAATCCAATGCCACACCCGGTGCCCACCCTTTGCCAGTCTTGCCTACGAAATACCCTTTTTCGGCCAAAGCTTCAGCGTAGGACTTGAATTGGGGCGGAAAGTAAGGCCAATGGTTCGCAGCTTCTTTCAACTGCCAGCTATTGCGCCCGGTGATAATACAGGACCGGGAAGGTGCACACTTGGCATTGGGCGTATAGGCCCGGGTAAACAGCAAGCCTTCTTCCGCTACCCGGTCAAAGCTCGGAGTATGCACCCAATCGCAACCGTAGGCGCTAAAATGGGGGTAGGAAGCATCATCCGCAATCGCAAAGAGAATATTGGGCGGCTGGGCACTTTCCGCATCCGCCTGCTCAGCCTGCTCCCCGCAGGACAGCACCCACAGGGCCAGAAGCAATAACGCCAATCGGTTTCTCATGGTTTTTGCCCTAAAAGTAGTGTTTTGGCTATAAAGCCTGGCCAGCACCCGGCAGGACACTTCCGCCCTTGGCCTGCCAAAACTGGCATAGCACCCTATAATCCGCAGCACTGATCAGGACACCTCTCTGGCCTGAATTTCAGAACTTAGGTAATGATCTAAGCGCTATTGCGCATTTTTATTTTTTCATATGGTCAAAAACCCAACAGCCATTTAGTATTCAAAAGCGCCAGCGAACACATAATCCTTATCTCCTAAAAAAAATTAATGTATGATGCGTAGAACAACCTATTTATTGCTGCTCATGGCAGGGATATTGATGGGGCCGCCCCTTCTTCAGGGGCAGGAAAACACCTATTTCAACGATTTCACCGGCGGAGCTAATGGAGTCATTATGGCTTCCATACTGCCAGAACACTCCGACGGGACCACCCCCTATGCCTTTTCCTTCGAGAATGACGAGCTCGTCATTACCAACAACAAGACGGAGTGGTACTTTATACAGAATTTCTGGCCGCCGGCAGACCGGCTGAACATCTGCGACCACCCCTTCGTCCGGTTTAAAATGAAAACCGACACCGCTGTTGGCATCCGGATTCAGCTCAGAGGCGGAGAAATGGATACCCCCTGGCTCAACGGAGACCTCATCGGGGACGGGGAGTACCATGAGTATGTATTCGATTTTACGGATGTCATCGGCGATATTGACTGCGCCGAGCTGGCGGAAGTCAAAATGGATATCCCCGGTTTCATTCCTGCCGGTAATTTTATGCCAGGCACCCTCTTTTATATGGACGACTACGCGATTGGGCAGGCTGCAGCCCCGGTTGGGCCAATCGTCGTTAATGATTCCTATCTAAACGACTTCTCCACCGGAAATACTGAATTCGCCACTATCCCCGGTGATTTGGCGGACCTTTCCATCAATGGGGACGAAGAACTTGAAATTGACCTGAACAAGCAAGCCTGGTGGTTTTTCCAGGACTTTTGGGGTGATGAATCCGATCTCAACCTTTGCCAATACCCGTTTGTAAGTTTCCGGCTAAAAACCGATGCGGTAGCGGCCACCGACTGGCGCCTGAACATCAAGAGCATTGGCCCCGATGATGGTATTTCTGTAGGCAATGTCACCCAGACCATTACCGGGGACGGACAGTATGCTACCTACACTTACGACTTCACCGACCTTTTCGCCAATGCGCCCGATGGGTTCGACTGTTCCAAGATTCGGGAAATCCAGATTGACCCGGGTGGTTTTCAGCAGGGCGGCAATAGCATTCAGGGCTTATTCACTATGGATGACTATGCCCTGGGCAAAGCCGCTTTCCCGGGCAGCCACTTCTACCCTACCCTGAACCCCATTCAGGATGTAGCGCTCACCCCAACTCAGGCCCTGGAAATCGTCACCATCCCGCTCGTAGGCCTTACCGACGGGGATGATGGCACTCAAAACCTCACCATTACCGCCACGTCCAGCAATCAAGCTATGCTGCCCGACGAAAACATCACTGTGGGCGATGTTGCCAACCTTTCTGCTGACCTCGAACTAGACTTGGTAGACGGTGTTTTTGGCTCCACGGAGATTACCGTGACGGTAACCGATGATGGGGACCCGCCTCTCTCCGTTACTCAAACTTTTGAATTGCTGGTATTTGACAACAAAAGTTACACCACGCATTACGATGACCAGGATGAGACCGGCTTATGGTCAGCCCCGAAGTTCTACAGCTACAGCCAGGACAACAGCTTGTTGCAGATCGATATGAACAAAGGCCAGGCGGAAGTGATATTTGGACGTTTCACCCTGCCAGCTGAGCTGAATATTTCGGAGAACCCCTACCTTATGATTGAGGCGCAGACCGACCGCGCTCTTAATTTCGATGTGCGCCTTATTGATGCAGACGGCAACGCCAGCGATGTCGTCCGGCGCACCATTGAAGATGTAGCCCCCTATGTATGGTACGAATATGAATTCGAAGGTAACGACCAGTTCAATTTAGACCGGGTGGTTGCTATCGAATTTATCCCTAATGGCTGGCAGTTTTCCGGTACCCGCCGGGCTACTGTTTACGAAGGCACCTTGCTGATCGATCAGCTTATGATCGGCAGTACCGCCACACCAACTGGCATCCACTTTAATGCAATTGATGACCAGTCTTGTTACATTGGGTCACCTGCCCAAACGATTGTGCTTTCTGACCTGAGCGCTAACATTACAGGTTTGGAAGTGACGAGCGCCAACGAAGCCCTCTTGCCGGCGGATAGCATCGAAGCAACCTACGACGGCGCAACGGGCACAATTGTGTACAGGCCGGTAGCCGATCAAAAAGGGGAAGCCCTGGTCACTTTTTCCGCTACGGATGGGGCCAATACCCGCAGCCAGCCATTCACTGTAGCTGTGAAGGGCAACGAGCCCCCGGTGGCTGACCTGCCTGCCGACCAGGAAATTGTGGCTGGGGAAACCACCACCTTTACACTTACTTCCATCGACGACGGCAATGCCGAAGCGGCTCAGGTAGTCGCGGTGGCCCTGACCTCTTCAGATGAAGGGATTCTTCCCCACCCCACTATTCTTTCTGAAAGCGGGGACGCAAACTTTACTCAGCGTGAGCGCAACGGTACCGTCAGCCTCTCACCGCCAGCAGGAGTAAGCGGGCCGGTGACAGTCACGCTGACCCTCACCGACGGGGCGGGTGATGAGGAACTGTCCAATACTCAAACCTTCATGGTCGAGGTATTTGAATCCTTGAACGCCCCACCTACTATCGGTGAGGTGGAAGACCAGCAAGTCTTCGTCAATGAACAAACTCAGCTTACGCTAACCGGGCTTTCTGATGGAGGGGACGGGTCGGAAAACCTGACCATTGACATTGCCAGCTCTAACCCGGATATCCTGGAAGCCGCCGACTTCACGATCAGCCCGGTGGAGAACGGGCAGGCGACACTTACCTATACACCAGACACCACCGGCTCGGTAGAACTCACGCTGACGGTGTCAGACGATGGAGGCATCGATGGGGTGAATAACGGGGACCAATCTATCACCACAGCTTTTCCGATTGATATTATCCCCGAGCCCATTACAGGTGAAGTTGCGGTTTATGATGACAGCCAATGGACAATAGACACCGACGATGGTTCTTCTCAGGCTATTGTCGATGATGGCCAGGGCGGAGAAGCCTGGAGAGGTACCTTCACGGAAAACAAGCGGAACTGGAACGGACAGGGCTACCAGTTTGAAAACGAACTCAACCTGACAGATTACCCTTACGTCACTTTCGAAGCAAGGGTAGTTCGGGATGATGGCCCAGGCAACTCCGACTATAATGTGTATCTTTGGGACAACGAAGGGCGATACACAACAGGGGCCACACCTGCCACAACTATTCAAACCATCCCTGCTGATGGAGAATGGCACCGTATTACGGTTGATTTTACGAATCAGATGTTCCATACGGCCCAACAGGTTCCGCTCAACAGCGCACGGATTGTACGGCTTCACCTCCACATTGAAGGTGGCAAAGCCGGTAGCCTCTTCCCCTGGGTAGCAGGTGATTACTTCATCCGCGACCTAAGGATTGGCTCCGAAGTGACGGAACTCACCGGTGCGAGTAGTGTAGTGGCCTCCATTGACGGTATCTCACAACAATGGATTACAACAAGTGATGAAGAACGGGAAGTGGCCCTTACCGGCATCAGGTCTGGTAACGATAACCCGCCAGTGCTTTCCATCACTGAGAATTCCAACCCTGAACTTGGGGAAATCAGTTTCTCCGATGTCACAGACGGACAGGCAACGATGACCTTTATCCCTACTGGCGAAACGGGGTCTAGCAATATTACCGTGGAAGTCTCAGGTACTGGAGTGGATATTCCAGCCACTTCTACCTTCAATGTCCGCGTCATTGATCCCAAACTGATCAATCAGGCTAATTTAACGCTTGATCCTTCTACGGAACTCCAGACCATACAGGGCTTTGGTGCTTTCTATGACCGCAGCGGGGACTTAGCCGAGGAAGCGGTAAATGATATGGGGCTGAGCATTATCCGGGTAGAGATTGAGCCCGAGTTCGAGCCGGTGAATGACAATGACAACCCCAGTGTTGTGAACTACGATGCGCTGGATTTCGATTACATTCACCCCGGTATCGAGAGGTACAAGGAAGCTTTTGAGGCCGCGGGTGTAGAAGACTGGAAAGTCATCGCAACGGCCTGGTCACCTCCTTATTGGATGAAGTACTCCCTTTCGGAAATTGGCGGGCCGCAGAACAGTGCGCCAGCCTGGGGCGGTACCGACAATAAAGTGCGCCCGGAAATGTACGAAGAGTACGCAGAGTTCCTCGCCGCCTGGTGGCTGGCAGTCAAGGCAAAAACGGGCGTAGAAGTGTACGCCATTTGCCCGCAGAATGAACCCGCTTATTCGCAGTTTTACAACTCTGCCATTCTCAGCCCGGAAAGGTTTGCCGAAGTGGTCGCTGTTGTCGGTCCGAAATTTGAAGAGCTGGGGGTAACAGCCAAGCTGTTTATGCCGGAGCAGAACTTTGACCAGGGAGTCAATGGCTACAGTATGCTAGCCTATATGGATGCCCTCAAAGCCCATCCAACGGCTTCTCAGTACGTGGATATTATCGCTACCCACGGCTATGCTTCCGATGGCGTCGGCGTAGGCAACCTCGGCGGAGAAGAGTGGATTACCATGAAAGACCAGTCACGAGACTATACCGAAGCCGAAGGTGGCCCTAAGGAATTGTGGATGACGGAAACGAGCGGAGAACCGGATAATCATCAGGAAGGTGCTATGCGTGTTGCCGGTGCGATTGGCCTGGGCCTGAGCAAAGGGGAGACTCAGGGATGGGTTTACTGGACGCTACAGTCAGGCAATAGTGACGATGGTGCGCGTTTTGGATACTACAGGGGCCGGAGAAAAACGGTCAAGTACTTCGCTGCAAAGCACTACTACCGATACTTCCGGCCAGGTACGCAAATGATGGCTATCGAGTCCAATGAGGACGATCTTATTGTCAATGCGGGTATTCGTCCAGATGGCACTACGGCGATTGTAGCGGTTAATTCGGGTGACCGTGCATTAGGTGTTCAATGGGACATCAACGGTGCATTGCCAGAAGAGCTGCAGTATTTCCAGTCTATTGCCCGCAGTTACTTCATGGAGGGCGACCGTTCAGCGGACAACCGGATGATTCTTCCGCCTTACAGTATCACTACATTGGTTACGGATGAGATTTTAGAGAGCCCAAGCTTCACAGCTGATGATATTCCAGACCAGGAAGTGGTTTCGGATGGCAGTTCCTACCAGGTAGATGTGGAGAATATCCAGTTCAATGGCGAAATGGACGATATCAACCTGGAGGTAATCAGCGGGGAGGCGTTCATCATCCCTGAGCCGGAAGCCAGTGCGGTAAGCGGTGGCACAGGCACCATTACCTTTACGCCAATTGAAGACACGGAAGGCGTAGTGCCAATGACGGTACGGATTTCCAGCGGGCTGACCAGCATTACCAAGACCTTCGAAGTGGATGTTTCTCTGCCATCAAGCGTAACTTCCTTCCAGGAAGCGGGCATTGAGGTCTTCCCCGTTCCAGCGGATAAAACGCTGTTTATCCGGGGGCAGGAGCAGCTGCAGCACGTCCGCATTATGAGCACCAATGGCGCTACGCTGTTTGAGCAGGATGTGGATAATGCGAGCTTGGATATCGACCTTCGCCAATTTGCCAAAGGCACTTACATCTTGCAAATCATCAAAACCGACCAAACCGTAGTTGGTAAGATTTTCGTGCAGTAGATAACTGGGTTGGATAAAGCTGCATCAACTGGATGCGCTTTACATCCTAAATAGAGACACCCCAAATTCAGGCAGCTGCCTGAATTTGGGGTGCTTTTTTTATCAATCAATGGGAAAGCAGCGGCTATACTTTTTCCGCGCTGGAATTCATATAGGCCCTTGGCGTTTGGCCAAACAGTTCCTTAAAGCAGACAGAGAAGTACTTGGGGTTGTCAAAGCCAACCGAATAAGCGACTTCTGCGATATTATACTGCCCTTTCTTCAGTAATTGGGCAGCAATTTTCAACCGGACCGTCCGGATAAAGATATTCACCGTCATACCCGAAATGGCCTTGAGCTTCCGGTAGAGGTTGCCTTTGCTCATCCCCACAGCCATCGCAAGGCGGTCGCCGTTAAGGGTAGTATCATCCAGGTTTTCTTCGATAACCTCCACAATTCTGGCCAGCAGATCCTGGTCGATGGTTTTAACATCCACGTGGTCCGGGATGAGCGGCACGCTGTCGCCCACGCTTTTAATCAGCGCTTGCCGTGTTTCCACCATATTACCCAGCTTGAGGTGAAGGGCCTGTAAATTAAACGGCTTGATCAGGTAGTCGTCTGCACCACTCTCCAGGCCGGTGATTTGATCATCCAGGTCCACTTTGGCAGTCAGTAAGAGAATAGGGATATGGCAAGTACGTTGATCTTCCTTGAGGATACGCGTCATTTCGTACCCGTCCATTTCCGGCATCATGACATCACTCAGAATCAGATCCGGGATATGCTTAAAGGCAATCTTAAGGCCAGCATTGCCATCCGAAGCCGTCAGCACGGCATACTTATGGCTCATCTGGTTTTTGAGCATGGTGCGCATATCGGGGTTGTCTTCAACGATCAGCAGCAACGGCAAATGATTACCCTGCTTGCCAGCTTGCTGCTTGGCGGCAGTTGGCGGTGTATCGGCAGCCTCTTGAATTTGCTCAATCATCGACCGGGAGAAGTTTAAGCTGCCCCGGGCCGCTTCGGTTGGCTGAACGGCAGTGGCCTGGCCGATAGGCAGGCAGACCTGAAAGCAAGTGCCTTCCGGCAGGCGTTGCACCTCGACCTCTCCATTATGGAGATTGACCAAGTCTTTCACCAGGGCCAGGCCGATGCCGGTGCTAAGCTCGCCTTTGCCATTACTGGTGTGGTAAAAGCGGTCAAAGATACGAGAGGCATCTGCTTCACTTAGCGGCTCGCCTGTATTGATTACTTTCAGCGCCAGTCGTTGCCGGGCCAATAGATGTTGGAGCCGAACGCTTATGCTACCGCCGGTTTCTGTGTGTTTGAAGGCATTTGACAGCAGATTGTAAAGGATTTTTTCCAGCTTATCGCCATCAAAATCCATATATATTTCAGAATGGCTGGCCTCCAACTGGAGTTGAATACCCCTGCGGTCCGCCACCGGCTGGAAAAGGTCCATTAACTCCCGGGCAAAGGCGACTACGTTTTGGCGCTGAGGCTTCAGCTGCATCTGCCCGGATTCCAAGTGGCGGATTTCGAGTAGTTGATTGATGAGCCGGTACAGTCGCTTTTCGTTGCGGTAAATGAGTTTCAGTTCCTTCCTTATCCGGTCAGTTTCTTCGTAATCGGCTCGGTCCAGCAGTTCCTCCGTCTGTCCGATGATCAGCGTCAGGGGGGTACGGAATTCATGAGAAATATTGGTAAAGAAATTGAGTTTGGACTGGTCAGACTCGTGCAGCAGTTCGGCCATGCGCTGAATTTCCTGTTTTTGCGCTTCCAGCATTTGGTTGCGGATTTCGAGGTTATCGCGTTGCTCTGCGATCTGCAGGTTGCGCTCTTCTATTTGCACCTGCCGCTCTTTGAGCACTTGATTGGTGCGGCGGAGCTGATCCGATTTATGCTTCAATGCTTTGGTACGCACACTGACTTCCCGGGTCAGCAGCCGCTTTTGGTGGGCAAGCACCCGGGTGCGAATGTGAATGGTAGCCAGGATAGTCAGCAGGATTAAAGCCATTAGCAGGGCCCTGAACCAGTTGGTTTTCCAAAATGGCGGAAGGACTTCTACGTGCAGGGTGCGGGCATCCGCCCCCCACTGGCCATCAATACCAGTACATTCCAACTGCAGCTCGTAGCTGCCGGGCGGGATATTCGTATAACTGATCCGCCGCTTGCTGGCATCCACTTCGGTCCAGCCTGTTTCGAAGGGCATGAGACGGTACCGGTAGCGGATTTTAGAGGAAGCAGCAAAGTGAAAAGCCGCAAAAGAAAAGGCAACAATCCGGTCTTGCGGCATAAGCGTAATCTGATCCTGATACCCGATGGAGTGCTCAAGGACGACGCGCCCTCCAACCGTATCGCCGGGGTTAATGCGTTTGTTGTCAATTTCCAGCTCGGTAATGGTGAGCTCCGGCAGAAATGGGTTGGGGCTCAGGCTGTCGGGGTGGAAAAGGGTCACGCCATTAACACCGCCGAAATAAAGCCAGCCTTCACTGTCCTTGAAGTAGGCCCCCTCATTAAACTCGTTATCCTGCAACCCATCTTCCTTGGTGTAATTGGCAAATTGGCCGGTAGCCGGGTCGAAACAGGAAATCCCGCCATTGGTGCTGATCCATAACCGCCCGTGGCCGTCCTCCAACAGGCCATGGACAACGTTGCTGAACAAACCGTCTTCAGAATAATAGGTTTTGAAAGTCTCTGATTCCCGGTCGAAGCGGCTGAGGCCGTTCTCTGTGCCAAGCCAGAGGTATTTTTTCCCGGAGTGGTTTTCGCGTTCGAGGATGCATTTGACGGTGTTGCCGGGCAGCGAAGTGCGGTCATTAACATCGTGCTGATAAACCTTGAAGGCCTCCGTTTTAGGGTCAAAGCGGTTAAGTCCGCCGCGGGAGGTGCCTATCCAAATGATGCCCTCCTCATCTTCGTAGAGGCGGTACAGCCAATTGTCTGATATGGAGGCGGGGTCATTTTCATCCATTTCAAAGTACTCGAACCCTTGCTGCCCCGGCTGAAGCCGGCAAAGCCCAAAGTTGGTACCCGCAAAATAGATACTGCCGTCCTGCGCCTGGCAAATGTCCCGCATAGACCAAATGCGGAAGGTATTGGAGCCGTCCGGGTGGTGCTGATAATTCCTGAACTGCCCGGTTTTGAGGTCATAAGCGCTGATCTTGTAATCAAAAAAGCCGAACCAGATGTTACCGTCTTTCCCCTCTTCAATAGTGCCCGCCAGCCGGCCAGCCGGCGCAGTATCTACCGTGTAGGTGTGGTTAAACTGTTTGGGGATGGGCCTAAAGACCCGCTCCTGGCCAGTGCGGAGGTCTTTGCGGTACAGGCCATTGTAAGTGCCCAGCCACAGCCCTTCTTTCTGGTCTTTGTAAATACCGTAGATATCGTTATGGGGCATGCCAGCGGTGAAGCTATTGGCTTGGTTGAGGTGGCAAAACTGCTTATTGTAGAGATTAGCCCTGGACAAGCCTCCTTTCTCATGCGCCAACCACAGCACCCCTTTGTCATCTTCGAAAATGTCGTTGATGTCGTTGGGGCCAAGGCTGGTTTCATCTTCCGAATCGTGCTGAAAGCGCTGGACCTGCAAGGTAAGCGTGTCGATACTAAACAAGCCATTCAGGAACCCTGGCGCTACCCATACTTTTCCGCGGCTATCCTGCATGATGTGAGAGATACTTTCCCCCACTTCTCCCAGGGGTAGCTTTAGCATACCGGAAGGCGAAGGGCGACTGGCGTCTGAAAGGCGGAACAGCCCTCCGGTCACGCCAAACCAAAGCTTGCCGGCAGCGTCTTCGAAAATGCGGTACACACAGACTTCTTCCTGACCGGGGGTACTGAAAAAACGCTGGAGGAAGTGCTGCTGACGGCAGAGTTGCCCAGACTCCTCCAACTCCAGATGGAATAAACCATTCTGGCGAGTGCCTGCCCATATGTTACCAAGATAGTCACAGTGAATGCTGGTGATGAAATCCTCCGTAGCCTGATCTGTAACCAGCAGCCGCTGAGCGCTGCCTGTAGCTGGAAAATATCGGATAAGGCCATAATACGTGCCCAGGTAGAGCGTGCCGTCTGGCGCTGACTCAATAAAAGTGATAAGCGGTTGGCTGGGAACGCCATCCAGGCCCTTCAGCAAAATACGCTCAAAGTCATCGGTTGCCCGGCGGTAGCGGTTGAGGCCCTTGTCGGTAGCCAGCCACAACTCCCCACAGGCATCTTCGTGCAGAATATTGCGATTGTTCTGGAGCTGCGGATTAATAAAGTCGCTGCTTGGAGTGTGTGGGTCCTTCGGGTCGTGCAGGTAGGTCTCGAAAGTTTCCTTGCGGGGATTGTACCGGGTAAGCCCTGCTTTATTGTACCGCATCCAAATGTCGCCGTGGCTATCTTTAAACAACCGAGTTACCCACTGGTAAAGCAAGTCGTTCTTACCCAGCCCGGGGCGGTAAACCTTGAATTCATAGCCGTCATAGCGGTTGAGGCCATCCTGCGTGCCAATCCAGATGTAGCCCATGTCATCCTGGACTATGCTATTGACAAGGGAATGGCTGAGCCCGTCCTCTTTGTTCAAACGCTCAAAACGGATATTTTGCATCTGCCCCCTTAGCATAAGGGTGCAGGCCAAGGCGAGAAGTGTACAGGTGGTAAATTTGAAGTTCATTATGAACCCTTTGGTTAGGTTAGGAGGTATCAAGCAAATCGCTAGTATTGGTTAAGCCTAATATACAAAACAAAATTTCACATCCACACCAAAATTTTGCCTGAAGTGCCGCCCAACTTCCAATTCCCCAAAAAATGGTTGCCCAATCTGCTCACTATGCTGGCTGGGGTGCATTTAAAAACCCATCATTGACAAAGGGTTAGCCAATGATGGGTTGCGGACTTGCCGGATGAAATCAAAAAGGCTTGAACGGGATGATTTTTGTCATTTTCCCAATTTAGGGCTTTAGCAGTATTTGCCTGTTAACCTGGCCGCCGGCCCGGATAATGGCCATATAAGTGCCGGGTTGCAAAGACGCTACAGACAGGCGCTGCCCGTTGCCGACGCCCTCGAACGACCTGACCAATTGGCCGTTGACGTTGTACAGCTCCACCGACCCGAGGCCGGAAAGCCCCTGAATAAGGATATGAGCACGCATTGGGTTGGGAAATACAGTCACCTCCGCCTGCAGGGGCGCTGCTTCAGTGTCCACAAAGGCTTCCATATTATAAGTTACCTCAAAAACCCCGCCCGTCCCCGCAGGCAGGTTCAGCACCCGGCTATCTGGGTCAAAATCGGCATAAGCTTCGCCATTCAGGAGAACGTTCGAAATCGAAAGCGCTTCGTCTGGCACCGCCACCGGCGTCATTTTATAACTTCTCGCCTCCGGTTCTGCGCCGAAGCGGTAGTAAAGGGTGACCGCCTCATCGTGCACAAACAGCTTGCTATAAACGTAGGCCAGGTAGGCCAGCTCAATATTGTGGTACCCGCCTTTGAAAGGGTCTGATTTATCATTATTAATGACACCGCCCGCTGCGTTGGTCTGAGAAAAAATTTCACCATAAACAGGATCGACCAGATGGCCCATAAAAAACTTCATGCACCCATCTGCCATGCCCAGATTGAGCTCCCGGTCTATGCTGTCGGTAGCCAGGTAGTAATTGATCAGCCCGCCGGTAACGCCCTGCTCGAGCATCCAGTAATCTTTTTCCTGGGTTACCGCACCGGTCACCCAATTGTAGCCGGTAAATAGGCCGCCATTGTTGTAGTCATAGCCTCCGTTGTACATCATATCATCGATCATATACTGAGCAGCTTCAAGGTAGGCCGGGTCCGGGTCAATCATATAAGCCCGCGCCAGGCACCAGGCGGTCTTGATCACATGGCCGGTGGAGCCGCCCTGGGAGTTGGTGTTTAGCTCCCAATTCGAGCTGTACGACTCCGCAAAGCCAAAGTTAACCTGCGGCAAAAACATACTTTCGTAAAGGTGGTCCATGATATTATCCGCCACGGCCAGCAGGCGGTCTTCATCCTCCGGTGCATCTGACAGCAGGGCTTTGGTCAGCACCCAGGTGGTGATCGCATCTACCGTTGCCGTGAAGCCTTTGCCATGGGGGTTGCTCCAATCCTCATTCGCATCGTGGTAGTATCCATAGTAAGCGGGGCGGTCATCCCACAACAGGCTGTCGTTGAAATACGCTGCCTGGTCCAGCCATTCGGTGTGCAAGGGGTCGCGGGTAGCTTCCGCCATGGCCCCGATGCCCAAAACGCTGTAGTGCTGCTGAAAGGACCACTTGCTCTCATTGGGGTTCCAGCCTGCACCGTAAGGCGGAGAGGGGTTGCCGAGTTTATCGCTGCTGAAGTACCAGCCGCCATTAGCCTGGTCCCAGCCATGATCATAAACAAACTGGATGGCGTGCTCGGCATAATCGAGGTAAGTCTCATCGCCACTCACCATAAAGGCACGGGAAAAGCCGTAAGCGTGGCGGGAGCACTGTGTGAAGGATTTCCGGTCGGTCCGCTCCGGGCTGCCATCTTGTTCCACTTCCGTGTAAAACCCGCCATCTTCCCAGTCTACGGAGTTTTTCCAAAAGTCGGCACTGCGCAGCAAATGAGGAATCAGGGAATCAGGTTCCTGGAGGTGCAGGCTTTGCAGGTTCTGGGCTGTAATTAGCGAAGGGAGCAACAGGAGTACGAGGTAAAAATGCTTCATGTTTTTCCAATTTCTTGAGTAATCACCTAAAAGCCGATAGGCTTCTGTGGTGAGATGAACTACACCATGCTAAAAGTAGCCCGCCCACTGCCTACAATAGTCCACTATTTTCACGTATGAGTCCAACAGGTTGCGATTAGCCGCGCCGTGGCGGAAGAGCGGCGCTGCCCTGCTTGTTGTATTGACCGCTAAAGTCCGCTCCTTGTATAGTTACCCGTTCCAGTCTAAGGCCTCTTACTTGATTGAGCCAGATTTTAGACTGTATTGGGATTTCACCCTTCGGGCTGCATTTGCTAAAATTATGGATTCTGAAGTGTGCGCTCCGGAGGTATTATGGCTTCTTTTTCAATCAAATTGATCATGCCCAGCAAAGCACCCCAATGATAAAAGTATTCACTTCGATACCCCGGATAACCACCAGTTTCAGCATGGTAGTTCTCCAGTACCCAGCCCTGCGCTTCCCAGTTTTTTACTAGCAGTTTTAAGGAGCGGCTAGCCAAATCTGCCCGGGCTTCCTGAAGGTGATAGTTGCGAAGCCCCAGATAGGTTAAAAAATTCATTGGTGCCCAGATGCTTCCTCTCCAGTAATCGCGGGCGGTGTAAGCAGTGTCGTTGCGAGCAGCAGAAGGCAGGATATAGTCGCCCCAGAATTCCTCCGGATTATAAAAGTGCTCATTGATCATTCGCTCAGCTTGTTTGGGCGTTGCTGCTTTTGCCAGTAAAGGATAAAAGTGAGTAGGGCCTAACCGAAAAGACCAGTCGCCGGTGTCCAGCCGCTTATTGAGGAAAAGGCCGGTGGGTTCGTGCCAGAAGGTGCGGAGCTTGGACCGGTAACGCCCGGCGCGGTTTTCCAGCTCCTGCCGGGCCGCTTCCTGGCCCAGCACGGCGGCCATTTCGGCCAGGGCATCGCAATCCGCAATGTACAGGCTCATCAGCCCCACATCCGCTTGCATAAGCACGTTCCTTGCCGTATCAAAGGGGACGCCATCGTACATGGGCGTATTATCCAGGCCGGATTCATTGGAGGCCGCAGCGTGGTTGTGTTGGGTGGCTTGCCGTTTGTTCTTCGCGGGGGCGTAGGCATTGGAGCCCCAGGCCAGGTACCCGTCTACAGCCCGTTCGGCCTCCCACCAGCGGTTCCACCGCAGGAGGCGATCAAAATGCGCGGCCAAAAAAGCGGTATCGGGGTGGAGCTTAAAGACCTCCTTGACCATGATGCTACCTACCGGCGGCTGAGAACGGTCCCGGCTGTACTCTGCGCCTGGCCCGGCGTAATTGGGCACAAAACCCAAGGTGTCTATTAAACGAGTAAGCTGTTCTACTTCATTGAAAGCCAAAGCCCGGCTTTCCAAAGCATGCATATAAGCAACGAAGAAGTTGTCCCAGCAGAACTGCACAAATCCGCCTTCCTGCCTTTGCCCCCAGCCATAGCTCCAGGTGCGGGCGACCGGGGTCACCGCCCGGTCGAGTACGGGATCATAGACAACGTTCCAGTTGACTGCATTTTGTATGATGTGCCAGGAGGTGCCGGCTGCGCCGTATTGCTCCCGCCGTTCCCAGTAAGCCGTTTGGGCAGCGGCCAGCCTGGCATTAGCCTGCTGAACCAGTAGGGCCTGCGTGGAAATCCAGAAGGGTTGTTGAAGCGATAAATCCAGTGCGTTCCCTACCCAATTGCCGGTCAGGTTTATTGGGGCCAGTTCGAGCTTCCGGTAAGCAGTTTGAATAGCCCAACCCGTCTCTTGCTTACCAATCTCTCCGTTCCGCCCGTACATAAACACAGGTTCTACCCGAATATAGCCGGGATTAAATGCACTCTTCTCGGGCACAATTTTCAGGTACAAATCTGCCCCGTCGGCCAGCGTATGCACTTGCAGGCGGAAACGGCGCCATTCCAGCTGCAAGGCGGTATAACTGCCATCGGGGGTGTGCGCCAGGGTGCGGACCTGCTCCGTGCCTTCCACTTTATTACCGGTAAAAGCGTACTGCAGGATGTCACCCGAAACGGTATCGACCAGCTGCAACTGTACCGCCAACCCATCCGGCAGCAGCACGTGATGAAGCACGCTTCGGTTGTCCCAGGTATTCCACCCCCAGGGCCGGAAATCCATTTCTTGCGCCCGCCCAATGCCCAGCAATGCTACGCTAAGGGCTAAGGCCATTATCCATTTAGTTGTCTGTTGCATACCAATTGCCGCCATCGCGGATCATTTCGTCTTTCAATTGCAGCGCCCGCGCTTTCATACGGCCGGTGTGGCCCGGGTACTGGCTTGACACGTCCGTTTTCTGGCTGGGGTCCTGCATAATATTATACAATTCAAAAGTTTGGGCCTCCTGATTTTGAAGGTAGGCCTGATGCGCGGGCTGAAAACCCCACATCGACCAGGGGGGAGCATCCGGTTCCGGCTGCAAATTGGCGGTTGCCCGCTGATCATAGTCTTCCCGGTACGGCAGGGGCTGCGTTTCGTACCCCAGCAGTATAGCCGCATCCATGTTTTCGATGGCACCGTAGTAGGCAGAATTGTAAGGGTGCCGGCGCTTCAGGGAATCCGGTGCCGCTACTTTCTCATGCGGTTCATTGAACCAGACATTCAGGAAGAATGGCTGCCCGGAGCCCCGTACCGTATCCAGCCACCCCAGTGCTTCATCGGCTACCAGGTGGCAGGCGTACCCCTGCAAAGGCCCCACCGGTGCGCCGTTGCGAAAGTAGTTGACCGGATTTTCATGAGAGGGCTTTGCGTTGTTGAAGGCGTAAAAAGCATGCTCAAACCCTTGCTCCATGGGCAGAGGCTGATCTGTCCCCTCAGAGGTCATGTGCCATTTGCCGAAATGGCCCGAGCGGTAACCCGCTGTATTCAGCATTTCGGCGAGGGTTGTTTCTGAATCTCTCAGATGCATGGGGTTATTGCCTGGTATCCAGTTGTAGATACCCACCCTGGTCGCATTGCGCCCGGTGAGCAAAGCCGCCCGGGAGGGGGAACAAACCGCAGCACCAGTATAAAATTGGGTAAAGCGTACGCCCTGTGCCGACAGAGTATCGAGGTAGGGCGTCTGGCAAGTCGGCACCTGCGCACTCGTATCCAAATGGGCCAAACGGTAGGCGGATAGGTCGTTATACCCCAGGTCATCGGCCAACAGCAGCACAATGTTCGGAGCAGCGGGAGAGGAAGCAGCCTCCGGCTGGCTTTCACAGCAAAAACACGACAGGGCCAGCCCGGCAGCTAATAGTAAAGGTCTCATGGCTGTTTTTTAAACTCAAAAACAGAAACAATGCGGGGCGGCACGGCAACAACAGTTGCTTGGCCTGCCCCCTGATATTGCAGTTCCTCGATAGCGGCGTAAGGGCTGCGGCTGCCCTCCACCCGGTCAGACAGCAGCCACTGCCGGTAGCGGGATGCCACCCGCTCCGGGAATACCAAACGAATTTGCCGCTCAGCGTCAAAGGAGCGGCTCAGAACATGCACGTAGTAGCTGCTTTCATCAGCCGTCACCACAATATCCTGCTCTGCCACCCGGCTGGCCGGCTGAATATTGGTCAGCTGCAAGGGTTGAGCATAGTAGATAACGCCGGAAGCCTCCACCTCCATAAGCAGCGGGCCATGGTGGCGGGCGTACAAGCCAGTGACCATAGCCGTTGGGAACATTTGAGGGCGCACCCGCTCAGTAGTGTCTACCCTTATGCCGGTGATGCCCCAGCCCGTACCTACCAGCATGGATTGATTAGCGAGTTTAATACGCTCCGAGCGCCTCAGGATGGCGTGGAGGTAACTTGCGGCTCCGATACCGTACGCCAGGTGCTCATTGTCCGGCTGTGCCGCCTGGGCGCCCCCCGCAAACCAGCAGTTGAGGTTCCATTCGGTAAGGGCTACGGGTTTGGAAGCATGGCGAAGCACCCAATCGTCCAACGTAGATAATCCGGTGAGGGTATCAATCCGGGGTGCCGTGGCCAGCGCCTGCCAAACGGCCTGAGGGCTTACTGTAGCAGCCGGAAGTTCATTGCCGTCCTTTAGAATGCGGTGAATACCCCAGGGGCTATACGAGTGGAATACCTGGAAGCTGATCAACTCCCCGCAGCGCTTGAGCACTTCCTCGCCGATTCCGCGCACCCCATCGATAATCAGAATAATGGAGGGGTCAGCTGCTTTCATCGCCCGGGCGTAAGCTTCTACTGTATTGGTGTAGTGATGCAGGCGGGCGGGCGTGAAGGGCTGCCCACGCAACCCACGGAACAGCCAGGTTTCGTTGCCAATTTGGAAGTATTTCACTCCGAAGGGCGCTGTGTCCCCGTTGGCGGCACGGAGTTCAGCCCAGTAGCCGGTAGTGTCATTGCAGTAGGCGACCAGATTGGCACCCAGCTCCTGTGCAGCTTGATGAATGGGCAGTTTTCCATAGAAAGCGTGCCCCAAGTTGACCACTAAATGCGGCTCAATACTCAACGCTTTACAAAGGCGGATATACTCATGCAGCCCCATCCGTCCATCTGAGGTGACCGCATCCGGCTTAGATAAATCCTGATAGTGGAGATTGGGCGGCCGGCTATTGTGGTGTCCCGGCATAGAATCGATAAGATAATACCAGGGATAATAATCCACGGCAGTCCCTCCGGGATACCGCAACAGTGGGATTTGCATCCAATTCATAAAACCCTTCACTTCAGGAAAAACCTCACCGGTTTGAAGGCTTATGGCGGCATCACTGCCGATTTCGCCATTCCAGGTGGCTTTCTCAAAGAAACCTCCAAAGATGCGGTTGTCTACCTCATTCAACACCTCACCGGTAATGGTGTAGGTGGGCAAGCCAGGTTGGCCTGGAGACGAAACGGGGCTTAACCATAGCCAGGCTGCTGCCAATATTAAGCAAGTACGAATCGTAAAAGACTTATTGGGCATAACCTTTACTGCTTTAAGTACTCCATGTTTTTCCGGATCAGCGCCGTACGTGCAGCCACGCTGGCCGCAGATCGCAATCCATCCTCAGGGGTGTTTTTTACATAGTCGACCAGCTGCTCAACAGTGCTGGTTGCCACATGCACCCGGGTATCCGAGGAGGCGTAGTAGATGAAGACCTCGTCGCGTTCATTCACAATCCAGCCATTTACAAAAACGACATTAGAGACATCCCCTACCCGCTCCTGCCCTTCCGGTGCCAGAAAGTAACCGCCGGGCAGATGAGTAATTTTGGTTGGATCCTGAAGGTCCGTCATAAACATATAGAGCACATACCGCAAGCCCGCTGCAGTATTCCGTACACCGTGTGCCAGGTGCAGCCACCCTTCTTTTGTCTTGATAGGCGATGGGCCAAGCCCATTTTTCAATTCCTTAACTGTGTGGTAAACCTTATTATCGAGAATAACCTCTTCTTTTACCTCAGCATTTTCCATACTATCGGTAAGCCCCCAACCGATACCGCCACCGCTTCCCACGCTGATAAATCCGTCCTGCGGGCGGGTATAGAGCCCATATTTCCCATCAATATATTCCGGGTGCAAGACCACATTACGCTGCTGCCCGCTGTAGGTGATCAAGTCAGGCAGGCGTTCCCATGATTTCAGGTCACGGGTGCGGGCGATACCGCAGTTGGCTACCGCTGCCGAAGTATCCCCCTCAGGAGCGTCCGGGTCTTTGCGTTCGGTACAAAACAAGCCGTAGATCCAGCCATCTTCGTGCTGCGTCAACCGGATATCGTACACATTCACGTCCGGGTCTTCGGTCTCCGGCATCTGCACCGGGTAATCCCAGAATTGAAAGCGGTCGATGCCATTCGGGCTTTCAGCGATGGCAAAGAATGATTTACGGTCTGCTCCTTCTGTACGTACCGCTAGCAGGTACTTTCCATCCAGATAAATGGCGCCGGGGTTGAAAGCGGCATTCACACCCTGGCGTTCCATTAAGTAAGGGTTGGTTGCCGGGTTGAGGTCGTAGCGCCAAGTCAATGGGGCATGTGCAGCGCTGAGCACCGGATGCTCGTAGCGTTTAAAAATGCCGTTGCCCAAGGCCTCGGGGCGGTTGGGCCGGTAAATTAGTTCCTGATGAGCCGCCTGAAGGCGGGCCAGCCGGTCATTGAAGTTGTCTTCCATTTTGCTCATAAGCACAAATATGGAGCAGCCCACTTTGGATGTGGGCTGCTCCCACCATTTAGTATATGAAACTTTGCAACCAATATCTGCTTACCGCCTACAGCTCAGGTACACTATTTTGAATTATGTGCCTTGTATTTTTCAAAACCGGGAAAATAGTGCGCTTTTTTGAGAGATTAAGGAACCTGACTTGTTGGAAGGTTCCCCTTTTTGTGGGTAAACAAAACGGTACCTTTTTATGAAACAGCTGACCCTCGTAACCGCAGCGCTGATTTTGCTCAGTGCAGCGCTCCGTGCGCAAATGGACGGCGCTGCGGTACGCCTTATCGTCCGCGCCGATGACCTGGGGTATACTCATTCGGCCAATACCGGTATTCAGGCAGCCTGCGCCGATGGGATTGCAACCACCATGGAAATTATGGCCCCCTCCCCTTGGTTTATGGAAGCCGTGGAAGTTGCCCGGGCATCGGATAAAGACATTGGCATCCACCTCACGCTGACGAGCGAGTGGGAAAACATCCGGTGGCGGCCCCTGACCCTTGCCCCTAGCCTGACCGACGGGGATGGTTACTTCTACCGGGCGATCTGGCCCAACGCCAATTTCCCGGAGGGCAGTACCCTGCAGGAGCATAATTGGAAATTAGAAGAAGTGGAACAGGAACTCCGGGCACAAATTGAGCTCGTATTAAAGCACCTGCCCCAAACCTCCCACATGACTGCTCACATGGGCGCATTGAGTATGAATGAAGCTTCTCAACAGCTTTTCCGTAAGTTGGGGGAAGACTATGGGCTTGATATTTTCACCGAAGATTACGACGTAATACGCTTACCCTTCAAAAACGACCGGAGTTTGAGCATAGACAGGCAGGCCCAACTGTTGGCACATGCGCTGGAGCAGGCAGCCCCAGGCACTTACATGATGGTCACCCATCCCGCCCATGACACACCGGAGCAAAAAGCGGTGAATTTAGTTGGCAAGTCTGCCGTAGCCCGCAACCGACAACAAGACCTGGATTTGCTGACGCACCCTATCGTTAAAGCTGCCATTGAAGAACAGGGCATTCAACTGATCGGCTACCGGGAGTTGCCGCGCCCAAAGCTGCCGAAGCTTCGGGTCACTGAAAACGGGCGTTTCCTGGAAACAGAAACCGGTGCCCCCTTCTTTTATATGGGCGATACGGCTTGGGAGCTGTTCCACCGGCTTGACCGGGAGGAAGCCTCCATCTATCTTAAAGACCGGGCTGAGAAAGGGTTCAATGTCATTCAGGCGGTGGTTCTGGCAGAAATTGACGGATTATTTATCCCGAATCCGTACGGGGATGTCCCGCTTGAAAACCTTGACCCCAACCGCCCGGCAGAAGGTTATTTCGAGCATGTGGACTACATCGTCAATTTGGCGGAACGATTAGGGCTTTACATCGGCATGCTTCCCACCTGGGGGGATAAGGTCAATCTGGAATGGGGCGTCGGCCCGGAAATCTTCACCCCGGACAATGCCTTTGCGTTCGGGCAGTTCCTGGGCCAGCGCTACCAAAACAAACCCATCATTTGGATACTGGGCGGCGACCGGAAAGTAAAGACCGAAAAACACCGCGCGATCTGGAATGCTATGGCAGAGGGGCTGGAAGCCGGTGATGGCGGCAACCACCTGATGACCTACCACCCGCAGGGGGGCACGAGTTCTTCCGACTTTTTCCACCAAGCAGATTGGCTGGATTTCAACATGCACCAATCCGGCCACGGAGAGGACCCCGCCAGCCGGTGGCTGGTCAACGAACAAGACCGGGCCCTGAAGCCCACGAAGCCCAGCCTGGATGGGGAGCCCTGCTACGAGGATATCCCAAAACGGTTTTGGGAAGCCAGCCCTATGCCCAGCCCCTACACCCTTGCGCCGCAGTATGCGGATACCGTCTTCAAAATGGGCTGGTTTGACGACTACGACGTGCGCAAGGCCGCTTACTGGTCTATGCTCTCCGGAGCCTGCGGCCATACCTATGGCAACAACAACATCTGGCAGATGTACGAATACGGCCGCAAGCCAAATGTCTACCCCCGCTCCGATTGGAAAACCGCCCTCTCCCACCCCGGCGCGGCGCAGATGGGCTATCTGCGCGCACTGTTTGAATCCCGTAATTTCCAGCTACTGGAACCCCGGCCGGATTTTCTGCTGAACGACCCCGGTAAAGGCCACGAAAAAATGATGGCATCGGTAGCTTCTGATGGTTCTTACGCCTATGCTTACTCGCCTCTGGGGCAGCCTCTGAAGGTAGACCTGCAGCAGTTGGGCACCGGGCCGTTCAACTATCAGTGGTTCGACCCACGTACGGGGGAGCTGACGGCTTTGAAGGAGGTCGGAAAAGCAAAACAGCCGGCTTTCCAGCCGCCCAGTTCGGGGCCAGGGCAGGATTGGCTGCTCGTGGTGGAGCGGGTGGATTAGTGGCCCGTTATTTCCTTAACCTTGCGAAAAAAAGCGCGTTTGCGTTCGGAACCGATCGACCAATCTACCGGTACGCTTTGAAACCCTTCTTCAAAGCCTTCGCCCTTTCGCCGAAAATCGAAATACCCCCAGGAAGCGTAGGCTTTGATAGCTGCCAACAGGTTGTAGTTATTAGCATCGTAGTTGTAGTGGTCATCCTCGTTGAACAGGATAGGTTTGGGGGTATATTCTTTCAGGGCCCGGGTCTGCGCCACCATTTCCGAAATGCGGTTGGGGTCATTCACTCCATTCCCGTGGATGAGTATAAAATCCGCTGCTGCTGCAACATTGGGCTTGGGCACGGTGCCCCCCGCCGTAACTCGTGCTGACGAGCAAGCGGTGGCCATCGCGGGATTGAGCCTGCACCCGCTGAATCAGCCGGTGTACATTGTCTGGCTGAAGGACGGGGTGGTCGTAGCGCACATTGCACTCATTATTGATCTCCACCAGCACATTGCGGTAGCCCTGTTCAAGCAGCCAATTTGTAGCTTTATCCGTGGCATTGAGCACAGCAGCTTCGTCCTTGAGGTACTGGTCCTGGCCAAAGTAGAAATACCCCACTATAGGCACCATCCCCAATTCATCCGCCCGGTCGAGGATGCGTTTCAAGCGGGCCATATAGGCTGGGCGGAGTTCGCCATTGGCCTCAAAAGCGGAGTTGCGCCACTCCCGGTTGCCATAGCCGATGGGGCTGCCACCCTGCATATTGATGGTAAACCCCAGTACGCCGTGATCGCGCCAGGCAGGCATGGCCGCAACGAATTCATTGGTATTGCGCTCGGGGTCCCAGGTATCGGTATCCGGATAGTGAAACTGAGCACGGGTAGACGGGTTGAGGTCGTCAAAGATGCCCTGCACCATACGGGAATTGAACAATAAGCCTTCAATTTTATGGCCCTCCCAGTACCGCCCGGGATAGGTGGGCTGGCCGTTGATATGAATGGCCTCGCCTTCAATAGTAACCACCGTTTTGCCGGGGGCTGAGGAAGCCCGGTTCAGCGTCTGGAAGCTCCAAAACGGGAGCAGCAAGAGCAGCAATGATGAGATGCGTACCATAGCTTTTGATTTTATTCTAACCCAAAATGTTGCTTAATCCAGGCTATACGCCGCTCCCCGTGCACCGCCGGCAGGCCGTGCCCGGCATTGGGGTAAATCACATACGACTTGTCCACGCTCAACTGGTTGTAAGCGGCAAAATTAATATGGGGCGGGCAGGTGGTGTCCAGCAGCCCCACTCCCATAAAAACCGGCGCTTTCACCCAGGGCGCTAAATTTTTGATGTCGATATAGCTTAGGGTTTCGTAGACGCCCTCCCAGCCTACCGATGGGTTATTGGCTACGTACTGGGTAAACTCACTGCCTGGCCAGGCCCCCACCTTAAAGTAGTCCCGGAAGTCAGATAAAAACGGTACACTAGGCGCGCACAGGGCGATCCGCTCGGGGTCGAGGGCGGCAGTGGCAAAGCTCAGTGCCCCACCCTGGCTTCCGCCCATCACTGCGACCCGGGTAGTATCTATTTCCGGGCGGGAAAAGAGGAAGTCCAGCGCCCGCAGGCAGTCCATGTAAGCCCCTCGGTAGATGTACAGCTCCTTATCCTCAAGGTGGTGCTGCAGATAGCCCGGGAATCCCGGATTGACGTGGTCACGGCTATTGCCATGCCCCCGGATATTGAGCACAAAGGAAGCCATATCGCCTTCCTGGTAGCCCTGATTGGGCTGTCGGGCACTGCTGTAGCCCTGCACTTCGAGCACGGCAGGGTGCGGCCCGGGGCTCAGCGGTTGATGGTACCAGCCCCGCACCCGGATATTGCCCAGGGAGCGCATCTCTACCAGATAGGTGGCTTTGCGGGCATCGGAGAGGGAATCGATCCGGTGCATCTCGAACTGAGGGTCGACTGCCGCTAATTCTCGGCGGGCGCGGCCCCAGTAATCCTCAAAGTCGGCCGGGCGGTCGAGGGGCGATGCAATGACTGTGGGCGCTACCCCCAGACTGAACGCGGCTTTCTTATTGTCAAAGTTGCTTTCAAATAGCAGATTGACTTCGTAAAAGCCGGGCGGCAATACGCCGAAGCTTTGCCGAAGGGTTTGTTTTTCACCTTGTTTCAAATCAACGGGCACCGCCTTTTCCAGGATGCGGTTGCCAAAATCAGAATGCACCAGAATGGTCAGGCTCCCCTTCAGGTCTTCGGAAAACCCATTCTCCAGGTTTACCGCAAAGGTGACCGGCTCGGCTTGCCCGAAGACGTGGTCGTGCGGGAGGCCCCCTGCCTCGATTTGCAGCAAATCCTTCATGCCCGGGACCCGCAAACTCACCGCTCCCGCATAAAGGCCGCCGCCCCCCTCATGGTCGTAGACCCGGATGGCGACTACCTGCTCGGCCCCAAAGCGGATTTGGCGAAAAGGCACCCAATAAACACGCTCTACATCGTAAGCCCCTTTGTAGTCCGGCGGCATCTGGCCCGTTGCGCCCAGCAATTCGCCATTCCAGAAAGTTTCGTCGGCATCGTCGATTTTGCCCAGGGAAAGGATCAGCCCGCCTTGTTTTTTAGCCTGAGCCGCTAAGGCCTGCGGCACTTCCACCGTTTGGCGGTACCAGGCAAACCCATTGTAATTGCCCACCCCTTGCTTTTCCCAGAGGCTGCCGTGGAGCAAGGTCCGCCATTCCTCATCATCGAAATCGGGATCAGACCAGGCGGGTTGGTCGCCGGTGGAGAACTTCCACTGTGGCTTCAGCAGGTTCTGCGCAGGCAGTGTGCCCGCGATGAAAAGGCAGTAAAGTATCCAAAAACAGTTATTGCGCATTTGCTTTATTTAGAGACTGTGTTGGGACTTTAGTAATCGGTCTGCAAACTACACTTTTTTGCTTATACTTCGTCCCGAAAATCCTCATCCGTACGGACTCCGGTTTCCGTACCTCGTCTAACCAAAAAATTGCTAGTTTTCGACTAAAAGACCAAAATCCCAACACAGTCTTGAACTTTAAAGTAGACTGGCAAAACCAATAAAATGTGCTGCACTCTCCTGAATACGAATAAAATATGGCAACTGTAAAAATAGCGTACCCTTTTGCAATAATAATTCACTTTCCCAACCCGTCCTCCCGGTATCTTTAAGGCAAGTCCAAATCAAATTCTATCGCCATGGTGCAGCTACAATCCATCAACCACAATTCGCGCGTGCCCAAGTACCTCCAAATTGCTAACTACCTGATGGCAGGCATCAAGAACTGCACTTTACCCGACGGGGACAAGCTCCCATCCATCAATTACCTAAGCTCCAACTGCAATGTATCCCGGGATACAGTTGAAAAAGCCTACCGGGAGCTGATCCGGGAGGGGCTGGTAGAAGCCGTGCATGGCAAGGGCTTTTTTATCAAGAACAGCGAGCGCCCGCCCGAGCAGCGGATTTTGCTGCTCTTCAACAAGCTGAGTGCCCAGAAAAAGATCATCTACGACGAGTTTGTACAGCGTATTGGGCACCGGGCCCGGATTGACTTTAAGGTCTACCACAATGACTTCAGCCTGTTCCGGCAGCTGATCGAAGAAAACCTGGAAGGGTATACTTATTTCGTCATCATACCGCACTTCTACACCCAGTTTTGCGATGCGCAAGCCGTTATTAACCAAATCCCGCCTGAGCAATTACTGCTGCTGGACAAGTGCCTGCCGGGCATTCAGGGGAATGTGGCTTGCGTGTACCAGGATTTTGAAGACAATATTTACCAGGCGCTATCTCAAGCGGGCGATCTGCTTGACAAGTATGAAACCCTTAAGCTGATTTTCCCTAAGCACAGCTATCAGCCCCGGGAAATTATCAAGGGTTTCCAGCGCTTCGCCATTGAACGCGGCTTCAAAGGCAAACTGGTGCCTGATATTGGGGAAGAACCCCTCTGTGCCGGAGAGGCCTATATCACCATGATGGAGGAAGATTTGGTTACCCTGGTCCAAAAAATCCGGGCGTCCGGGCTGAAGGTGGGCCGGGAAATTGGTATCTTATCCTATAATGACCACCCCCTGAAGGAAGTGCTGCTTGATGGCATCACCGTAATGACCACGGATTTCAAACAACTTGGGATCAACGCTGCCGAACTCATCCTGAAAGAGGAACGCAGACAGGTCAGAAATGCTTTTGAGCTGATCATCCGGAAGTCTCTGTAGCCCTGCCCTGTTTCGGGTTGAGCCGCTTCTTTTTGGCAACTCGCGAAAAACACAACTATAAATAAATATTTGACGCTATTTGTCAATATAGCTCAGCCTACAGGCCTTACTAAACTGTCACCACTTAACAGCCCTGTTCAGCGGATTACCAGGGCAAACGCATCAAACTCAGTTTTCCACGAAAATGGGTAGCAAAAGCTCTTGAGAAAGAAGATTTAGCTTTTTCTTTGCCTCAAGCCGGCGAATAACGAGCCCATTCCGGAAATTGAGCTGCTCGGCCGGACGTTCAACGAGGTGATTTGGAATAATTATTTCAACCCCACTTCTGATGTGTACTTTAATTTCGAATATGGTATCGTTTCCTTCACCGACCACGATGGAAAGCAGTGGCGGTTTGAGGAACTGCGGTAAGGTCTAAGTGCATGTTTGGACAGGTTCCTGCTGATCGGAAGGAACCTGTCCGTTCCTGAATTACAGGCTAACAATTATCCCACGGGCCTCCTTTCTTCACATTGGTAAAGCGGCGGCCATCCAGCCGGTACAGGCCACCGCCACCACCGGCCCAAACGCGGCCCATGCGGTCTTCGAATACTTCCTGAACCGCCGGTACACCCAGCCCATCCAATTCGTTGTAATTCCGCAGCTTGATGCCATCGTAACGGTATAGCCCATAACCTTCAGAGCTGAACCAGATTTGACCGCTTCGGTCTTCCAGGATGCTCCAGGCCCAGTTGCTAGGCAAACCATCCTGCTTCGTATACGTGGTGAATGTCTCGCCATCGTATACTGAAACGCCCCCGTTGGTGGTGAGCCAGAGTTGCCCCTGCTGGTCTTCCATCATCCCGGTGACCTGCGTCCCGCCAAGGCCCTCCGCTGTCGAAAAATACCTGAGCTGTTGGCCGTCATACCGGCACACGCCAAATTGGTTGGTGCCAAACCAGAGGTGCCCTTTTTTGTCCTGAAAGATGCGGCGCACGTACTCGGCGATTTGCATGTCTTCAGGTTTCTGTTGCCCGAGGGCTGCATAATAGGCTTCTTCCAGACCGTAGCTGGCCGAACAGCCTTTACCGCTTGCAATGGCACTCTTGCCTGCACTGGTGAATACCGCTCTGCCGGTTTCGGTTTCAGCGGGAGTTGAAGACGGGCTGCAAGCCGCGCCGAGGAATAGCAGCCCCGTCAAAATCAAAGCTGGAAAATCAATTTTCAGTTGCTTCATGATTAGTCAATTATTTTTCATAAAGCTATCCGGAAAGGGGGCTGCCCTGCCAGTTTCCATTGTAAATTAGTGTAAAACCCCTTGTAAAACAGTGCGAATGTGCGGATTTACCAATAGAGGTTATGAACGAAATATTTCTAGCCGCGCGCTCGTGCGCGCCTGCGTAC